>JADLCM010000006.1 GCA_020847175.1 Phycisphaerales bacterium
CCTCCCTCGATGTAGATGTTGAACTTGCGGTCCTCGTCGGCCGGGTCGGCGATCTCAATCAGGCTCATCGCCTCGAACACCCACACCGGCCTGCCCTTGCTGTTACGCTCGCAGGTGAGCTGCACGCAGACACCCTCGGGGATCGGCATCAACTTGGGCTTGAGCGACCGCGCGGGCGGGCACTTGGGTAGCACGCCCGGCAGTTCGCAGACCGGCCCGAGCCCCAGCAGGCCGCCGAAGCCGGAGCCGGGGTCGAAGTCGTTCATGTGATGGGCCTCGAAGCGGTTGATCGCCAGCCGCGTCGGGTCCTCACCGCCACCGGCCAGCTGCGACGACAGTCCCTCGGGCACGGGGACATAGCGGAGGTAGGTGTCGCTGCCGGGGTCGCCGTCGATCCGGGCCTCCACCCACGGGTAGCGCCAGCGGTTGTTCTCGGTTGGGATGGGCTGCGCTGCCCCGAGGATCGCCGTGACGCGCCCGGGCGACGGCTGCCCCATCTCGATGACGGCCCACTTCTCCCCGGTGCCCTCCTCCTTCCACAGGATGGGGATGCCGCCCATGGGCGTGCTGGCCAGCATGGTCTCCTCGGGAGCCAGCTCGCAAGTCGTGTCCGTCTCGTTGGTGATGAAGACTCGCGCGGGCGTGACGCCCGTGAGCACGCAACGCCCGAGGTCTCCAGGCTTGATCGGCTGAAGCGCCAGCACAAAGGAAAGCGATGGCGATTCCTCTGTGGCGACCTCCCCCGTCAGCGGCGTGCGGCTGTGGAACGTCCGTTCCTGGTCCTCGCTGTCGGGTTGGACGAGCACACCGGTGATGGCCAGCGCGTGGTACGGCTCGATGTCGTCGTCGGAGTCGTTGCGTACCAGCACGATGCCGCGCTGCGCGGGCTCCAGCGCCGATCCCGCGTTGGCGTTCCGCTCACGCCGGCGCAGATCGACCGCCGCATCGACGAAGGCGTTGTACGCCGCCGCAGGGATGCGGAGGGGTTGGCCTGCGCGGACTTTGCGGAACACGTCGCCCATGCGTCAGATCCCCAGCCCTGCGAAGTTGCCCTCGTCGTACACTCGCTCGACATACGCCGCAACCGGGCGCTTCACGATGGCGTGCGACCCGGTGTCCTCCTGGTCGGCGTACCGCACCCACAGGTACTCCCATCCCTTCTTGCTGATGCCGCTGATGTCGCCGACGGAGATGCCGCTCGCGTTGGGGCTGGCGGCGAACCGGAACGTGATCTCCCAGTCGTCGTCGGGGTCGGTGCCGCGCCTCGCGCCCGATGCACCCAGGAACAGCACCTCGCCCGGCTGGAATCCTTTGAATGCGCCGGAGTTCACCTTGCCGGTGAGCGAGAAGAGTGTGCCCTTGTACGATGGCGTCACCTGGTCGTTGGTGAAGTAGTGCGTCTCGGAGAACTGGAACACCGGAACCGTGACGTCCACGCCCTCGACGCCGTCAGCGGTGACGCCGATCGCGCCGCCGAAGTCCGGGGGCGACGAGCCCGAGGGCGCGTGCGAGGACACGGTGTCCTTGCTCTGCGTGATGTGCTGCGTGCCGCCACCGGTGTCGAAGGAGAAGATGCTCTCGCCCGGCTCCGGGAGCGATCCGCCCTGGGCCTTCCCGTAGCGGACCACCGCCTCCCACAGCTCATCGCCAACCGGCTCGACGGAGGTGGATTGCCGGGGCTGGCCGTCATAGGTCGCGGGGCTGGTGGTCTCGGCGGCGTTGCGGGCCGCGAGATCGTCGTTGGTCCCGCGCACGGTGTAGACCAGTTCCGCCGAAGGGTTGTCGCCCTTGGTGGACTTGCGGCTTTCGAACTTCTCCGTCACCGTAATCGGCACGAACGCTCCTTAGGCGAAGGTCAGGCCGCCGCTCTGCGCGGCGTCGGCCAGACGCTTGGTGTGCTTTGCGGTCTGCTCCGTGGCGCGGGCGGTGCGCTCGGCGGACCCGCCGTCGGACTCCAGTCCCTGCGCTGCGCGGGCGTTGAACGTGCCCCGCACGCTGATTCCTTTGCCGATGACCTCGCCAAGTCCCGCGAGGCGGTCCTCGAACTCGGCCATCAGGTCTCGCGGCGTGCGGGCTGTCCCGCGCTCCGCGTCCGCCGCCTCGCGCTTCTGGCGGGCCTGCTCGATGGCGTCGGCGAGTTTCTGCTTGGCCGCGTCGAGCGCCGCTTGCGACTCCGCGAGCCCCGCCTCCGTGTTCGCCTTGAGCGCGGCTTGGGCCTCCTCAAAATCACGCCCGATCCCGGCAAGGGTCGCCTCGTGCAGGGCGGCGGCCTGCTCGCGCTCAGCCGCGCGCTGCCCCTCGCGCTGGGCCACCTGCCGCCGGGCCGCGCTTTCCAGTTCCGCCAGACGCGATTCGAGTTGATCATCGACGGCCCTCTTCGCGGCGTCCACGTCGAGCCCATCATCAAACAGCCCCTGAATCTCCAGCATGCGCTTGGCAACCCACGACGATGCCGACTCCCATACCTGCTGGAAACCTGTGGTGAAGTTGGTCCAGGTCTTGGATAGGAAGGCGGTCGTCTCGATCCACGCGATCTCAAGCGCGTGGAAGACGATCTCCGCCGCGGCCAGCGCCCCGTACCACATGCCGTAGGCGGTCGAGACGAAGAACTCTTTGGCCTCCAGCCAGACCTTGTTCAGCGCCGCGACGCCCTGCTGCCAGACGACCTTCAGGGACAACCACAGAATCTCCGCGGCAAGCGCGATGTCGCCCGCCGCGAGGGCGTCGGAGATGCCGCCGACGACCTTGGCCACCCAGTCGCGGAGCCGGGTGAACTGCTCGCCCAGCCAGGAGAGGGCCTCCCCGCCGACGCCGGTAGTGACGATGAGCACGCCGCCGAGCGCCACGATCGCGGTGATCGCCAGCCCGACCGGCGACAGGATCGCCGCGATAGCGGCACCGATCAGGCCAAACGCGGTGCCGATACCGCCGATGAGTCCGGCGACGATGCCGAGCGCCGCGCCGATCCCGGAGACGATGTAGCCCAGCGCAATGATGGCGATCCCCGCCACGGCAACGGCCGCCGCGACCTTGAGCGCCCACACAACGGTCTCCCTATTCGCCCTGATCCAGGTGGTGACGCTCACGACGATGCGGGTGATCCGTTCGGCGAGGTCCTTCAGCGTGGGCGCGAGCGCCCCGCCGATGGTGAACACGCCCTGCTTGAGGACCTTCCACAGGGTGCCGAGGGCGTCGTTGAGCGCGGCCGCGTCGCGAGCGGTTTCGGTGCTGACCGTGAGGCCGAGGCGCCGGGCCTCCTCCTGCATCGCTTCGATCCCCGCTGCGCCGTCGGCCATGAGCGGCAGGAGCTTGGTCCCGGCCTTGCCGAAGACCTCCATCGCGAGCGCGGCCCGTAGCGCCGGGTCACGGACCTGCGACAGGCGCTCCGCGAGAACCTTGACCTGCTCGTCGGGTGACAGCCCGGCGAGCTGCGCCGCACTCAACCCGAGCCGTCCGAGTGCCTCGCCAGCGGACTTCGACCCCTGTGCCGCCTCGGTGAGCGTCCGTTGCATGTTCCGCAGGCCGGACTCGAGCGTCTCGAGGTCGGTACCGGAGAGGTCGGCCGCGAATCCCAACTCGGACAGGGCCTCCACGCTCGCGCCCGTCCGCCGGCTCATTTTGTCCAGCATGTCGCCCGTGTCGGAGAACGCCTTGGCCGTGCCAAGCAGCGCCGTCACCGCCGCCGCGCCGATGCCTGCGAGCCTCGTGCCGACGGACCGCAGGCCCTCACCGAAGGCTTGGAGCTGCTTCTGGGCGCGGCGAAGCCCAGCAGTGAGCTTGTCGCTCACGCCGAGTTCGACGAACGCCCGTCCAGCCCGAATGCCTCGCGAGTCGGCCACCGATCAGGCTCCCTTCCGAATGGAGTTCCGCCACAGCAGCGGCAGCTTCGGCCGCTCCCTTTCCAGCGCCGGGGCCATGTACGGCCGCGCGGCGATCTTGACCTTCTGCGACGTGAGCCGTCCCCCGCGCCGTCGGAGCACAACCGTGTCCCCGCCGTACTCCAGCACGTTGGGCGCGACGCTCTTCTTGAACCCCACCGGGCCGACGACCACGGAGTCCGCCGCCCTGTCGTACCCGAAGAGGATGAGCCGTCGAAGGCTCCCCTCGTGCGAGTGGGGAGGCTTTCCTGCAGGCGCGGAGCCCTTGCGCTTGCGGATGCTCGTGCGGGCCGCCGTGCGGATAAACGCGCCGGCCTTGCTGAGCACCTTCCGCTTGGCCCCATCGACCGCGAGGCCCACCGCCGCGCGGTCGAAGAACATGTCCTTGATCCGCATGGTGATCACGCCAAACCCCCTCCATAATCCGAACAAACGGCGTCTTGCAGGACCGTTGGTACGTCAATTCGCACATATTGTCGCTTTGGTTCATCATTGTTGATTGACATTGATGCGTATATGTGCGACAATGCTCCTGATTCATCTAAAGGAGACCGACAATGGCGACTGAAGATCTCGTGAACGTTCTGGTTCCCCGCAAGCACCTGTCGCAGGTGTACGGCCTGATCGCTCAACTGGAGGGTGCTGCACCGTCCGCGACCGCGACCATCGAGGAGCCGCCCATGGGCAACGGCGCGACGGACGAATGGACGCCATCTCGGCTTCGCACGATGGTCGAAGACTCGGGTCCGGCGATGCGCGATTTGCTTCGCGCGATGGCCGCGCGGCCTGGCGAGTGGCTCACCACACAGGACCTCGCCGCCGCGCTGAAGAACAAGCCGAAGGCGGACTGGAACACGATCGCTGGGACGCTCGGCGCGTTTGGGCGTCGTGTGAAGAGCCGGTACGGCCTTGAGACTTGGCCCTTCCAGGTCAAGCGCGACCATGAGCACCACTGCTGGATTTACTCGATGAGTCAGGAAGTGGCGAAGAAGATCCTCGCTCTTCTCAACGACACCAAGTGATCCCGTGCGCTTGTCCGAGTCGGTGTGCAGGAGACTCATGCCCCCCCTCCACTCGTCAGGCCGCTGCCCTTCTCCAGGCCCTTGTTGAACGACGCTTCCTTCTCCTTGCGGAGCCGGCCCGAGCCGATGAAAAGGCCGACGATGCCCGTGAACGCGGGCAGCGCTGGACCGAGCACGGGCAAGCCCGCGACCGTCGGCCCGACGGTGTCGAGGGCCGACAGCGTGAGCTGGCTGAACAGGCCGCGGAGCTCGCCGGCCTTCTCGATGTTGCCCTTCCACTGCGCGCCGGTCGTCTGCGTCTGGTTGAACCAGTTCTGGTACTCGACCTCGGCCTCGTTCAGGCTGAGC
>JADLCM010000007.1 GCA_020847175.1 Phycisphaerales bacterium
CGCTGGACTCGCTGCCGCAGGCGTTCTCGATGATGCAGCGCACCAGCCACGTGGTGGACGGCGGGCACGTGGGGTTGCCGGCGTCGATGGTGAGCGCGGGGAGGTTCGTGCCCGAGGCGATGAACGCGGGCTGACTGCACGAGAAGATGGCTCATCTTCCAGACGCTGGATCCCTCATGCTTCCGCGTCAACCAAGGCTGTTTCGAGGCAAGGGGCGGCAGCGCCACATGCCATTGGCCGCTGCGCGACGGATGTCACGCGGTCAACGGGGCCGATCGGGTGATCTGCGGACGAAGGCTGTTCCGACGGAGCGGGAGCAGCCTTGATTCACACGCTGCGGGCGTCGGTAGCGATTCTCGGCAGGATGCGAGATCCGCCGAGGCGCACGCGCTGCTGTCACTGCGGCGGCCACCCGAGCACGAGAATCTTGTGACGATGCGCTGGGTACCAGGGGTCCACGCGGCTACTTCCCGTCGGTTGCCTCGGCGCGCGTGCGCCAGCTCCACCGAAGCGACGGATCGCTGGCCTCGACGACACAAGCTCGTTGAAGCGACTCGCCGATTTCCTGCATTCGCGCTCGCTCTTTTCGCGCAAGGACCAGCCGCTCGACTTCCGTGCGCGATGCGTCAAGATCAACACCATCCGGCGGCAATCGTCCCTCGACCAGCACGAACGCCCAACCATCGCCGATGGCAAAGACGCCGGACACCTGGCCCGGGCTGGTCGTGGCGAGCGTCGAGCGAAGATTCTCACCGTACCGACGGTCGCGAACGCTCACGGGCTCCATCGCGCCCCCTCGGGCGGATGATGCGTCTGTCGAGACGGCGGTCGCCTCAGCCGCGAAAGCCTGCACCACGGCTGTGCCCGCCTCAACCGCTGTACGGATTCGGGCCAGGGCCCCGAAGGCGCGCTCGCTCGTGCGGCACACGATGATGCGGGCCTGCACTCGTTCGCCGTGCAGCACGTCGTGGGCCTCGCGGAGTTCATCCTCGCTCGCCACCAGACCGCGTGACGCAATCGCACGAAGCATGGCATTGCGTTCGAGCAACCCCTGGAGGCGCGCATCGCCAATGCCGCGGGAGGCCAGCACGCGCTGCGCAACGCGCCCCTGCTCATCGGGTGTCAGCCCCGCTTGCGACATCACGCGGGCGAGTTCATCGCGCTCTCGCGCGATCATTTCCGGGGTGACGAGCACACCTTCGGCGCGGCAGGCGGCCTTGAGCGCCCGGCCCAGCGCGATTTCCTGCAGGATCACCGAACCTGCCGCCTCAGCCAAAAGCGGGCGCAACTCATCCCACTCGACCGGAGCACCGTCGATCATCGCCGGCGGGATGACCTGCTGAGTCCGGGTCCGCGCCGAGGCCTCGCCTCCGCCCGCCCAACCGGCCATCATTCCGGCTACGCTCCCCGCGAGCACCATACGACGACCTGGGACCATCCGGCACCTCCCGCGCGCGTTGCGCCGCGTCCGAGCATACGAATGCGCATGGAGCCGCGCGTCCCACGCCCGCAACCCAAGCCCCGAGCCGTCCTCTGCCCGTACTGTGGCGGCGTTTCCCGGGATCTCGATCGCTGCACACATTGCGCCGGATTCTTCGATCCACTCTCGCGGCAGGCCTCGCAGAACCATATGGGGCCGTGGTTCATCCGCGATGCCCTACATCCCTATCGCCCCGGATGCTCGTATGAGACCATTCGCGAGCTCGCGGCCCGGAAGCGATTGCAACCAGGCTCAATCTTGCGCGGGCCGGGCACAAACCAGTTCTGGTGCTTGGCGAAGCGCACGCCGGGGGTCGCCCATCTTCTCGGAATGTGCCACAACTGCCAGGCTCCGGCCCGGGCCGACGAGATTCTGTGCTCGCGATGCGGCGCTTCATTCCACTCCGATGCCGATCGACAACACCTCGGACTGCTCGCGACCCGGCTGCTCCCCGGGCAAGCGCCCGCAGGGATCATTGCTGCCGCCAGCACGCCGCTGAGCGCGGGACAGGTCGCAGAGGCGGATGAGCCGCCGCCCGTGCGAACCGCGGAAGCGGACCTTCAACAGCAGGAGGCGAGCATGTCGCGCAGGCCCGCACCGGACCCGCTCGTCTCGCTGCTGCCGCGGCGCCGGTCGAGTGTCCCATTGTGGATCGTGTTCATGCTCACCGCGCCGGGTTTGATCGCCGGGGCCTACTGGCTCGGGCTCTCGAATCAGGCGAGCCGACGGGCCGAGAATGAGCGCGATCACGCCGATGAGTTTGACGCCGGTATCAAGGGTTCTCCCTCGGGCGACACCGATACGGTAACTGCTCCGACTTCGGGAGCGCAGGAATCACCCGACGGTCCGGAGGAGGGTCAAGACGAGGGGTCCGCCGCGCCCATCGCGTCGGAAACGCTTTGGAACAGGCTGGAGCCGCTGTTGCATGAAGACTCGGCGTCTTCTCTGGCGGCCGCGCGCGACTTGGTGCGCTTGGCGCACGAGCAAGGGCGGCTGACCGCGAAGGCGAGCGACGAACTTCTGGCGGCGCTCACGCGGCGCGAGAATCTCAAGCAAACTCGCGAGCTGCCCTAAGTGTCCCGACTCCGAGGAACCCGCGCAACACCTGGCGCGATTGCCAAGGATGGTGTTGACGACGATGATCCAGGCGTAAGCACCCCAAACGGCGCATCGGCTCGGGAGGCGACGCTCAAACGCACGGTGTTTCGGGACTTTGCCTCGGGGCCGCACCCCGAGAAGGCGATGCTGACGAGTGAAAAGGCAAGCAACCCGACGGGGCGGAAGGTGAGCATGGCGGTTATCCCTTGGGCGAGCCGCTCGCCCATGAGCTTGTTGGGGTTTCGCCTGAGAGGGTTGCCCGACTCGGGCCCTCGCGATGAGTCCAACGCCAAACGGGGCGAGCCCGGCTCACCCCGTTTGATCGCCTGTGCCAAAACCGAATCAACCCATGCCCGGGGCGCCGTTGGACGGCGCGGAGGTCGGCGCGGCCTCTTCGGCGTCGGATGACTGACGAAGATCCGCGGCGTGGGCACGCTGGTATGTCTGGATGTCTTTGAACTGGCCGTCTGCGCTGCGCACCGCGTACAGCTTCTTGCCCGCACTGCTGTACATCACCGTACGGCGGGCCTTCTTCTTGGCGGCCTTCTTCTTGGTTTTCTTTGCGGCCTTCTTCGCTCCCTTCTTGGCCGGACGCGAAGCCGCCTTCCTAGTGGTCTTCTTCGCCTTCTTCTTGCCGCCCTTCTTCGCAGCTTTCTTCTTGGCCTTCTTCTTGGCCTTCTTCGCCATGTGGCTCTCCTTCACGACTGAGCGCGCGCCCGCGGCGCGCAATGTGGCTTCACTGAACCTACCCGAGTTTCAGCGCGGCCGCAACTCCCCGGGGTCGAATCCACAGCGAGATGAAGCCGTATCCTGTCGTCATGCCCAGACGCCGACTCGGAGACCGCCAGTCCATCCTGAAGGTGCTCGGCACGCTGGGGCTCACGGTGCTGTTGAGGTGGCTGCGTTCGGCGACCCGGCGGAAGGCCGAGATGTTCTCGATGCCGACTCAGCGGGACGACCGCAAGGGGAGTCGGCGGGAGGCACCTCCCCCGCCCAGAGCGGCCCCGGTGGGCAAGGCCAGCCGGGCCAAGCCCCCCCGAGGGGTGCCGGGACCGGAGGCGGTGCTCCGGCTCGTGAAGTCCCGGGCCGAGGCCGAATGGGTCACGGCCCGACTGCGGGTGCTCAAGGTGCTCGCCGATGACCGCGAGGGCTCACGGCACCAGCGCCTGCTCGTCAAGGTGGGCGAGGACGGGCGCGGAAATGACTTTACGGTCAAAGTCAGCCACAACCTCGAACTGGCGCCGCGCGTGCCGATCTCGGAGGGAGAGGAGTTCATCGTTCGGGGCGAGTTTGCGTGGAACGACTTGGGGGGCGCCATTCACTGGACCCACCACGATCCGGATGGCCGTCGCGAGGGCGGGTGGATCGAGTTTGGGGGGAGGCGGTACATGTGAAGGAGGGGGCGGCCCGAGTGGACCGACCCGCCGGGGCCAGGCGAGGGTCCGGGACCGCTCTCCCAACTCGTGGAGCGGTTGCGAGATCGGCGTGCAGGAACGGGTACCCGCACGATAAATGGCTCCCCAGCCTGGGGGAGGCCCGGGCCGGAACCGGAGCGCCGATGGGCTCTGCGCGCGTGTCCGAGGCTGCGCCGAAGCGGCCTCAGCGGAAGAGGGGCGCCTCGCCGGGCTCGTCCAGCACTGGGGCGGCCTCGGGGCGAAGACCGAGGTGGGAGGCGGCGGCGCGGGTCAAGGCCCGGCCGCGCCTGGTCCGCGCGAGGAACCCGACCTGGAGGAGGTAGGGCTCCACGACATCTTCGAGCGTGCCCGCATCTTCATTCATGGTGGCGGCAACGGTCTCCAGCCCGACCGGCCCCCCTGAATACGTGCCCGCGATGGTGCGGAGGTAGGTGCGGTCCAGCTCGTCAAGGCCGAGTGCATCGACGCCTTCGAGGGCTAGCGCATCATCCACGATTCGGGTGCTCAGCCGCCCCCCGGCACGCACCTGGGCGAAATCCCGGACCCGCCGGAGCAGACGATTGGCGATGCGCGGCGTGCCCCGCGAGCGGCGGGCGATGGCTTCGAGTGAACGGGTGTCGGGGTCGCCCATGCCGAGGAGGCGGCAGGAACGGGAAAGGATTTCGAGCAGTTCCTCCGGGCGATAGAAGCGCAGGTGGTGGGTGAGCCCGAAGCGGGAGCGCAAGGGCGCGGAGAGAAGCCCGGCCCGGGTCGTCGCGCCGATGAGCGTGAATGGCTTGCACTTGATCTGCACCGTCCGGGCGTGCAGGCCGCTGTCGACGCAGATGTCGATCTTGAAGTCTTCCATGGCCGGGTAGATGAACTCCTCGACGGCGATGGGCAGGCGATGGATCTCGTCGATGAAGAGCACGTCGCCGTGTTCGAGGCGGGTGAGGCATGACACGAGGTCGGTGCCGCGTGCGAGCGCGGGACCCGAGGTAGTATGGAGCTTCGAGCCCATCTCGCTGGCAATCACGTGGGCGAGGGTGGTCTTGCCGAGTCCGGGCGGGCCGTGAAGAAGGACGTGTTCGACCGGTTCCTTGCGCTCTCGCCCGGCGCAGATGGCGATGGAGAGGCGTTCGAGGAGTTCGGGCTGGCCGACGTACTCCTCGATGCGGGTCGGGCGCAGGGCCCAGTTGGTCTGCTCCTCGACCGGTCCGGCCGCAGTTCCGGACATCAAGCGTTCCGTGCTCATGGACGGAGTGTAACCGGGGGGGGAGACCTTGCCGGGGTGCGGTTCCGGGGCCGGATGAAACTACATCTGCCCGGGCAGGGTGCGCAGCCCGGGCTGCACGGTCGCCAGCGCCGGCGGCTGCCCGGGGATGTCAATGAGCACGCGGGTGCCCGGGGTGAGGCACGACTGCCGCAGCATGGCGAAGCAGACGGGCTCATCCCCAAGCATTGGGCTGGGGGCGGAACTGGTCACGGCCCCCACCGGCTTGGGTGACGCATCCGTGCCGGGCGACCCCGCACCGGGAGACTCCGGAGGGATAAAGACCGAAGCCCCGGCGTGCGGTTCAGGCCAAGGGCCGGAGGGGGCGCGCGAGGAGGGGTCGAGCCTGAGCGCGGCGAGACTGGCCTTGAACTGCTTGCGGGCCTCCATGCGGGCGACGACTTCCTGGCCCAGGTAACAGCCCTTGGAGAAGGACACGCGGTCTCGAAGGACGCCGCTCTCGTGCGGGAGATTCGTGGGGCCGAAGTCAACGCAGAACAGGGGGGTGCCGGCTTCGATGCGTGCGACGTTGAAGGCGGCCCATCCGGCGGGGCGGATCGGTTCGACACCCTCGGTGAGGGCGCGCCAGAGCGGCGCGGCGGCATCACGCGGAACGATGATGTGCAGGCCCGGGGCACTGACTTCATCGGCGCGAAAGACCACGACGCGTTGGCCTTGCGGGCGCACGATGGCGGCGTGCCCGGGTTCGAGGGCGATGAGGGCAGCGCGGTCGTCCGGCTCGGCGAGCGCGCATAACGCGGGCGCGCTCCCGGGGCCGTGGAGCGCGAGCCGGTGAAACTCGGCGCTGCGGTCGCGGAGGGCGACATCCTCGGTAATGATGAACCGCTCCAAGGCCTGCCTGACGGCGGGAGCGAGGTGCCGGTCAAGGTCGATGAGCGTGCGCCCCGCGAGGTTGACGACGCGTACGTCGGCGTCGATGCGCCCCTGGCGACTGAGCCAGAACGAGGCCCGCCAGCGCCCTTCGGGCGTATCCCGAAGGAGCTGGGTGAGCATCCGGTCGAGGAATGACAGGCGGTCGGGGCCGGTGAGTTCAAGCAGGCCGCGCTGCGGGAGATCCATGAGGGCCGCGGCCTTGCGCATGGCGGCGTACTCGACAGCCGGCTCACCGAAGGATTCCACGAGTTCGATCGGTGCCGCGGGGGGCCCCCACGGGAGCATCGTCGGCGCGGGCTCGAAGCCGGGATCGCGGAAGAGCGCGAGCAGCGGACTCTGATGCGCCGGCGCTTGAGCATCGGGATCGGCGGGAGGGTTGGTCAAGGGGGTGGCTCCGGCGGAGGGGCGAGCGGGAGGTCCGGCGGTCCGGCCCTGCGAGAACGGGCGGACGCGGTCATCCGGCCCGGGTCGCCCCGGGCACCCAGAGCTCATCGGCGCGCCCCTCGTCATTGGCGAGACGGGCGAGAACAAAGAGCAGGTCGCTGAGGCGGTTGAGATAGGTGATGGCGTGGGGGTTGGTCCCGGCGGCATCGGATTGCATCAGTTCGACCGCCGTGCGTTCGGCCCGTCGCGTCACGGTGCGAGCCAGGTGCAGCGCGGAGGCGAGGAGAGACCCGCCGGGAAGCACGAAACTGCGCAGCGGTTCGAGATGCTCGTTGAACTCATCGATGAGATGTTCCAGGCGCGTGGCCTGCTCGGGCAGAATGCGCAGAGGCTTGCGAGGGCGCTGATCGACCTCGCCCACAGGGGTGGCAAGATCGGCGCCGAGGTCAAAGAGATCATGCTGGATTCGCCGCAGTTCGGAGGCGATTCGCCGGTCGTGCCGCCCGAGGTGTGCGCCCGACGAGGCGTGGCAGACGGCGAGCCCGACCGAGGCGTTCGCCTCGTCCACCTCGCCGTACGCGCGCACGCGGATATCTGCCTTGCTGACGCGCACCCCGGTCACCAGGCCGGTTGTCCCGTTGTCGCCGGTTCGGGTATAAATGCGATTGAGTTTGACCATGAATGCACCTCGCTCCGCCCCGGTGGGAGCATGTCAAGGATGACCGTGGGCCGGCTGCACACCACCAGGCGGGATCTCGCCATCAGCTCTGATTCAACCATACGAGGCCTCACGCGCCGGTGGCGGGAACGCCCCCCGGCGCACGGCGAAGGCCCGTCGCTCGTGGAGCGCGTGCTGGCGCGGCGCGGGCTCGGCGACCGCAATGCCGCGGCGAAGTTCCTCGACCCCTCACTGCGAGACCTGCACGACCCCTCGGCGATGCCCGGGCTCGACCGGGCCGCCGAGCGCCTCGTGCGCGCGGCCCGCACAGGCGAACCCATCGTCATCTATGCGGACTATGACGTGGACGGCGCCACCGCTGCGGGCATCCTGCATCACACGCTGGCGCTGATCGCCCCGGGCGCGCCGGTGCGCACCTACGTGCCCCACCGTCTCGATGAGGGGTACGGGCTGCACCGCGAGACGATCGGGCTCCTGGCGAGCGAGGGCGCGCGCCTCATTGTGTCCGTCGATTGCGGAATCACCGCCTCGGGCCCGGCGGAGGAGGCACGGGCGCGGGGGGTGGACCTGATCATCACCGACCATCACACCCCCCCGGCGCGGGAGGAAGACCTGCCCGAGGCCTACGCGCTGGTGCACCCGCGCCTGCCCGGGTCGGCCTACCCGTGCGGAGATCTTTCCGGGGCGGGCGTCGCGTACAAACTCGCCTGGCGCATGAGTACACTGGCGAGCGGCGGCGAGCGGGTGACCCCGGCGCTCCGCGAACTCCTCATCGAACTGCTTGCCCTGGCGGCGCTGGGGGCGGTGGCCGACGTGGTGCCGCTGACCGGGGAGAACCGTGTGCTCGCGAGATTCGGGCTGGCGCGAATCAAGCACTCGCGGTTCGAGGGCCTGCGCGCCCTCGTCGAGGCGAGCGGGCTCGCGGGTGAGAACGTTCAGGCGGACGATGTGGGCTTCAAGCTCGCGCCGCGCCTCAACGCCTGCGGGCGCATGGGCCACGCCCGCGACACCGTTGAACTGCTGACGACCGCCACGGGCGAACGGGCCCGCGACCTGGCACGCCAGCTCTCACGGCAGAACGAGGCCCGGCGCCGCACCGAACGCGCTATTCTCGAACAGGCCCTGGTGATGGCCGAGGCGGGCGGCATGACCGGCCCCGATCGACGCGCGATCGTGCTCTCGCACCCCGAGTGGCACGCGGGCGTCGTCGGCATCGTGTGTTCTCGCCTGGTCGAACGATTCGCACGCCCCGTGCTGCTGCTGAGCGAGCACGAGGGAGTCTGCCACGGGTCCGGGCGCTCGATCGAGGGCTTCAACCTGCACAGCGCCCTGAGCGCGTGCAGCGATCTGTTTGAGTCCTGGGGCGGGCACGACATGGCCGCCGGGGTACGCCTGCCCGCCGAACGCTTCGAGACGTTCCGGGACAGGTTCGTGGAAGTCGCCAACCAGCGGCTGGGGCCGGATGATCTCATCCGCACGGTGGAGTACGACGCCAGCGCAGCCGCCGAAGAACTCACGACCGGGGCGGTGCACGAACTTTCGGTGCTGGCACCCTTCGGCGCGGGCAACCCGCGCGTGCGCCTGCGACTCACAGGGTTGACCCTCACGCAGGACCCGAAGACCTTCGGGACTTGCGGCGACCATGCCTCGCTGATGATCCGGGCGGGACGGTCGTCGATGCGTCTGGTGGGCTGGCACTGGGCGCAGCGGGCGGCGAACCTGCGATCGGGCATGTCCATTGAAGCGGTCGTCGAGCCGGCGATCAGCACATGGGGGGGCACACGCCGCGTCGAACCCGAACTGGTCGATGTCCGGGTGATCGAACGCTTGCCGGGCCCAGTCTGAGGGACTCGGTGTGACGCTGCGGAACCGGCGAGGTCGCGGAACCCCGGAGGCGGGACGGCGCGGCGCGGCCCGTCAGGGCATCGGAGACATCACGCGGGGCGGCTCGAATCGGCCCCACATTTTCAGCAGGCCCTCTCCCCCGCAGGTCAGCAGCTCCGCGCCCTTCGGGCTGAACTCCGAGACGTGCACGGAGCTGGTGTGAACGCGCATGGTGAGCAGCTCGCGCCGGGTGGGCAGGTCCCAGATTCGGACGGTGTTGTCCCAGCCGCCGGAGGCGAGCCGGCGTCCGTCGGGCGACACCGAGATGGTGAAGACGCCGCCCTTGTGCCCGACAAAGGGCGGCAGGGGTGTCCAGTCCAGCGTGCTCCAGGACAGGATCATGCCGTCGTCGATTGCGGCAAGGAGTTGGGAGCCGTCGGGTGAAAAGCGGATCTGCCATGCGAAGGCGGCGGCGGGTTCGCAGGTGTGGAGCGTCTCCAAGGTACGGGCATCGAGGATGCGAATGGCGTTGTCGCCGCACTGCACCGCGAGCGTGGCCCCATCGGGGCTCCAGCTGTGCCGCGCGGCGCCGGGGGCGAGGGTTGGCGTGCGCCCGGCGAGTTCGCCCGTCAAAGGGTTGTAGAAGGCGAGATGGTCGGCATCGCTGCCCACGGATACGAGCTCGCCGCCGGGCATGAAGTTGACGTCGATCGCACGCCCCTGCGGTGCCTTCACGCGCGCGAGTTCGGCGCCGTCGGCGATCCGGAAGAAGCAGACGGTGCCGCTGTACGCCACCGCGGCCCCGATCGCGCCGTCGGGGCTGACCGCGAGCTCAACAATCCAGCTGTCGAGCGTGGGCCACGTGCCAGGAGCGACACTCCCGTCGCGATCGACCCGGACAATCCGGCCGCCCTGGTCCCCGACGATGATGGCGCTCTCGTCGGGGAGCCACACGCCGGAGTTGATGGGTTGGCCGAGGCGTGTCTCGGGCTGGGGAGAGGCGAGGGGATTCTCCCAGCGCCGGATGGTGCCGTCGCGGGCGCCGGAGATGATCGAACCGTCCGGGGCCCACGCCACCGTGTCGATGGTGAGACCGTGACCGGAGAGCACCCGATCGCTCCCGAGCCGGGCGACGTTGTAGAGAAAAATCGCGCCCTCGGAGCCGCCGAGTGCGATGTGTGTTCCGTCCGGGCTCCACGACGCGGCGAACAGCTTGTTGCTCGAGACGGGCACGCGCTGAAGCGTGAGGGTCGATGCGTCCACGATGTTCACGTTGCCGTCGTAGTCGGCGAAGGCGAAGCGCGATCCGTCCGGCGCGAAGGAGATCGCGTGCACAGCGCCGGGCGCGCTGAACCACTTGATCTGTACCCCGGTGTCGGCATCGAGCAAGCCGACGCCGCCGACATAGCCCAGCGCGATGATGCGCTCGTCCGGGCTGTAGATCGCGACGAAGGGCGCCGCGGCGTTGTACCGGCGCACCACGCGGTCTGCTTCAACGTCGATGATGCCGAGCCGGCCCTTGCCTTCGCCCTCACCGGGAGGCGGCAGCCAAGCGAGCGCCCTCGTGCCGTCGGCGCTCAGGCCGAAGAGGCCGCCTGCGGGGTCCAAGGACGTGCCGAGGCGACGGACCGCGCCCGATCTCGCATCGATCACCACGAGGGCGCGATGGTCCACCGATGCCACGACCGTGCCGCCGTCCGCGCTCGGAAACACCCGAGTGGGATACCTGCCGACCCCGCTCAAGTCGATGCTCGCCACGGGCTCTCCGCTCCGCGGGTCAGCCAGTCGCAGGTGGTGGTCGTACCCGATCGCGGCCACGGTTGTGCCATGGGCGGAGGCGACGGCGCGCATGGATCGCGAGCCGGGCATGGGGATCACCAGGTCGCTCGTGTCGGAGATCGCGCGGAGGTGCGTCCACTCCCAGCCGCGGAGATCCTCCGGGCACGAGTCGAGCACGGCATCGACTCGGTCGCGGTCGCGTGCCGCCAGCGCAGCCTGCGCGAAGCCGATGTTGCTGACATACAGGCCCAGGCGAAGCGACTCCGCCTGCGCGCGGGCGATGCGCTCGGCGGCGTCCGCCGCGAGGCGTGCCCCCCGTTCCTGGCCCGCAAGATCCCGCTGCCTGCGGGCCTGGGTCGCGGCATAGGCCGCGAAGGCGACGAGCGCGAGCAGTGCGGCGACCCCCGCGAGGACAGCGCCCCGGTGCCGACGCATGCCCTTGCGCAGCGCGTACAGACGCGACCCCTGGCGGGCCAGCACGGCCTCGCCCGAGGCGGCCGCACGCAGGTCACGGGCCAACTCTTCGGCTGACTGGTACCGGCGGGCCTTGTTCTTTTCCATCGCCTTGGCGACGATGAGCTCGATGTCGCCCTTGAACGCGGGGTTGAGCGATCCGAGCCGCGCGGGGTGTTCATCCTGCACCCGCCGGGCCGCGTCGGCGAGTGACGCCTTGGAGAGGTCCAGGGGCAGCCGCCCGGCGAGCAGCTGGTAAAGCACGACCCCCATCGCGTAGACATCGCTGCGCGTGTCCACTTCGCGCGGATCGCCCAGCACCTGCTCGGGGCTCATGTACGCGAGTGTGCCGATGAGCTGCCCGAGGTCGGTGCGCAGCGTGGTGATCTGGAGATCGCCGTCCGTGGCGCGGGCAACGCCGAAATCGAGCACCTTGGGGTGCCCGGCGTCATCCACGATGATGTTCGCGGGCTTGAGGTCCCGGTGAATGATGCCCCGCTGGTGCGCGTGCTGCACAGCGTCGCACACCTGGGCGACCAGTTCGAGCCGCGCGTTCACGCCGGGGTCAGTCTCGCGCACCGTGTCGGTGATCGAGCGCCCCTTGACATACTCCATCGCGATGTACGGGGTGGGGCCGAGCCCAAAGTCCGCAACACCCGCCTGAAAGATCTGGGCAATTCCGGGGTGACGCAGCCTGCCCAGCATCTCGGCCTCAAGCTCGAAGCGACGCAGGATGGAGTAGCCCGAGAGCGACCGGCGCACGACCTTGAGCGCGACCGTCCGGGCAGGCCGGGCCTGCGTGGCCAGGTAGACGAGCCCCATGCCGCCCTTGCCGAGCGGGCCGGAGATCGTGAACTCCCCCACCTTCGTCCCCGGCGCAAGCTCGACATCGTCCTCCTGCTCCGCGAGTTTCCGAATCGCCGCGGCGTCCAGGAACGCCGGAGACTCGCTGTGGTGCCCGAGGAGCGATTCCACCTCGTCCCGCATCGCCGGGTCGCCGGCGCAGCGTGCGTCGAGCAGCCGCTCCCGCTCCTCTCGCCCCAAGGGCAAGAGCTCGACGAACAGCGCTTCAACGCGCTCCTGAAACGATGCGTGCTGGGTCACGCCGGGCCAGCCTCCTTCGCCATCTCGCGATGCAGCCACGCCCGCGCAAAGGCCCACTCGTTCTTGATGGTGGCGGGCGAAAGGCCCATTGCCCCAGCGGTCTCTTCGATCGAGAGCCCGGCGAAGAACCGGAGCATGACCACCTGGGCCTTGCGTCCGTCGTACGCCGCAAGCTTGTCCAGGGCTCGGTCCAGCGCCACGAGGTCAGTCTCCTCGCTCTTGGAAGCGCCCATCTCGTCTGTGAGTTCAACCCGCTGGCGCCCGCCGCCGCGCTTCAGCCGGGCCCGGGCCCGCGCCCGGTCAACCAGGATGCGGCGCATGGCCATGGCCGCGGAGGCGAAGAAGTGCCCCCTGCCGTCCCACGCGGGGCGCGAACCATCGCCGTCGATCAACCGCAAGTAGGCCTCGTGCACCAGGGCCGTCGGCTGAAGGGTGTGCTCCGCGGCTTCAGCGCCCATGCGGGAACGGGCCAGCTTGCGAAGTTCCTCGTACACCACCGGAAGCAACTCGTCTGCGGCCTTCGGATCGCCGGAACTCACCCTGTTCAAGAGCAGGGTGATCTCCTGACGGGGGGAGGTTGCCGGGTTGTCAGGCCCATCGTCCATGGCTGCCACCTTGTCGCGGTTCGTCCGCTGTGAATCATGCGTCGGAAGCGCGGGGGAGGGCCAAGAAAAGTGCTGGGGCGCCGCCAGATTCTTGACCCCGTCCACGCAGACGACGCATGACGAGCAGGCCCCAATGGGCGGCGTGCGCTCAGGCAAGGCCGTGTTCGCGTTTTATCAGGCACCCATGCGAAGCTCCGCCGCCAAGAGAATCCAGGAGACCTACCGGAGGCTCTCCCCCCGGGGTGAAGATGTGGTCGCGGCCCTTTATGACCGGCTCTTTGAACGATCGCCAAGTCTTCGGGAGCTGTTCCCTGCCGACATGCGCAATCTGCGGGGGCACTTCTGGGGGGCGTTGGCGATCATTGCCCGCAACGCAGACCACCTGGACGAGCTCCGCGAACCACTGGCGGGCCTGGGACGCGCCCACGAGAGGTTTGGTGTGGAGTCGGAGCACTTCGAACTGGTGCGCGAGGTGCTGCTGGAAACACTTGAAGCGTTTCTCGCGGATGACTGGACCCGCAAGGTGCGGGAGGCGTGGGATGAAGTCATTCGGAAGGTCAATGCGATGATGCTGGGCGCCCGGGAACCCGGAGCGGCCCGCGCGGCCTCGGCTATCCCACGACCGGAAGCGTGAGTTCGAAGGTTGCTCCGGGCCCTCGCGTGCGCAGCAGGCGAAGGTCTCCGGCGCTCTTCTGGGCGAGCCCGCGGGCGAGCGCAAGACCGAGCCCGAGCCCGGGGTTCGGCCCGTCTTCATCACGCCGCGCCCGGCGGAAGGGCGAAAAAATGCGCCGGCGTTCGCTCCAGGGCACGCCGGGGCCGTGGTCGCTCACCGTGAGGCGAAGCCGTTGCCCCGCCACGCGCGCACCAACGTGAATCCGACGGTCGGCGGCCTCGGAAGCATACTTGCAGGCGTTGTCGACGAGATTGAGCAGGATGCGCTCGACGCTCTCCGGGTCTGCGGGCACGAGGCAGTCGCGCGCTCCCCCGGTGGCATCGAGATCGATGGTCATTCCCCCGTGCTGAGCGCGGCGCTCCAGGGCGGGCAACGCGCGGTCCAGCATCTCGCCCACGCTGACGGCATCGCGGGCGCGGGCGGCCTGACGCCGACCGAGGCGCGCGTAGGCCAGCACGTTCTCCACGATGCGGGCGAGTCGCTGCGACTCCTGCTTGAGGGTGCCAAGGTACTCGCCCCGTTTCGTGTCGTCGCGCACCTTGCCGTCGGCGAGCATGCCGCTGTACAGGCAGAACGTGGTGAGGGGCGTGCGCAGTTCGTGCGTCACCGCGGAGACGAACCTCCCCCTGCGTTCGCTCATGGCCATCGACGCCCGAAGGACAACCGCGATGGCGCCGATCGCCAGCAGCACCGCGAGCCACGTGACCGCGAGCGTGACGCTGATGGTGCGTGCCGTGCCCGCGATGCTCACGGGCATGATCGAGGGGCGCAGGCGTGCCGGAAAGGACGCCAGCAGTTCACCCGAGTGCGCCCCCGAGGCGACCGCAGGGATGACCTGCCCGTCGAGTACAGGCTCGATCTCGGCGCTGGGGAGCAGGTCCTGGATGCGCCCGCGCAGGTCTTCGCGGAGCCGGGGCCAATCAACCCAGAAGCCCTGCACGATGGTCCGGTCGTCGATCTGCACGCGGCGCACGAAGACCAGCTCGTGCCCTGTGCCCGCGGCGTCGCGCCGCCACATGGCCTCGAACGGCCCTTGCGTGACCTGGGGGGCGTCGACCCCCGTGGCGAGTGACCCGGCGCCTTCCTGGCTCGCGACGGCACCGTCGGCGAGGTCGCGTTTCGGGTGCTCGTCCTCAGTGCCCGCGGGCGAAGGGGCTTCAACCCGTTCGAGCTGCCTCCACTGCGAGCGCCCGACGGCGCGGTCGAGGAGCCCCGCGGTCTGCGGCATGACCTGCTGATTCGCCTGCTTCAGCGCATCGGAGTATCCCTTCATCCGCTGGTCGAAGTCGGCGGTGGTCCGCTCGCCCGCGACGGGCGCGTTCGGCGCCGGGGGCTCAGCCCCGAACATGGCGTCCAGACCGTGCGCGCCGGGCTCGTGCGCCGCCTCACCCCCGGCCAGGCGCGGCTGATCGCGTCGGCCCGGCCCGTCTTCGAGCATGAGCACGAGCTCTTCGAGCAGCTGCGCGCTGCGCTGGACCTCCTCGGGTGAGACATACGTGCTCTCGGCAAGATCGCGCATGTTGCCCGAGGGCGCCTGGGGTGACGAGGCCGTGCCGTCCTCGTCGATCTCAAAGTGCAGCTTGATGAAGTCTCCCGTGCCGTGAAGCATGGGCGAGGGCACGAGCACCTCGCCGGGCAGCACCTCTTCCCACATGCGGGTGTAGGCCCGCTCGGCGGGGTAGAACGCACGGTAGTGGAAGTACGGCCGAGCCGTTTCCCCGGCGAGGAGCGGGGTCATGGCCGAATCGACGCGCCAGAGCGCCAGGCGCAGTATCTCCTGCTCGCGGGCGTCGCGGCTGAGCGCCTGTTCGCGCGATTCGAGCCGGAGCATGCGCCACGAGACGTAGCCGAGCCCCTCCAGCACCAGCAAGGCGCAGACGCCGAAGACCAGCCACGTGATGCGCCGCGATGACTTCATCGGCCCTGCTCGGCCCCGGCGGGGCTCTCCTCAAGCGCCAGCATGTACCCCTTGGCCCGCACGGTGACGATCACGCGCGGCTCGGCGGGGTCATCGCGAAGCTGCTCGCGCAGGCGCGCGATCGCCATGTCCACGGTGCGGGACTGCACGCCCCGCGGATCGATGCCCCACACCCGCGCCAGCAGTTCATCTCGCGAGATCGCCCGGCCCCGGTTCGCGGCGAGGTAGACCAGCACCTCCGCCTCGCGCTGGCTGAGCGTCGAACGCTCGCCGGAGGGGAGGGTCAGTTCGCGACGTTCGAAATCGACGACCCGCCCGGCGATCGTCAGCGTGCGCACGGGCTGCGGACGCTCCGCGCTGCGCCGGAGCACGGCCTCGACCCGGGCCATCAGCTCGTCGGCGCTGAATGGCTTGACGACGTAGTCATCCGCCCCGAGGCGCAGGCCGCGCACCCGGTCCTCTTCCTCGCCGCGCGCCGTGAGAAAGATCACCGGCACAGACGGACGCACCGCCCGCAGCTCCTTGAGCACCGTGAGCCCGTCCTTGCGGGGCATGAGGATGTCCAGCAGCACGAGGTCGATGTCGGGGCTCAGCGCGAGGTCAAGCCCGGAGGCCCCGTCGCCCGCTTCGATCACGTCATACCCGGCGAAGGCCACGGCGTCGCACACGCCGCGCCGAATCGCGTTGTCGTCTTCCACCACGAGCACTCTCTTGGACGTCATGCGCGGCTCCATGCACTGGGCAGGTCCCGGGCGGGCATCCGCCCTCGCCCCGGACCTGCACGCATCATCGACCGTCCGCCGGGCCTCACTCGTGACATTTCGGGGCTCAACGTGTGCGCCTCCGGGCCTTCTGAAGCCGCGGGCGACGGCTCTCGCCGCCGCCCCGGTCGAATCGTATCGTGCCTCGGCGGGGGTCACCCGGGATATCGCACGAGCACGCGCTTGCCGCCCACAAGCACCAGGGCATCGCCCCGGTTGCAGAGGAGGCTCTGGCGGTTCTCCTGGGCGAGGGCCCGGACGATCTCGAAGTACCGTTCAGACCCGAAGTCGCAGGTCTCCTCGGGATCCTGCTGGTCCTGGGCGACGATCCGTCCGTCGATCCACGCCCGACCGCGTCGGAAGAGGGCCTTGTCGCCGGCAACCTGGCAGCCGTCCACGTCGCGCCACTGCATCTCTTCGTCCACGAACCCGTTCTTGGCGTACGCCTTGTCGGCCAGAACCTGCACGCCCAGGTTCATGTCCTGGTTCACGCCCCCAGCCCCCGAACGATCGTTCTGGGCCCGTTCCCGCAGGCTGTAGCCCGTGAGTCCGTGCGCGGCGTCGCCCGGCGCGGTGGGCATCGGCGCGCCGCCCCGCCCGCCGCCCGCGGCGATCTCCCGGTGCAAGTCTTCGAGAGCCGCTTCATCCGCGAGGAAGGCCGTGTACTCGGTCAGCACGCCGAACTCCGTCGAGAGCCGCACGATCTCGTCCACCAGTTCCTGGAACCGCGGATCGACGGGCCGGGGCCGGCTTGTGGGCAGTCCCGAATCCGCCCCCGCGAGCCGGATCTGCTCGATCAGAGTGCCGATCCGGCGGGTCGCCCAGAGGCGCGGCACGAAGGCGTGCCTCGTGCTGGCATCCGCAAGGGAGAAACTGAACTCAAAGGTCTGCGCGCGGCCGAGGTAGTTTCCTTCCAGTTTCGCGGTGATCGGACCTTCACCGAAATACTGCCCGAGGAGCGTGATCTGGTCGCCCTCGAACACATCGGGCAGCTCGGCGGGCAGGAGTTCGCGCACGCGCTGATCGGCCCCGGGGCCGGAGAAGACCACTCTGGGAGACGCGAGGACCGGCCCGCTCAGCCGGGCGAAGACCTGTCCGACCTTCACCTCGACATCCTCATCGGGGCGCACGAACGAACTGGTCGCCCGGCTCTGGCGCGCGATCGCTGTGAGGAGCGGCGCGTTGACATCAAAGCCGACGCCGAAGGTGAAGACGCGGCGCTGGTGGACATTGGCCTTTGCCGCGGCCTCGCGGATCGCGCTCTCGCGCGTGGCGCCGATGGTCGGCAGCCCGTCGGTGAGAAAGAGAACCACCGGCAGGGTGCCCGCGACGGGCTCCTGGCGCAGGGCCTCGATGAGAGCATCGTGGATGTTCGTGCCGCCGATCGCCTGGATGTTGGCGATGTACGCGCGGGCCCGGCGCACGGCGTCCTCGGTCTTGAGCACCGGACGGTCGGCGAATGACTGGATGCTGTCGGAGTAGTCGATGACGTTGAAGTGCTCGTCGGGGCGAAGGCCCTCGATGACCTGGAGCGCGGCGCTCTTGGCCTGCTCGATCTTCTCGCCGCGCATGGAGCCCGACCTGTCCAGCACAATCGTCACTTCGCGCCGGATGGTGCTCCGCGCCCCGTCGGGCAGGGCGGGCAGACCCGCGAGGAACATGAAGTAGCCGCTCTGCCCGCTCTGGGCGAGCTTGGGGTCGGGGCAGGCAATCAGGGTGGCGGACGGTTCGTCGGCTGATCCGCCCATCACGGCCGAGAGCACGAACGAGCCCGGCGTCCTGGGGTCGGTCACATTGAACCGGGCTGTGTCGCCCTCGCGCGTGAGCGCGATGTCATGACTCGGCGAGTAGATCGTGGTGATCGGGCGCTTGGAGCGGATTGCCCCGGAGATGCTCCAGCGGATTCCGGCATCGTCGAGTGACTGGGTCTTGGGCAGCACGAAGTCGAGGCGCATGCCGCTCGCGGGGAGCATCTGCTCGTACGTGAGCACGATCACCTGAGACCCCTGGGCGGGCACCGGGAAGACATTGGACCGGATGAACCCGTACCCCGCGAACTCAAGGATCGCGGGGTCCTGCATTCGGCGCACGATTTCCTCGTAGATCCGGCGGGCCTCGTCGCGGGGCAGCAGCCGGGCCCCGCCGTCCCCCCCCACGCCTTCCAGTTGGAAGTACCGCACCGCCGACTCTTCGGGCACGGGCAGGACGATCTCCGCTTCCTGCACGCGCGACGAGGGGTTCTGGAGCGTCAGGCGAAGCGAGACCGTCGCGACCTGCTCCACGATCTGCACATCCGCCTCGACGCTTGACAACTGGATCGGCTGCTGGTGGTCCGGCGCAACGATCACGCGCGACTGCGGCAGCACCACGTTCGGCGCCCAAGGCTCCGGATGCGCCTGCTGCCCGAATGCCGGGCTCGCCCCCCCCACCCCGAGCGCCAGGGCGAGCGCCGCGCCCGCCATTGCGTTCATCCTTCGGCGCCAGTTCAGATTGAGCACGGCGAGTCCTCCGTTCAGGGGGTCCAGGGCCAGTCGGGGCGACGAACGCCGCGCCCTGGCACGTTCAGTGATACGTCCAGATCGGTCCGGGCGCTGTAACCCAGGGGTAACTCGGCATGCGACGATGGGTTCGTTTCCGGGCCTTCGCGTCGTCGGTCCCGGACCGGGAAGGCGAGCGGGGTCCACCCCGATTGAACATTTCGAGCCCATCACGGATACTGCACCTGTGAGCCGCCCCGCCTCCATCCCCCGGCCCGTTGACGGAGCAACCCGGCAGCAGGCCGTGCAACGGGCCGCTGAAGCCCTGCGCGAGGGGGAGGTGGTCGTGCTGCCCACGGACACGCTCTACGGCGTGTTCGCGCGGGCGACGCACGAAACCTCGCTTGCCAAGCTCCGCGCCGCGACCTCGGAGCCCCGGGAAGACGGGCGAGCGCCGTGGGGCGCCACCTGGCACGCCCCGTCAGGGGCGGTCGTCGAAGAGGCCTTCGCCCCCCAGTCCCCGCTGCGGCGCCGGATCATCGAACGTCTCCTGCCGGGCCCCGTCACGCTCGTCATCGAGAAGGATGAGGACGGCCTGCGCCGAGCCCGCGAGCTGGTCCGCGCCCTCCCGGGCGCGTTCGACGGCCCGGGCGCCGCCTCGGTGCGTGTGCCCGATCATGCGCTCACGCTCGAAGTGCTTCGCGCCGCAGGGGTGCCCGTCGTCGGGCGACGCCTGGGCGCGGCGGGCATCGAGCGCGATGACCTGCTGACCGACGAGGCCCTCCGGCGCCTGGAGTCGCTGGGCATCTCCGCGGTACTCGATGATGGGCCGACGCCCTTGGCTCGCCCCTCGACGACGCTTCGCTTATCGCGAAACGGCGGCCATGGCATCGCGCGGCTGGGCGCCCTCGATGCCCGCGCGATCGCGCGCCGGCTTGAGCGCGTGATTCTCTTCGTGTGCACCGGGAACACCTGCCGCAGCCCGATGGCGGCGCAGATCGCCCGCGATCTGCTCGTCCGGCGCGCAGGCCCGGGAGAGGTTCCTACCACGGTCGAGAGCGCGGGCGTGTCGGCGATGGACGGCGCGCCCCCCACTCCCGCCGGTGTCGTGGCCCTGCGCGAGATCGGTATCTCGACCGAGGCGCACAGGGCACGTCAGGTTACCCGCGAGATCCTCGCCCGCGCCGAGGTGATCTACACCATGACCCGCACCCACCTCGACGAACTGCTCGCGCTCGACCCGGCCCTCGCCGATCGGGCCTCCACACTCGACCCGACGGGCCGGGATGTGCCCGACCCCATCGGCCTCGACGACGCGGCCTACCTTGACACGGCGCGCCGGCTGCGCGACCTCATCGACGCACGGCTTCAGGAGCTCGACGCATGAACATCGCCATCGGAGCCGACCACCGGGGCATCGCGGCGGCCCGTTCACTCGCCGAAACCCTCCGACGCGAGGGGCACACCGTCCACGTCGATGAGGGATGCGACGGTCCCGCGTGCGACTACCCCGAACGGGCCTTCCCCGTCGCCCGGCTCGTCGCCTCCGGCGCGATGGACCGGGGCGTGCTCATCTGCGGCACGGGGATCGGCATGAGCATCGCCGCGAACAAGATCAAGGGTGTGCGTGCGGCGGTCGTGCACGATGAACTCACGGCGGAGCTCAGCCGCAGCCACAACGACGCCAACGTGGTCTGCGTCTCGGCCGACCTCCTCGGCCAGCGCCTGATCGAAAAGATCGTGGACGCCTTCCTCAAGACCCCCTTCGAGGGGGGGCGGCACGCGCGCCGGGTCCGCAAGATCAGCGCCATCGAGCAGGGCATCGACCCTTCGACCATCCGCGATTAGCGCGACGCCGCCCGCGCGCGGCGCGGCATCACCCGAGCCCCTTGAGCGCATTGAACGCCGCTGACCCGCCCCGCGGGATCGTGAGCGTCGTCCACGGCACGCCCGTGCGGCTCGCGATCACCCTGGCCGCCTGCACGATCTGCCCCGCGTGATAGGCGATGTGCGTGCAGGACCGGGCCAGGGCGAGCGCGAGCGTGTGGGGCTCGGTCCGGATGAGGAGCGTGCGCGGCAGGTCGGCATCGGCCATCGCGCCAAGCGACCCGGCGAGGGCATCCCACCCGGCATTCCAGATGGCCAGCAATCCCTGCTGATCGCGGACGTCATCGATGAACTCGCGGTCACGCTCGCGCCACGGCTTCTCTCCGTCCGTGGTGAAGGGGTCGGTCCAGCGGGAACGCAGGTTGCCCCCGACGTGCTTCATGATGACCGCGATCGAGTTGGTCTCCGGGTCGAGCGCTTCACGCCACCCCGGCCACGGCAGGTGCCCGGCCGCCCTCTCGGCAAGTTCCCTGTAGCGCGTGAACTCCGCCTCGAACGCGCTGATGACCGTTCGGGACATAGTGATCTCCGGTCGGGGACCTCGGGGCTCGGGGCGCGGGCCCCGAACCCCGCCGGCACCTCGCCCGTCCCACGACCCCAGTGACGGGTTGCGGACGCCCCGCCGGCTACGGTATCACATGCCTTGGGCTTGCGCCCTGCTGCGCGGTGTCAACGTGGGGGGCAGGAACACCCTGCCCATGGCCGACCTGCGGCGGTTCGCTGCTGACGTGGGACTGCGCGATCCTCGCACGATCCTCCAGAGCGGCAACCTTGTGTTCCAGGCGCCGGCGCGCCAGATGGCGAAGGTCGCCGGCACCCTCGCGCACGCGGTTTCGATTCACCGGGGCTTCAGTCCGACCGTGGTGGTGCGCACACTGGACGAACTCCGCGCCGCCCTGGCACACAATCCGTTCCACGCCCGGGCGCTCTCTGATCCGTCGCACGTGCTCGTCATGTTCCTCGCCGGGGAGGCGCCGCCAAGCGCGGCAGGCCGAGTGGGCGCGCTCTCCGCCGCGGGCGAACGATTCGCCCTTGTCGGGCGCGAGGTCTACCTCGACTACCCCCAGGGCATCGGGCGGTCCCGCGTCGCCTTCACGGCCGTCGAGTCCGCGGCAGGGGTCGCGGGCACGGCGCGAAACATCGCCACGCTCGCCAGGATTCTCGCGGCAGCCGATGGATGACAGGGCGCATTGCAAGCGTGCCCCCCGCACGGCGGCACACGCTCACCGAACGTCAACGTAGGCCGTGGACCGCTGCGTGCGCCGGCCGAGCTCGCTCGCGTAGCGCCGCCCAAGGGTCGGCGCCTCGGCCTTCACCCATTCGGAGAGGCGCGTCTGCCCGGTCGCAGGGGCGTTCGAGTCGAGCAGGCCGCGCATGAGCCCCTTGATCTCCTCGCCCGTGACGATCACGTCGCGCACCAGCGGCCCCGCACAGCGCGTCACCAGCGCGCCCGCCCACGGGGGCATCGGCGCGATGACCCGGCGCACACCGATCAGGCCCGCGATCATGCGCACCAGCGCCCGGTACTCATACGCCTCGGGGCCCACGGCATCGATCACCCGACCGGCAGGCCCCGCCGCGGCCTCTCGCATGAGCGTGGCCATGTCATCGACGTGCAACGGGCGCAGCCGGTAGCGCCCGCGCCCGAACAATCCGAAGACCGGGAAGCGCCGAATCGCCCAGGCGATGTTGTTCACCAGCACGTCAAACCGCCCGAAGAGCACCCCGGGGCGCAGGATGACGTGCTCGATGCCGCCCGCCCTGAGCGCATCTTCCACCTGCCGCTTGCCCCGGTAGTAGGCAAGATCGTCCGCCTCACCCGCGTGCAGGATGCTCACGTGGACGATGCGGCGCACGCCCGCGCGGCGCGCGGCCTCAAAGAGCACTGCCGAGTTGCGCACCGCGTCATCAAAGTTGAACAGCCGGTGGTTGAACCGCACCCAGTACGTGTTGTGGAGCACATCCGCCCCGCCCAGGCTCGCTTCAAGAGCGCCCGGGTCGGCGAACGCCAGCGGGCGCACCTCCAGTCGATTCCCGAAGGGGTTGGGGCGGCCGGGCGAGTTGGTCAGCGTCCGCACGCGCGCCCCGCTCGCCAGGAGTTGCTCGGTCAGCGCCTGCCCGGTGTACCCCAGGGCGCCGGTGACAACGTGCAACGGGGCGGGCATGCCACATGGTAAGTTCGTACTTCAGAGATTTCAACTATTTCTGAAACTAATGCACGCCGTACGCCTCGGCACGCCCGCCGCGTGCGAAGCAGAACTCCGACCTGGCGCACCCTCGATCACAACGCGGTGATTCTCGGCCCAGGCGTCGTCACGGCCTGTCGTCGCCGGCGAGCGGGGTTCGCGCAGGAAGGAGCGCCCGGACAATCCTTGCCGATAGCCGGAGGCAACGGGTCCACCGGGGAGTTTTCGATGCTGCTTGTCAAAGGCTTTGCGCTCTCGATTGCGGGCGGCGTGCTCGCGGCCGCCGCATGGGTCGGGATCATCATCGCCACCGGCTGGAACGCCTGGCTGATCTGCCCGATCGTCGGGGGCGGGGCCGGGCTGGGCATGATGCTGGGCACGAAGATGCGCGGGGGCATGGAGGCGGGGCTGCTCGCCGCGCTCTCGACGCTCGTGTGCATCGGCGCCGCGCGATTCATCGTGATCACGGATGCGCTCCGCGATGTCACGCGGGCGAACGAGAGCGACATCATCGAGAATCTCGCCTGGACCGTGGCGGAAGAATGGGACGCGGAAGGCTACGAGGTGATGGATGACGATGACGAACTGCTGCCCGCGGTCCACAGCGAGGCCGAGCGGCGCTGGTTCATGATGACCGAGGCCGAACGCCGGGATGCGCTGGCGGCAGAGCAGGCCGAAGGCGATGAGCTGGCTGCCGCGGCGACCCCCTGGGCCATGCTCTTCGATTTCGGAATCCTCGGGACAGTGTGCGCCTGCCTGACGATCGGCACCGCCTTCAAGACCGGATCGATCACGCTCGAAGCGGCGTTGGTTCAGAAAGGAAAGGCATCGAGCCCGACGGAGGCGGCGGAACTCGCCGCACGCCTGCGCGCGGGAGAGCGGATCTGCGAAGGCCCGCTCGCCGGGCCGGGGCCGAGCCGGTCGCGAACGGCATCGGCGCCCCCGGCACGAACAGCCCCGGCGCCTCGGGCGACGGTTGCGCCCGGCGAGATGACGTTCAAACTGCCTGTTGCCGAGCCTCCCAAGACCGCGCGCCGCGCGATCATGACCGCAGGCGACGACGAGGTTCGCAACGTGGCGTAAAGCACCGCGAATCGCACGGCCCTCGGGGCTGGGGGCCGCCTGGCGATACGCCGGAACCCGCTACGCGCCCGAATGCGGCGGCCTGGCTCCGACCGCCGCTGACCCGGGCTCCGTTCCGGCGGTCTTCCGATGGCGCGTCTTGGGCGGATCCGTCGCGAGCACGCGCATCTCGGCTTCGCCGAGCGTCCCGTTCTTGTTGAGCAGCCCGCGTTCCGCGGCGCGGTCGAGTTCTTCGAGCCGGACCTTGAGGTCGGCCCCGACCTTGAACTTCACCGTTCGGCGCGGCGGCACGTCAACGCGCTCCAGAGTCCGCGGATTCTGGGCCTTGCGGCTCCGGCGCAGCTTGACCTCAAAGATCCCGAAGTTGCGGAACTCGATGCGGTGCCCCGCGCCCAGCGCTTCGCGCATGAGGTCCACGAACTCATTGATCGCGATCTTTGCGTCCGAGCGCTTGAGGCCCGTGCGCTCGGCGACAAGGTCGACGAGTTCCTTCTTGCTGAAGGTCCGCACGCCCGGCTCCGTCACGCCTGAAGAGACGGTCTTCATGAAGTCCCGCCTGTCTCTGTTCTCTCAAAGGAGGCCCGCCTCGGGGCGAGCCTCAGGCCATCCTTCGCGCCCGGCCGCACGGTCAGCCCCACCGACCGCGGACAACCCGGCGCGAACACCGAGTATCCCACTCCGTCCCCGTCCGGTCAATATGAGACTTCTTGAGAACCGCGTGGAGCGTTCAGAATCGCATGGAGAGGCCAAAAAAAAGTCCCGCGGCCAATCCGTCGAACTCAAAATCCGTCCCGCCCTCGTCCGCCGTGATTCCCTGGCGGAGGAACCGATACCCAAGGATGATGCCCACGTGGTCCAGCGGACGCCACTCTCCGGAAGCCTGGACTTCGAGCGAGGCGCCGGTGGTGTCGCCCAGAGGCACCCAGCCCGCGCTCACGCCGGCCCGAACCGTGAATGCCCGCTGCAGCGTCAAGGCCCAGTCGACCCCCGCAAAGGGCTCGGCGATGAAGTTGGACGATTCCAGTTCGCCCCCATCGGCCCGAGTCTCCACATCCAGTTCACTGGCCCGCAGCCCGGCGTGGAGATGAACTGTGGATATCACGTTGAAACCCTGTCGCGCATCCGGGGCCGCCCCGTCGACCGCTCGCGGCCGGCCCCGATAGTTGTGAACCCTGTAGCGGACTGCCCCCTGGACCGACGACCAGTCGAGCGACGTGGTGACGGTCTCGCCCGCCGCGACAGAGAACTCGCCGAAATCGATCGGCCCGGGCGCCGGGGTGCTGCCCTCCTCGTCAAGCATGAACCCGGAGAAGGAGAAGCCCCAGTTGCCGCGCTCGGCGTGCACCTGCCCCATGGCGCGAAGGCCGGCGCTGTCAATGTTGAGGTCGCTGGTCTCGACTTCGCCCCCCCCCGCGAAGGTGATTCGTCCCCCCGGCGAGGCGTACCACGCGATCGGCTCCAGCCGAAACACCCACGCCTCGGGCTCGCCGAGCGGCGCCGCAGCAGCCGCAGGGGGTTCGCCGGTGCAAGCTGCGCACGCCCCGGCCCACGCCCCGCACATCACGCCGAACGAGACAACTCCGTGTCGCATGCCGCCTCCACCGTGTGAACAGCGATGAGCGTAGGGTTCCGGGCCATGGCGAAGCCAGCGGATCAACCGGAGGGCGTGCCGGACGGGGGCCTCGAGCTCGCGCCGGGCGTTCGCGTGCCGGAGAGCGCGGTTCGCTTCGCCTTCGTCGCGAGTTCCGGTCCCGGGGGCCAGAACGTGAACAAGCGGGCGACCAAGTGCGAACTCCGCATCGCGCTGGGGGACCTGCCGTTGTCGCCCGGCGCCCGCGCGCGGCTTTCCGGCGCTGCCGGCAGGCTGCTCAATGATATGGGCGAACTCATCATCGCCTGCGACGAGCACCGCTCGCAGGGTCGCAACCGGCAGGGGTGCCTGGATCGCCTGCGCACCCTCATCATCGAGGCGAAGAAGGTGCCGAAGGTGCGGAAGCCCACGGCGGTGCCGCGCTGGGCAAAGAAGGCCCGCCGCGATGACAAGCGCAGACGTGCAGATATCAAGCGGAAGCGGCAGGGCGAGGGCGACGATTCGTGACAGCGCACAGCACCATCACGCTCGCCATCGAGACAAGCAACCCTTCCGGGTGTGGACTGGTGCCCGGGAGCGCTCCGGGCGTGGCCTTGGCGCGGGGCCGAACGATCATCGGCGTGGAGCCCATGAACCCACAGGCGCGGCATGACGATGACCTCATGCCTGCGATCGACCGCCTGGCGCGACGGTGCAGGGTGATGCCGCGTGAGATCGGACGCATCGCCGTCTCCGTGGGGCCGGGCGGGTTCACGGGGCTGCGTGTCGCGGTCGTCACCGGCGCCATGCTGGCGCGGGTGAGCGGAGCTCGGTGCGTGCCCGTTCCCACGTCGCTGGTGCTGGCGCGGCGCTGGCCCGCCGAGGTTGCTCGTCCTGCGCGCATGGGCGTCGCGCTGTGCGCCAAGGGCGAGCGCGTGCATACGAGCATCGTCGAGACCGGCCCCCGCGGCGGCCCGCAGGTCACGGCGGTCGGCATGCTGGACGCCCCGGCGTGCGCGGCGCTCGGCGCCGCGGGCTGGATCGCCGATGCCCACCTTCCCCCACGGACCCGGGACACCCTGCTCGAATCCGGAGCGACCATTCTGCCCCCCCGCTACGACCCCGCGGCGTGCGCCGAAGCCTCGTTTGACCTGCCGGACATCGCGCCCGAGGCACTGCGCCCGATCTACGCGCGCGAGCCGGAAGCCGTCACCTTGTGGAACGCCCGCCGCCGGGCGGAGGCCCCATGAGCATCGACCATCCGACAGTCGCCCGCTCCGGCACGCACCTCTGCCGCGTGCGCGTGCGCTATGCGGAGTGCGACCCGATGGGCGTGGCCCACCACTCAAGTTACATTCCCTGGCTGGAGATCGCCCGCACCGAGCTGCTCCGGGGCGCGGGGCTCTCCTACGCCGCGATGGAGAAGGCGGGCGTGTTTCTGGTGGTCGCGGCCCTGGAGGCCCGGTACCGCGCCCCCGCGCGCTACGACGATGTGATCGAGATTGAAACGCGCCTGGGGCGCGCCACCGCCGCGCGCCTCGAGCATGAATACGAGCTGCGCCTTGTTGAACGCCTGGGGGCGCCCGCTGAGGGCCTGCTCATGCACGCGCGCACGACCCTGGCCTGCGTCGATGCGCACGGGCGGGTGCGCCCGATGCCCGACAACCTCGCTCGACCGGCCATGCCGGGCCGCGGCGACCCTGCGGCCCGCACCGATCAGTGATCGACGCGCCGCCCCAGACGCGGGGCGAGCTCGGCAAGAACCTTGTCGAGCGTCTTCTGGTCCTTGGCCTCGGCGTTGAGACGCAGCAGCGGTTCCGTGTTGCTCTTGCGGATGTTGCACCACCACCCCGCCGACGAGAAGCAGTCGACGGTGATGCCGTCGAGGTCATCGATCGAATCGGCCCGGTCGCCGTACTCGTCCTGCACGGCCTCCAGCGCGCCGTCCTTGTCCTCGATCTCGAAGTTGATCTCGCCTGACTGGCGATAGCGATTGACGCCCTTGACCAGGTCGCTCACCTTCTTGCCCGTCGATGAGACGACGCTCAGGATGCTGGCCATCGCGATGACGCCCGAGTCGGCGTTGAAGTTGTCGCGGAAGTAGAAGTGCCCGGAGAGCTCGCCCCCGAACACGCATGCGTGCTCGCTCATCTGCTGCTTCATGAAGACGTGCCCCACGCGCGAGCGGATCGGCACGCCCCCCGCCGCCTTGATGTCTTCGGCCACGGCCTTGCTCGACCTGAGATCAAACACCACGGGCGAACCGGGCGAACGCGCGAGAAAGTGGCGGGCCAGCACCGCGGTGAGGTGGTCGCAGCCCACGATGTTCGCCTTCTCATCGACGACCATGCAGCGGTCGGCGTCGCCGTCGAAGCAGAGCCCGAAATCGGCCTTGTGCTTCACCACCGCCTCCCGCACCTGCGCCAGGTTGGCGGGCACCAGCGGGTTGGGCTCGTGCGCGAACTCCCCCTTCGTGTTGTCGAAGTTGATCTCCACGATCTCAAGCCCCGGCACCGCGGCGCCCTTCTTGCCGAAGATGCGCGGCACGCTCGTGCCCGCCATCGCGTTCGACGCATCCACCACGACCTTGAGTTTGCGGTTGCCCATCCGCAGAAAGCCCCGGACATGCTCGACGTAGTCGCCCCACAGGTCGCGCGGCTCGTGGCGCCCGCCCGCCGGCGTGGTCGTCGCCCGCTCGGCCATCGCGGCGTACTTGCGGATGTCGGCAAGACCCGTCGGCTCACCCACGGGCTTGGCCCTGCGCTTCGAGACTTTGAAGCCGTTGTAGTTGGGCGGATTGTGGCTCGCGGTCACCATGACTCCGCCCGCGCAGTCCAGGTGATTGATCGCGAAATAGACCATCGGGGTGTCGCACATCCCGATGTCGATGACTCCCCCGCCGTGCGCGTTGATGCCCGCGATCAGCTCCTTGCTCAGGGTGGGGCTGCTGCGGCGCATGTCGCGCCCGACCACGATGTTCTTCATCATCGGGCTCGTCTCACCCGCTCCCGCGGCATCGTGGAGCAGGAACTTGCTCGCGCCGAATCCGATCTGCCAGGCCATGGCATCGGTGAGAAGGTCGGGGTAAGTCCCGCGGACGTCGTACGCCTTGAAGATGCGACCGAGCATGGAGCCTCCCACACGCACACCCCGGGGGGCGGCCCCGCGACGCAGGGCGGCCAAGGGTATGCGAAAGGCCCGCGTGGGTCGGTGATTTTAGGAAGATTTTTGGCGTATGCTCGACGCGCAAGACCACCCGGGCGGGTGCCGGAAACGATCGCCGGCAGGCGTGGTGTCGGGCGTGGCCCGGGATCTCCGGATGGGCGTCCCTTGGCGCGGCTCAGGCACCGCGCGCCCGCCTCGCCCGGACGCAGCTGCCGTGCTCGGTGCATCACCCGGCCCGCGTGTCGGCGCTACGAAGTCCGCGCCGCCTCGTAGAACCACGGTCCCTGAACCACTTCCACACGGTCGGCACGCGCGCCATGAACTCTGAAGGACACCCGCACGCCGGGCGCTCCGACCGGGTGGAACTGATGCTCGCCGGTGCGGAGCAGCGTCCGGCCCGCTGCGCCGGGGACATCCGCTGTGATCGTGAGCCCGAAGCGCGTTGTCGTCAGCGCCACCCCGGGCGCGGCGCTGCGGGGTCGGAAGGTGCCCACATACGGCGCAGCCTCCTCCTCGGTGAGCGCCGCCGGCGCCGGACCTGCGGCCGCGGCGAGCGTGCTCACATAGGCGATGGTCGCTTCGTGGCCGCCCGCCTGCGCGTGGGCCAGCAGCGAGATGCCGTGAGGCCCGCGCAGCGCCGCCAGCGCCGGGCGAGCGTCGATGAGGGCCCGGAGTGATGCGGTCTCTCCGAGCATGGCCATGCAGAAGAGGTCGGGGCGCGCCCCGTGCTCGATCAGGAGCTCGGCGATTTCGCGGCGACCGACATGCGAGGCCGCACCGAGGGCCGACTCCCAGTCTCCGAATCCCCAATCAACGGCCGATTTGGCAAGTTCTGGGTGTTGGCCCAGAAGTTCGCGCACGCGGGCGATGTTCCCGTGCGATGCGCCCACGAACTCGCGGACCACCTCCGGCGACTGCCACGGAAAGGCCGGCCAACCCTCCGGATGCTGGTCCGCGGCGGTGATCTCGGGCGGTCCCGGCGTTCCTGCACTCGTCGCAACGACCGACACGCCGACCCCGAGCGCGACGAGCAGCACATCCCGCCGGCTCTGGGCCTCAATCGTTCGGGTGTACCTCGTCATGCGCGAGAATACCGGAACCCGCGCGCCAGGTTTCGTTGGCGCACGGGGCCGGCCTCACCCCGGGGTGGCACGTTGCTCAGGGCTCGGCGAAGCGCGCGGACCATCCGAACGGGATGGGCGCCGGCCCGACCTGCCCGGGCTCGTCCTAACGCTGGTAGGGCGTGAGCACCACGGTGAGCTCCAGGTGCTCCTTGCGCCGGCGCACCCCGATCGTCACCTGCGCCCCGGGGGCATACTCCCCCATCACCCGAATGAACTCGTTGATGTCCCGCGTGGGGCGTCCATCGACGCTCGTGATCACATCGTTCACCTTCAGCCCGGCGCGGCGTGCCTGGGCCGCCCGAATCGCCAGCACAACCGGCCCCTCGCCTCGGCCCGGGTCCACTTCGCACCCGAGGCTGGCCGAGAGACCCCTGATCGTGCCGTCGGCGCGCGCCTCCGCGACCTCGGGCAGCCCACGCAGCCAGGCACGAAAGTCAGAGTGCACTTCGGCGATCGGCGCGCCAAGGACCCGCTCGAAGGCCGCCGACCCGAACGGGTCTTCCTGGTAGGTTGCGTCGAATGCCTGATACCACTCCCGCAACTTTCCTTTCTGGTAGAGAAAGAGAAACAGCGCCCGGGCCTCGGCGTACTTCGCGAGCGGGTTCTCGGTGGCGAACGTCTCGCGCGGCGTGCGCACGAACTCGTCGATCGGTTCGAGCGCACCCGTCAGTTCCATACGCTTGGCGAGGTTCGTCCGCCATGACGGCGTGATGCGGAGCGCGCCGTCCGCCTCGAGGTCGTAATCCTCCACCAGGCTGCACAGCCCTTCCTGCACCCAGGCGGGGTGCATGCGCCCGAGTCGCGCGTTGCTCCGCCAGTGAAGCGCATGAAAGAACTCGTGCCGGAAGGTGCCGCCGAGGTCCATGGCCACGAGTTCCTTGCGGTCGTGGTTGTACGCCCCGCCGAGGCGATGCGAGTCGCCCGAGATCGACTCCGGGCCGTAGTTGACGAGGGCCCAGCGCTGGAAGTCCTTGGTATTGGGCAGAATCACGAAGGCCCAGGGGTCCTCCTCGCTCATGGGCGGATCGCGAAGGTCGATAAAGACCTCGTCGAGGGCCCACCGGGCCAGCCGGCGCGTCTCGTCGCGCACCGCGTTCATGGTCTCCTGGTCGTAGCCGATCGCGAACGAAAGCCGCAGTTCATCATCCTGCTCGTAGAGGTACCGGGGGCCGTACTTGGCGCGGATGCCCTCGAGGCGCGCTGACGCGTTCGCCGCCACGATGGCCTGCCAGCTCCGCAGCACCGACTCAAAGAAGGGCGTGCCGCGCAGGATGGACAGGTTGGGGTCGCTCAGCAGCGTCTGCTGATCGATGAACCCGCACTCGATGGCCCGCTTGAGCAGTTCCTCGGCCTGCGCCGCATCGCCCAGCATCGCCCGCGTGCAGGCGAGGTTATAGAGCGGGATGTAGTTGCGAGGCTCGAGTTCGAGTTGGCGCCGAAAGAGCCCCTCCGCCGCGTCGTAGTCCCCGACATTGAACGCCGCCATCGCCCGGCGCTGGTACTCCCCGGCCTCGCGCCGCCTTTCGACCGCCTGCTTGAGATCCCGCACGTTCTCCGGCGCATCGTCGGGGAGCGGCAGCGGGTGCACCGGGGGCTCCGGCGTATCAAGCGGATCGGTGCCGAGCTGGGCACCGGCGCGCGGCGCGCACGCCATCACGAGCCCGGCCGACAGGGCGCACGCGGCGCGCCCAACACTGCCTCGTCTCCATGTCCGCATGGCCTTGGCCGCCCTCACACGAGACCCTCCGCAATGAGCGTACCGGACCCCGGGATGGGACGCACGAAGCGAGCCCGCGTTTCGGTCGGCGGCGTTCATACACTCGCGTCCCATGATCGACCTCAAGGCACTCCGCGACGATCCCGCCCGATTCCGCGATGGCTGCGCCCGCAAGGGCGTCGCCGTGGACCTCGACCGGGTTCTGGCCCTCGATGCCCAGAAGCGCCAGCACCAGACCCGGGCACAGGAGTTGAAGGCGGAACAGAACCGCGTCGCGAAGGAGTCCGGGCCCCAGATCGGCAGGCTTCAAGGCCAGCTCAAGTCTGCCCAGGGCCCGGAGCGCGACCGGCTCGCGGCGGAGATCGATGCGCTCAAGGCCCGCCCCGCCGCGCTCAAGGCCGAGATCTCGGACCTTGAAACCCGCGTCAACGCGATCGAGCCAGAACTGGCTGCGCTGCTGCTCACGGTCCCCCAGCCCCCCGACCAAGACGTGCCGGTGGGCAAGGGCAGCGAAGACAACATCGAAATCCGGCGCTGGAACCCTCCGGGGTTCGACTCTAGAGCGGGCTTCGCGGCCTCGCGCGGGTTCAACCCCAAGACTCACCTGGACCTCGTCCGCGACCTCGGGCTGGCCGACTTTGAGCGCGGGGTCAAGATCGGCGGCACGCGGCACTACGTGCTCACCGGGGACGGCGCTCGTCTCCAGCACGCCATCCTCCGATACGCGCACGACTTCATGGTCGATCGCCACGGGTTCACACCATTGACCGTCCCCGTTCTCGTCCGCGAAGAGATGATGGTGGGCACCGGGTTCTTTCCGGCGGGGCGCGAGCAGGCGTACCACATCGAAGAGGTACGCCGCGGGGGCGGGTACGACGTCTTCCTGACCGGCACGGGCGAAGTCAGCCTCATGGGGTTCCACCAGGACGAGATTCTCGATGAGGCCGCGCTCCCGCTCAAGTACGTCACCGTGAGCACGTGCTTCCGGCGCGAGGCGGGCGCGGCAGGCAAGGACACGGCGGGCCTCTACCGCATCCACCAGTTCGAGAAGGTGGAGCAGGTTGTCATCTGCCGCGCCGACGAGGCCGAGAGCCGCGCCTGGCATGCGCGCATGATCGGGTTCGTCGAAGAACTGCTGCAGAGCCTCGGGCTGCCGTATCGCCTGCTCCAGTGCTGCACGGGCGACCTCGGCGTCAAGAACGCGGACATGGTGGACATCGAGTGCTTCATGCCGGGCCGGGGCGAGCCCGGCCCCGACGGTCGACCCCGAGGCGCCTACGGCGAGACGCACAGCGCCAGCCGCCTGTATGACTACCAGTGCCGACGCCTCAACATGCGCTACCGCCCGGGTGGCGCGGGCGGGCAGGGCCCCACCGTGGTCTGCCACTCACTCAACAACACCGTGGCCGCGAGCCCGCGCATCCTCATCCCGCTCCTTGAGATCCATCAGAACGCCGACGGGAGCGTGTCGATCCCCGGTCCCCTTCGCCCCTTCATGGGCGGGCGCGAGCGGCTCGGCTGACCCGGACTCGAGACGTCGCGCCCGGCACGGTTTTCTCCGGCGTCATCGCGCCACAAAAACGGGGCGGACCAGGGTCCGCCCCGCGAAGACCGGCGTTCAAGAGGCGGCGATCAGCCGATGTCGACCGAAGTTCCCAGCGGCGTGCCCAGGCTTCCGAAGCCGCCGGGGAAGAAGCCGTCGAAGTGCCCCATGTACGCCACGATCGGCGTGGCGGCCTTGACTGTAATGCCGTAGAAGGTCTTCTGGTTGCGCCGCGCCCCGGTGACGAAATCGTGGATGTTGTATTCCTGCACGCTGCGGGCATCGATCGTGCGCCGGAAGGTCTCCTGGCCCAGCCCGCCGTCGAAGAGCATGGTGATCTCCACCACGACCTCGCTCTGCGCGGGGTTGAAAAGGCGCAGGTACTCAACGACCGTGCCGTCCTTCTTCGGGCGGAAGCCTTCGCCGAAGCCCCACAGCGTGTAGGCCTTGTCGGAGAACGACGAACCGAACTCATCGCCGAAGACGTGCGTGGGCAGGCTGAGCGAAATCGGCACGTCGCTCTCGAAGAACACGCTGTAAGGCTGGCCGACCGGGAAATTGGGCAGGTCGATCACGCTCAGGCTGCCGCGCGTCCGAGCCGGCACCGTGAGGTTGGTGCGGTATGACGTGCCGTTCTGGAAGAGGAACGAGAAGAGCACCGTCGCGGCGGAGGAGTTGGCGTTGAGCACGCCCACGACCTCTTCGGTGGCGTTGAGGCCGATCTGCCCCTCGGGCGTCGCACCTTCGGTGGCGCCGAGGCCCGGCGTGCCGGCGAGGCCGTAGGCCGTGCCGCCGCCCCGGTCATAGTGGCTGAGCACCGCGACGATGTCGCCCTGGGCGACCACGCTGACGCCGTAGACGCCGGCCGGAAGGCCGACGCTGTTGCCATCTTCGTCGGTGACGGTGACATTCTTGATGTCGATGCCGCCGCGCCGGAAGGCGCCGAGGTTCTGTGTCAGGCTGTACACCCCGGTGCCATCCGCCGAGTAGAAGGTGGTGGTGACCTTGACCGTGTGGTCCTCGGTGTTCATGTAGAGGACGTAATCGCGCGTGGCGTTGCCCTTGGTGACGCCCGCGAACGTCCACTCCGAGCTCACGCGGTTGGTGAAGCTCTCGCCGAGGGCGGCCCGCCCGTCGGCGAGCTGGAAGAGGTCGTAGTGGCTGAAGTTCGCCGCCACCGGCAGGCTTGAACGGATCTCGACGGCGTAGGGGGTGCGGGCGCGGACGGACTGCGTGCCGGCCGCGAAGAGTTCGGGGTTGGTGAGCGTGACGCCGCCGCGCGAGTTGGGCTGGACGGTGAAGTCCTTGATCACCTCGTCGCGGGCGCCGGTCTCGTAGCGCACGATCACGACGACGCGGGCCGCCTGGCTGTTGGGGTTGAGAATCGGCACGAACGTCGAGGTCTTGCTGTTGGCGAAGCCCTCGGGGTAGTAGAGGCGATAGGGCAGCGTCGGGGCCGTGGTGTTGGGGTCGCCCGCGTCGACCAGCAGCGTTTCCACCGCCGACGCCGTGGGCGACGCCGAGAGGTGCCCGGCGCCCGTGCCGTCATTCACCTGGTCGTACAGGTCCTGCACCTCGGAGGGCGCATCACCGAAGAAGACGAAATAGCGCATCGTGGTCGAGGCGCCCGCGTTGATCGATCCGAGGTTGTACGCCAGCGCCATCACCTGGTCCGAAGCCGTCCCGTTGGGATCAACCGCCCCGATCGCGAGAATCTGCGACGGGTCACGGATCTCGCGCGACGGGCTGAAGAACGTCGCCGTGGCGCGGGTGTCGCTCTCCGGCGCCGCGAGGCCGATGGTCAGCCCCTGCGGGAAGAGGTTGTTGCTGAAGCTCGCCGTCAGCAACCGACCCTCGGCGTCATTGACCGTGTTCGCCGTGGTGTTCTGGAGGAAGTTCAGCCCCTGCTGCGGATTGAAGGCCTCCATCCACGACACGTTGGAGATCAGGCCCGTCGTGGTGTTGGTCAGCGTCACATCGATGGCGACGAACTGGCCGTCAATCGAGAAGTTGGTGGCCCGCTCGACCCGCATGCCGCGGAACGTGCCGGCGGCGACGATGCGCCGGTTGAGGGCGTCCGACTGATCGGTGAGCGAGACCGGCAGGGTATCGCCCCCGCCGCTGCCGTCATTGCGGAAGTTGAACCCGCCGGCCGAAGCGCCGAAGAAATGGGTCGCGATGCCGCTGTCAGCCTGGAAGAGGAACTCGGCGCCGTTATAGCGGAGCCCGCGCCGGTCCAGGCCGCTCCCGGTGACAAACGTGCCGTCGGCGCTGGCGCCCGCGGTGAGGTCGTCGCCGTCCAGGGCGCGCTCGGTGTCGCTGACGCCCGCGGTGATCGCGACGCTCAGGGTGTAGTTGCCGGTGGTGAGGGCCACGACTCCGCTTGGCGTCACCTTGGGGTCATACGCGGTGTTGCTGGCCTCGCTCACGCCGAGGTAGTACGTCCCGCCCCGGGCGAACACGAAGTTCGTGATCGATGCGTTCTTGCTGCCCTCCGGGCTGGAGAGGATCAACTGGCTGCCGTTCTCATCAAAAAGCCGCAGCGCCGCGTTGAGCGCGCTGCTCGAACTCACGCTCGTGCCCAGCGTGGCCCCTTCGCTCACCACGAGGCGGTAGAGGTCGCGGTCGAGGTTGCCGAAGCCGCCGTCGCCGATGAGCGCCTGCGCCTGCGCGGAGCCTGTGCCGCCCGTGACAAGGTCGCGGGCGGTGGCGAGCGTGTCGTTGCTCTCGAAGGGTCCGAAGATGTCGCTCTGCAGGGTGAAGTCCAGCGCCCACGAAATGAGTTCGCCGGTGTTGAGGGCGACCGTGTCCTGGATCAGCAGCGTCCATGTGCCCGCAGCGCTCTGGCCGTCAATCGTGCTCAGGGCCTGGTCCGGGCGATACCCGCCGGCGCGGCTGAAGGGCGCCGTGCCCGCCGAGATGCCCAGCGTCGCCTCATCGTCGAAGAGCGTCGCGGTGAAGTCGTTGCCGTCGCCGCCGCGCTTGTCGCTGAGGATGATGGTCGTGCCCTGGGGGCTGATCAGGCTGATCCGCAGGTCACCGTCGAAGGTGTGGCTGAGCGTGAGGCGCACGTTGACATCGCGGATGGCCCGCGCGTCAGACACCGTGAGCGACTTGGAGAGGGTGCCCTGCGTGCCCTGCGGCGGGATACGCTCGGGATCACTCGAAAAATCGTCGGAAACCGTCACGCGGTCGTCCTGCACCAGGTCCACCCGCAGCACGAGGTCGTACACGCCCAGCGACTGGCTCTGCCCGCTGCCGGCGACGGCGGGGTTGTACGTCGCGTTGCCGAAGCCGCTGACGCCCACGTAGTAGAAGCCGCCCGTGGTCACGAAGAAGTCGATGAGCGAGTCGGAGCCGTTGAACTGGTCGTTGGACGCGATCTGGTTGCCCAGTGCATCGAAGAGTCGAAGGTACGAATCAAGCGTCGAGCCGCCGGCCCGGCTCTGGGCGTTCACCTGGGCCCGGATGAGCCCGCCGCGCGGGATGGAAACCTTGAAGAGGTCGACATCGAGGTTCCCGCGGAGCCCATCGCCGATGCGCAGGCCCGACAGCGTCGTGGTCCCGGTCGCCGTGAAGTTGATGGGTTCGGCATCCGAGAGGTCGTCGTTGGTTTCGAGGCCGCTGGTGGCGCTGGCGACGGTGAAGCCGTACGTCTCGTTCAGGCCCGAGGTCGAGTCGCCGTTGAGGAAGTTGCCGTCGGTGTCGATGAAGCCGCCCGGGAGAAGGGTCAGGCGATAGACACCCAGGGGCAGGCGCTGCTGGAGGAACGACGCGAGGTTGAAGTCGATGCGCACCGTGCGGGCGTCGAGCGCGGTCACGCCGCTCACCGGCACGCTGAAGTCGTCGCCATTGCCGAAGGTGCCGTTGGCGCCCGCGCCCACGAGCGTGACGAACGCGGTGCCCAGCGCGCTGGGGTTGAGATCGCGGTTGAACGTGATGGTCGCGGTGCGGACCGGCTGGCCCTGGCTGTTCACCTGCCCGACCACCGGGCCCGGATCGATGCTGGTGACCACCGGGCCGTCGAGCCCGATGATGCGCAGCGCCTCGGCGATGTCGAGGCGGCCGCCCGACTGCACCTTGTTCTGGAGCGTCGGCAGCGGCTTTGCGGAGGCGATGAGCACCTGGCGCAACTCCTCGCCCGAAGCCTGCGGGCGCAGGCTCTTCATCAGCGCCACCGCCCCGGCGACCATCGGCGCGCTGAACGACGTGCCGCTCGCGTAGTTGTACCCGTCGTCGATCGCGGTCGTGAGAATGTCCACGCCCGGGGCGCCCAGGTCCACGGTCTGCGCGCCGTAGTTGCTGAACGTCGCGAGGGCGTCGTTGTTGTCGGTCGCGGCCACCGAGATGAGGCCGGGGATGTCGTACGTCGAGGGGTACCGCGCCGTCTCGTCGTTGTCGCTGCCTTCGTTGCCGGCCGAGGCGACGAACACGCCGCCCGAGTCGATGAACGCCTGGATCGCATCGCTCTCCGCGATGATGCCGTCGTTGAAGTCGTCGTAGAAGCCCGGGGCGAACGAGCCGTACGAGTTGTTGCTCGCGACGATATCCACCCCGCGCTCGCGCATCATCGTCAGGTAGTCGTGCGCGCCGATGATCGCCGCGGTCGAGAGCCCGCCGAACTGGTTCGCGATCTTCATCGGGATGATCAGCACGTTCCACGCGACGCCCGCGACGCCCAGGTTGTTGTTGCCCACGGCGCCGATCACGCCGGCAACCTGCGTGCCGTGCCCGTAGACGTCATCGGGGTTGTTGTCGAACTCGCCGAAGTCCCAGCCTGTCACGTCATCAACGAAGCCGTTCCCGTCGTCGTCGATGTTGTTTCCGGCGATCTCGCCCGGGTTGCGGAAGATGTTCGCCGCAAGGTCCGGGTGGTCGATCTGCACGCCCGTGTCGATCACCGCGACGATCGCGGACTGGCTGCCGAAGGTGAGGTCCCACGCGCCGGTGGTGTTCGAGTCGGCGTCAAGCGTCCCCCCCCCGGAGCCGGGGATCGTCTGCCCGATGTTCTCGTGCGCCCACTGCTGGCTGTAGAACGGGTCGTTCGGCACGCGATTCGTCTGCGAAACGCGGTTGGGCTCGAACCCGCGCAGCCAGTCCAGGCCGTTCACGAGCGAGCGGACCACACTCTCCTGCACCACGCCCGTCGCGCGGAGCAGAGCGTTCTTGCCTCGTGCCAGCGACTCGATCGAATCAATACTCAGGCCCAGCTGCCCGGCGAGGTAGGTCGCCGCGGCCTGCAGCCGGTCGGCGCTCAGGCGCTCGTCAAACGTCAGAACCCACTCGTTCCGCATCGCGGTCAGTTCGTGCCCGAACCAATCCACGCTCGCATAATCCTGCGCCGCCGGCCCCGCCGACCCCGAGAGCAGCATGCGCTGCTCGAGCGACTCCAGGCTCGCGACCCGGTCATCTGACCAGGCGCGGGGAGCGTTCGCAAAACGCCGATCGCGCATACGACCCATGACACTCTCCTACGCAGCACCCGCGTGCTTGCCGATGTGGATTGGGTTGCGGAGCCTCAAGATCCTGGCGGACCTCGTTTCCGGCGGCTCCGCGGCAGCACCCCTGGCGGGGCACGCCCGTCTCCGGTTCCAGTATATCCGATCCGCGCTCCCGCGCGGTTCCACCCTTCCCAAACCTCGCAAAGCCCCGGACCAAGGGGTCTCACCGGGTTCGCCAGAAGGCCCCCAGCATCCCCCGCTGCTCGTCCGTCCCGCACGAACCCAGGGAAATCTCCAGCCCGCGTTCACCATGCTCCGGGCGTCGTTCCAGTTCGCGGCAGAGCCGTCTCGTGGCTTGGACGCCCCACGCCGGCTTCCGTGCCACATCCTCAGCCCGCGCGATGGCCCGCGCCCTGCATTCAGCCGCCGATGCCGCCACGTCATGCACAAGTCCCTGGCGATACGCATCCTCCACGCTGCAAACACCCACGCCCAGCATGAGTTCCCGAACCCCGCCCCCGGCCAAGCGCGTCCGGAGCGAAGGCGCCGAAACCCCGGGCGACAGCCCGAGGCGCGGCACAGGATACCCGAACTTCGCGCCCGCATGTGAATAGACCCAATCGCACCCCCCGAGCAGCGCGCACCCACCCGCGATCGCCCCGCCCACGACCGATGCGACCACCGGCACGTCGATCCGATCCAGGGTGTCGATCGCCGTGGCGAGGGCTCGAAGCATCGACGCCAGCTCGGCCCCGGTCGGGTCCGCCGCCGCGGCGGCAAGATCGAAGCCCGCGCAAAACATCGGGCCTTCACCTTCTACGAGTACGCACCGACAGGTTTGCGCTAGCCGCTGTGCCTGAGCGGAGAACTCCCACAACATCCCGGGCGTCAAGGCGTTGCGCTTGTCCGGGCGACAGAGCGTGAGCACGCCCACGCCTCCTTCGTGCTCCACCCCCCGAATCATGCTTCGCCTCCTCTGGCGGCACCCAGAATCTCTGTCGCCACGCGGGCCGCTTCGGCCAATGCAGGGCGGGTCGCGCCACAGGAGAAGCCGCTCTCGGTCACGATGTCAAAAAGGCGGAGCATGTCGATGTTGCCCGGCGCTCGCCTCCCCGGTGTGGAGGCAAACGGACAGCCGCCGAGGCCCCCGCTGCTTGCATCGAAACTGGTGACACCCAACCCGAGCGCTTCTCGCACGCACTCGCCGGCCCTTCCAAAAGTGTCGTGGAGATGGAGCGTGATCGTCCCGAGTCCGTTCCGGCCCATGATGTCCCCGACTGCGGCCAGCAGCAGCGTTATATCGCCGGGTTCCGCGGCCCCGATGGTGTCTCCAAGGTCGATCTCTGTCGCGCCGAGGTCGGATAGCGCTTGCCCGACCTGCGCGACGCGGCGCGGCTCCATCCGTCCTTCAAAGGGGCAGGCCACCGCGCAGGACACGTAACCCCGCACCTCAAGTCCGGCACGCCGCGCGCGGGCAATCACAGGACGAAACCGCGCCAACGTCTCCGCAATGGTCGCGTTCGTGTTCCTGCGGCTGAACGTCTCGCTCGCCGCGGTGAACACGGAGACCTTGCCGATTAGCCGAGCCCCGGCCCGGTCGTTGACGGCCAGCGCCGCGTCCAGCCCCTGCTCGTTGGGCACCAGGGCCGACAGCACCGGCCAATCGGGCCCGGCGCTGGGCGCGAGCAACTCAAAGACCTCGCGTGCGTCGGCCAACTGCGGCACCCACCTGGGTGAGACGAAGCTCGAGACTTCAATCTCATCGACGCCTGTGTTCGCGAGGCTCCTGACCAGTCGCACCTTCTCGCGCGCAGGAATCGGCGAGGGCTCGTTCTGGAGGCCGTCGCGCGGCGCGACGTCTGTGAGGCGGACCCGGCTGGCCATTCCCGCATCCTATCCGATCATCGCAGCCCTTCTGTGGCGCCGAGGCGTTGGTCGTGGCCGGGGTGCGGGCCGCGCCCTGCTCCAACGCTTTGCCGAGCCCGCATCGGGGGGCTACGCTACTCCGCTGCCGCGGACGTGGCGGAATTGGCAGACGCGCCAGATTCAGGTTCTGGTGGGATTAATACCCCGTGGAGGTTCGACTCCTCTCGTCCGCATTTGCGAACCCGCCAGGGCTCGTTCCGTTTCATGCCTTCGAGGAATCGCCCGTGGACTCAAACAAGAAGAAACTCATTCTCGCGGGTTCGATCGCGGCGGTCGCCGTCGCGCTCCTTGCGTGGCATTTCCTCGGGGGCGGCGGCACCAGCAAGGCCGGATCCGTCATCGAGGGCTCCAAGAACCCACCCCCGAAAGAGGGGCAGGACGCAGCAAGCGAAGGCACCGGCGGCGGGCGCGGCATGAGCGGCCCCACCGGCCCCAGCACCTCAAAGGGCGGCTGAGCCGAGGAGGCCGCGTGCCCCTCATCTATGTCGGCATCGACGAAGCAGGGTACGGCCCGATGCTTGGGCCGCTGTGTGTCGGTCTGGCGGTCTTCCGGGTCGAGGGCTGGGCTCCGGGGAACCCGCCCCCGGACTTGTGGGCGCTCCTGGCGAAGGCTGTAACAAGGGCCCCCGAGTCAGGGCGCCTCGCCATCAACGACTCCAAGAAACTCAAGATCCAGTCTGGTCCCAGGCACCCGCTCACACACCTCGAACGGGGCGTGCTTGCGATGCTGGGCACAGCCGGCGAGCCCGCGCCGGCAACCGATGCCGACCTGCTGGCGCGGCTTCGCACGCGCTGGCCTTCGGCTCCCTGGTACGGGGGCCCGGCGCTCTCCCTCCCGCGTGCGGGAGGCGCTGATCGCGTGCGCCTGGACATCAACCTGCTTTCTCGCGCCCTCGACGATACGGGCGTCCGCGTCCTCGGCCTCGGCTGCGAGGTGATCGGCGAGGGCGAGTTCAACGAGATTCTCCGGCTCGAGGGTTCCAAGGGGGCGACCACGCTCGCGGGCCTCGCTCGGCACCTTCGGCGCGTGCGCGACGAGCACGCCGGCGCGGACGTCCGCATCGTCTGCGATCGTCTAGGCGGGCGCACCAGTTACGCCGAGGTGCTGCGGGCCGCGCTCGGCGTGTCCGAGGTCACCGTCATCGAGCAATCGGCGCGGGTGAGCAGGTACGACGCCGCCGGCCTCGGTGTGCTGTTCCAACCCGAGGCTGAACAGGCCCACCTGCCGGTGGCGCTCGCCTCGATGGTCGCCAAACTGCTGCGCGAACTCGCAATGGAGCGATTCAATCGGTCCTGGGCGGCCCGGATGCCGGAGCTCAAGCCCACCGCCGGGTACGTCACCGATGCGCGCCGGTGGCTGAGCGACGCGTCGGGTGTCATCGAGCCCGCCGAGCGCGAGGCGATGATCCGCCGGGCGTAGCCGCTCGCGATGCCCCGACCCGCCGCGCCTCGCCTGTTCACGTTTCCTTGGCCCGGGTATGCTCGCGATCCGACTTTCGGCAGGCAGGAGGAACCCGATGGCACGGCTCGCGATGATCGGTTGGCTGGCAGCGACGATGGCCTGCGCCCCCCTGCGCGGGCAGCCCGCGGACAACATCGGGCATTCGCGCCACCATCACCACACCAATGAGGCCCACGGCACCGCCCCCAACACGCCCGACCGGTTCATCACCACCCGTTCGAGCGATATCGTGCTGCCGCTGCCGGAGGAGAAGGACGCCTTCACGTTCGTGGTCTACGGCGACCGCACGGGCGGACCGGTCAAGGGTGTCTCGGTGCTGGCTGACGCAGTTCGCGACACCAACCTTCTCGAACCGGACTTCGTGATCACCGTCGGCGACCTCGTCAACGGCTACAACGCCCGCACGCTGTGGCTCACCCAGATGACCGAGTTCAAGGGCATCATGGATGAACTGCTGTGCCCGTGGTTTCCCGTCGCGGGGAACCACGACATTTACTGGCGCGGCCCCGACCGCCCGGCGCGCGAGCACGAGGGCGACTACGAAATGCACTTCGGCCCCCTCTGGTACGCCTTCGAGCACAAGAACTGCTGGTTTATCGCGCTCCACAGCGACGAGGGCGACCCCGAAACCGGCGAGTTCTCCTTTGAGAAGCCCGCGGCCCAACGCATGAGCCCCGATCAGTTCGAGTTTCTGAAGTCGGCGCTGGAGCGCGCCAAGAACGCCGACCACGTCTTCCTGTTTCTGCATCACCCGCGCTGGCTCCGTGGCGGCTACGGCGACGACTGGGACCGCGTCCACGAACTGCTCGTCAAGGCGGGCAACGTCACCGCCGTCTTCGCGGGGCACATCCACAACATGCGCTACGACCCGAAGGACGGCATCGACTACGTCGCCCTTGCGACCGTCGGCGGCGGGCAGGATGGCCTCGTCCCCGAAGCCGGGTGGCTCCACCAGTTCCACATCGTCACCGTGCGAAAGCAGCAGGTCGCGATGGCCGCATTGCCCGTGGGCGAGGTCATGGACGTGCGCGAGATCACGGGCGATCTCGCCGAAGGGTGCGCAGCGCAGGCCCGCGTCGAGCCGGCATTTGACGCACCCCTCCCCATGAACGACCGGGGCGGGATTGAGCAGGTCTGCGCCGTGTCGTACCACAACGTCACGGGGCGCGACATCGAAGTGACCTTCACCCCCGACTCCTCCGACTCGCGCTGGATTCTCTCTCCCGACCACCACCACGTCACACTCGGGCCGGGTGAATCCGCGACGCGAAACTTCGGCGTGGCGCGCGGCCCCGGGGTTGCCGACGAGTTCTACCGCGACCTTGACCTGCTCACCGACGTGGATGTGCTCATGCCCGGCCATCGCTACGCGCTCAAGACGAGGCGTGACCAGGTTCCGATCGACATGCGGGCGCTCCCCACGCCGCCCCGCCCGGCGGCGGACCTCGCCTTCACCGTGGACGGCGACGATGCCCTGCTCGTGCCGGATCTTGCCCTGCCCGACGGCCCTCTCACGGTCGAGTGCTGGTTCCGGGCCGACGAGTTCGGGCCGCGTACCGGCCTGCTGTGCAAGACTGAGAACTCTGACTACGGCATCTTCGTCAACTCCGGCAGGGTGGAATGGAGCGTCCACCTCGCGGGCGCGTACGTCGTGGCCGAAACGGCCGACCCGGTCTTCGTGCCCGGGCGCTGGCACCATGTCGCTGGCGTCTACGACGGGGCGGAGGTGCGGGTGTACGTGGACGGCCGCCTGGCCGCCAAGGCCGCCGGCTCCGGCGCGCGAAAGTCCAACCGCCTCCCCTTCATCATCGGCGCCGACGTGGCAAGCGACGGGGCGCCGATGTCGTTCTTCAAGGGGCAGATTGATGAGGTCCGCGTTGCCTCGCGCGCCCTGTACTCGGGCGAAGCGTTCACTCCCGAACGCAGGCTCAACCCGGTCGACGGCGTCGAACTCCTCACGCACTTTGACGCCCGCTTCGGGCTGGGCGTTTGGGGCGACGGCGCCCGGCGCGTCTTCGGAAGGGTGACGGGCGACCCTTTGCTCGAGCTCTGCCGCTGACAGGCGGCGCTCCCGGCGGCCTGCGTGTGCAGCGCACAGACCCCACGCCCGCGAGTCGCCCCGCCTACGTTCCCGGCATGGCGCACGACGGGCTTTCGCCGCTCATCGAAGCAAAGCTTGAGGAACTTGTCGCACGCCTGGCCGAGCTCGAGCGCGCCCTTGAAGACCCCGGCGTCGTCGCCGATCACCGGCGCGTCCGCGAGCTCTCCGTGCGGCGTTCGGCCCTCGCCCCGGTCGTGGAGGGCTACCGCGCCTTCCTGCGCCTGCGGAGTGAGGCCGCCGACCTCCAGCGCGCCGCCGCCGACCCCGCAGACCCCGATTTCGCGGCCATGGCCCGCGAGGAACTGCCTGGGGTACTCGCCCGCGCCGCCTCGACCATCGCCGAGGCGAAGTCCCGGCTCGTCAACGCCGAAGATGCCCGCGTCGGATCGGTGATTCTCGAAGTGCGCGCCGGAACCGGCGGAGAAGAGGCGGGTCTGTGGGCACGCGATCTGCTCGCGGTCTACGAGAAGTACGCCGCCCGGCGCGGCTGGACCGTCGAAACCCTGGAACTCACCCCCGACGCCTCGGGCGTGCGCAGCGCCGTGCTGAGCGTGAGCGGCCCGGAGGTCTGGAGCGAGCTCGAGTTCGAGGCCGGCGTCCACTCCGTCAAGCGCGTTCCCGCGACCGAGACCCAGGGCCGCATCCACACCTCCACCGCGACGGTCGCCGTGCTGCCCGAGCCGGAGGAGGTCGAAGTCAGGATCGACTGGGAAAAGGACGTGCAGGAGGACTTGACGACCGCCCAGGGGCCGGGCGGGCAGAACGTGAACAAGGTGGTGACCGCATGCAAGCTCCGCCACCTCCCCAGCGGCATCGAGGTGCGGATGCAGGAGAGCAAGAGCCTGCAGCAGAACCGCGAGCGCGCCCGGCGCCTTCTGATGGCCCGCCTGTACGAACTCGAACGCCAGCGGGCCGAGGCCGCCCGCAGCGCCGAGCGGAAGGCCCAGACCGGCGCCGGCCAGCGGTCGGAGAAGATCCGCGTCTACCGATACCAGGACCAGATCGTCTCCGATGAGCGCCTCAGCGAGAAGTTCAACCTGCGCGACATCCTCGCCGGCGACCTCGGCGGCCTGTTCAGGCGCCTCCGCGACCAGGAGACTGACCGGCGCCTCGCGGCGCTGTGAGCGGAGCCGCGCCCACGATGCCAGAAGCCTTCGACATCGCCGTCATCGGCGCAGGCGCCGCGGGGCTCATGGCGTCCATCTGGGCCGGGCGCACCATCGCCGCGGCACGGTCCGAGCCGGCGCGGCGCATCGTCCTCCTCGACGGCGCCCGCACCCTGGGGGCCAAAATTCTCGTGGCGGGCGGCGGGCGATGCAATGTCACCCACTTTGAAGTCTCCGAACGCGACTATTCCGGATCGACCCCGCCGGCGATCCGCAACGTGCTGGCGCGGTTTCCCGTGGCCAGAACCATCGACTTCTTCCGCGAACTCGGCGTCGAACTCAAGCGCGAAGAGACTGGCAAGCTCTTCCCGGTCACCGATTCGGCCCGCACCGTGCTCAGCGCGCTGCTCAGCGCCGCGCTCGATGCGGGGGTGGAGATGCGGCACCCCTGGCGTGTCGCCCGCATCGAACGCGACGCCGACTCCTTCATCCTTCATCCACAGCCGCCCGGCTCGCCCCACCCCGCGCACGGCGCGCCGGCAGATGCCGACGTGCTCCGCGCGCGCCGAGTGATCCTCGCCACCGGGGGCATGGCCCTGCCACGCTCCGGGTCGGACGGCGCCGGCTACGACCTCGCCCGCGCGCTGGGGCACTCCACCACCGCGCGCATCTTTCCCGCCCTCGTCCCCATCCTGCTCAGCGAGTCGTGCCCCCTGCGCGACCTCTCCGGCATCGCGGCCCCCGGCGTGCTCTCCCTCCACGATCCCGACGGGCGCCTCCTTGCCGACGTGCGCGGCCCTGTCCTCTTCACGCATTTCGGGCTCTCCGGCCCCGCCGCGCTCGATATCAGCCGGCACCTGCTCGACGCCCGTCACGCCGGGCTCGCGCCGACGCTGCGTCTCAACCTCGTGGATGGCGCCCCCGGCTCTGAGATTGAAGCGGCGCTTCATCGCGCCGGCGGTGAGCCAGTCGGACGCCTGCTGGTGCGCCTCTGGGGCTTCGCCCAGCGCCTGTCGGCGACGCTGTGCGCCTCCGCAGCCATCGACCCCGGCACATCAACGGCGGCCGTTCCGCGTGAGGCTCGGCGCTCGCTCGCACAGGCCCTCGCCTCGATGGAACTGCCCGTGACCGGCGACCGCGGTTTCTCCTTCGCCGAAGCCACGGCGGGCGGCATCCCGCTTCGCGAAGTCAACCTGAGGACGATGGAGTCCCGCACCTGTCCGGGGCTTCACCTCTGCGGCGAAATCCTCGACGTGGACGGGCGCATCGGCGGATTCAACTTCCAATGGGCATGGTCCAGCGGATTCGTCGCCGGGAGCGCCGCCTCGGCCCCATAACCCTCTCCCCCGACCGGGGGATGGGCGGCCCAGGTGGTGCAGGCCGGTCAGATTCGCGCCTTGTGACACGGCGCGGGTTCGCACGCCCGGCGCGCCGAGCCGACGAAACCGATTCTGAAGGAGTCTCGATGCTCCGCAGCGGCCCCGGGCGAAGCCCCGGGTGAAAGGCAAGGCCATGCACTCAACCAGCGGGCTTCAGGAACGAAGCGGCACCCTCGGTCGCTCGCGCGGCGCGATCGAGACCAAGGAGTCGCCCACCGAAGACCACCTTCTCGAGGTGATCTCGGACATCGAGACGCGCCTGAGCCACATCCGGGAGTCGCAGGCCCGGCGCTCGCGACTTGAAGTCGAGATGCTCGAACGCACCGAGGAACTGACGGAGCGCGAGACGCAGATCGAGACCCGCGAGATGAGCCTGCTCGCCGAGGAGCGCGCGATCGCCGACCGCGCGCGTTCGATCACCTCCGAGAACGAACGCCTTGAATCGCAGCGCCGGCAGATGGAGGAGCTTCTCCGCCAGCTCGCCGAGCGCCAGGCCGAACTCGAACGGCGCGAGCACGACACGCAGTCCAAGGTCGAGGATGTGGAGAGCGAACGAAGCGCCCTGGAAGCCCTCCAGCGCCAGATCGAGTCGCAGGGCTCTGACATCTCCGCCCGCGAGGCCCTGATCCGCGCCCAGACCGAGGCGATCGACACCGAGCGCCGCACCGTCGAAGAGACCCGCGCACGCCTCGAATCCGAGCGCGCCGTGCTCGCCGAAACCGCGCGGCGCCAGACCGAGCAGTCGCGCCAACTCAAGGACCTCGCCGGCGAACTCGAAAGCCGCGAGCGCGAGTTCGCGCAGCGCATCAGCGAGTACGAGGCCCTCAAGTCCCAGCTCACCGCGGTCCAGAGCGAGCTCACCAGCACCAAGCGCTCCGCGGCCTCGTCGTCCGAAGCGGCCAAGGAGCAGCAGCACAAGGCCGAGGAGCTCCAGCGCCGCTGCGCCGAGCTCGAAGTCGAGCGTGAGAAGTTCCGCGTGGAGCTCTCACGCACCCGGGTCCAGCTCAATGCCGCGCCCGCGCCCCAGGCCGCGCCCGCCCGCCTCCCCGACTCAACCCGCCTGCGCGCCCCGTTTGCCATCGCGGTGTGGCTGCTTGCCACCGGCGCCGCGGCCGGCGCCGCGGTGACCGGGATGCACAGCGCCACGCTCGCCACGGGCGCCACGCTCTTCGGGCTCGTCTTTGCGTTCATGCTCCTGGCCAACCAGGCCATCGCCCGCAGGCTCTGGGACACCGGCGCCCTTCCGATCGCGGCCTTCTTCGGCGCTGCCGGGCTCTGGTTCGAGCGCTGGGTGAGCGTGCTGTCGACCGCCCTCTCAAGCTGGGAACTCCCCAGCGGCCTCTCCGAACTCGCGGGCACCCCGGGGCTGGCCCTGGCCATGGGAGTCCTCTCCGCCGGACTGGTCGCCAACATGGGCCTGTATCTCGTCACGCGGAGCGATGCGGTCATGGGCAACGTCTTTTTCGGCACCATCCTCGCGACCGCGCTCGTGCTTGCCCCGGGCGAGAAGTCCGCAATGGCGCTCGCCGCCTGCGTCGGATGGATGGCTCTCGCCGCCGGCAGCATGGCCCTCTGGTCAGTTCGAACCTCGCGCGGCGTGAAGGTCGTCGCCCAGCCCCGGTCCGGGCGCGTGCTGTAGGTCCTCGGCGGCATCCCGGCGCATCGCAGCGCCGACCGGCCCCGCCGCGGGTGACGGGCGATCTCCGGTCGCCCGACGCGTCACGCTGATCGCCTATTCGCGCTCGTCGCGGGCTTCTTCCCAGGGCGCAAGGTCGTCTGACCCGTCGCGATCGTCGTCGAAACCTTCCGTGTCCGGCTCGCCTTCGCCGTCATCGAAGTCGTCTGAAGGCTCGGTCGCCAGGTCGGCCTGCGCCGCGCCGCGCGGCCCGTCAACGTCCGCCGCGTCATCCGCATCGCCCGTCTCGTCCGCGAGCGCATCGAGGCTTGGCGGCTCGACGTGCCGGGGTTTCATCTCCGCCTCGTCGCCGAAGAGCTGCCCCTGCCGGCCGGGCGGGGCTGCGGGGCCTTCCGCCGCAAGAGCCTTCATCGCGTCCCACTCGGCCTGCGTGATGACCACATCGCGCGCCACCGAACCTTTGTGATCGCTGATGATGCCCGCGATGCCCATGAGGTCGATGAGCCGACTCGCCCGCGTGTAGCCGATCGCCAGTCGCCGCTGCAGCAGCGAGACGCTGCCCCGCTTGGTCTCGAGCACGATCTCCACCGCCCGGTCGAAGAGCGGGTCTTCCTGCGCGGCCGCGAGGCTCGCCGAGGAGTTGTTCTCGCTCTCGTAAATCCGCTCCTGGTCCTCGGCGTCCACGCCCGACCGGAGCTGAATGAGCTGGCGCTCGAAACTCGGCGAGGCGACATCGCGCATGAAGCGCACCACGCGCCTGATCTCCTTGTCGTCCACCAGCGTGCCCTGGGCGCGGCTGAGCTTGCTCGTCCGCGGGCTGAGGAACAGCATGTCGCCCTGCCCGAGCAGCAGTTCCCCCCCCTTGTGGTCGAGCACGATCCGCGAGTCCATGCCGCTTGCCACCTTGAAGGAGATGCGGCAGGGCATGTTGCTCTTGATGAGCCCCGTCACCACGTTCGCCTGCGGGCGCTGCGTCGCGAGGATCAGGTGAATGCCCACCGCCCGCGCCTTCTGAGCGATGCGGATGATCGACCCTTCGACCTCCTTGTTCGTCATCATGAGGTCGGCCAGCTCGTCGATGATGAAGACCATGTAGGGCAACTTGCGCGGAATCCGCGCTTCTTCCTCCTGCGTCTTGGGGTTGAAGGCGCTCCGGAGCTCATCCCAGGTCAGCGCGTTGTACGACGCGATGTCGCGGCAGCCCGCCTCCGCGAGCAGTTCATACCGCTCGTCCATCTTCTTGCACGCCCACTCCAGGATCGCCGCGGCCTTGGACATCTCCGTCACGACCGGGCACATCAGGTGCGGGATGTCCTTGAACTGGCTCATCTCGACCATCTTCGGGTCCACGAGCACGAGCTTCAGCTCGTTGGGCTTCCGCGTGTACAGGAACGACATGATGATCGTGTTCATGCACACGCTCTTGCCGCTGCCGGTGGTGCCGGCGATGAGCATGTGCGGCATCTCGGTCAGGTCGCCGATGAGCGGCTCGCCGCTCGCGTCCTTCCCGAGGAACATGGGCAGGCGCATCGCCGCGAAGCGCTCCCGGTTGCTCATGAGTTCCTTGAGGCGCACCTTCTCCTTCGTCGGGTTGGGCACTTCGATGCCCACGGTATCGCGCCCCGCCTGGTTGCTCACGATGCGGATGTTCACCGCCTTCAGCGCCCGCGCCACGTCGTTGCGCACCACTTCCAGCGCACTCACTCGCGTGCCCGGGGCCAGTTTCACCTGGTAGAGCGTGATCGCCGGGCCCGACTCGATGCCAACGACCTCGCCACGGATGCGGTACTGCTGCAGGGCCGCCTCAAGCGCCTCGGCCTGCTCCCGCACGAGCCCCTCCAACCGTTGCGAGAAGTTCGCCTCGGGCTCCTCCAGGAGTTCCAATGACGGAAACTGGTATCCCTCCAGCTCGCTGGCGTTCTGGATGTCCTCAAGATCCTCCTGCGTCGCGCTCTGGGCGCCCGCACTCGCGAACCGGAGGGGCAACTTTGCGATCTTGGCCCGCAGGGCCTCCGTGTCAAAGACCTGCGGCGCGCCCGGTGCATCATCCTCATCGTCCTCCAGATCGTCACCCTCATTCGCGCCCTCCGGCGCGGCGTCAGCAGGGTGCGCCGAGGGCTCGACTTCCCCCGGCTCGTCGCACTCCGACGCCTCGGGCTCAGGGGCGACCTCGATCGGCTCCGTCTGCACCTCGGCACGAGGGCGGGCCCTGGGGATCCGCCCGCCCTTGCCCGGCTCTTCCGCGTCGTCGAGGTCGTCAATCCGCACCTTGGCGCTGCGCCGGGGCAGACGGCCGCGAAGCGCCCGCAGCGCCGAAAATCGCACGCCCGCAGTCTTCGCCGCCGGCGCCAGGCCCGCCCCGATCGCCCGTGGGGCAGCGAGCAGGTACCGGTCCATCGCGACCACCGCGCCCACGACCACCAGCGCGATGAGCCAGATCATGCTCCCCAGCACGTTGAACCGGGCCACCATCTCGTGCCCGATCACATCACCAAGCAACCCCCCCGCCAGCCCCGGCATCGGCGAGAACGCCGGAAACGCGACCGCATTTACCCCGCACAAGCCGGCGACGAGCATCACCAGGCCCACTGCGCGCAGGATCGGGAACGTCACCTTGACGCGAAAAACCGGGATGACGAGAAAAAAGAGCGTTCCGATGAGCAGCACCCAGGCCGGGTAACCGAGCGTCTTGAAGACGAGGCTCGCCACCCCGGCCCCCGCCTGACCCAACGGATTCTCCGCCACCGGATTGGGGGGATAGACCGAGTGCGTCGGCGGATCGGCGGGCGAATACCCCACCAGCGCGACCAGCACGAACAGCCACGACGCGAGCAGAACCAGACCCGCGATCTGTAGAGCCGACCGGCGCCGGGCCAATGTCTCAGCGTCCGCGGGTTTGGTCATGACCTTGGACAACGCGCGCAGTGACTCCGGAAAGGCTCGGGACATATCGGCGTTATCGGCCAAGCCCGGGCGAACGGTCCACACCAGGAAAATCACGGGGGACAGACTGACTGCGACTCACCGAACCGTTCACGGCGCTTCGAGTCCCCGAATCAGGGGGTCGAGATAAGCCCTGTAGCGTTGGTGCCGCGCCACGGATGACTTGTACAAGGGTTGGCGCACCTGGTCGTTGCTGGAGGTCGTCGCGACCCGACCCGTCTCCCAGAAGCGCAGGCATCGCGGGTCGAACTCCAGCCCGATGAACTCGAGGATGCGTCGGGTCTGGCCTTCCAGGTCATCGACCACGTCCTCGTACAGGACATCCAGCACGCGCCCGGGGAAGACTCGCTTCCAATGGTCCATGAGGCGCTCGTGGTCGGTATGGAAGCGTCCCAGGTGTTCCAGGTCGTGCCCCTGTGGAAAGTACCCGGCGAGCCATTGGAAGAAGCACGAGAGGCAGGTGTCGCGCGGATCGCGCCGGGCATGGATGATCCTGGCGCCGGGGAACATCAGGGCGATGAGCCCGACGTTGCGGAAGTTCAAGGGGGCTTTGTCGGTCACCCGCTCGACATCACGCGGGGCGAGTTCGGCGACGGCACCGAGGTACCGCGAACCCAGGCGCTCCAGCACCGGGCGCTTGAGCGCGGCGGGATCGAGGAGGTAGGGGGTACGGGTCATCTCGAAGACCATGCCGTGGAGGAACTGCAACTCGCCCGCCCCGAACGCCTTGGGGTGGGCGTCGATGATCTGCTCAATGAGCGTGGTTCCCGATCGGGGCATGCCCACGATGAAGACCGGACGGGGCGTCTGCTGCCGCGCCGGCTGAATCGCCCCGATGACGTTGGGCGACCACTTGGCGATGACCTCGGCGACCAGCGCCCGGTGGGCGGCTGGGTCCCACGCTTCGCGCACGATCGCGTGCCCCTTGCGGAAGCTCTCGAACGCCTCGTCATATCGCTTCAGCTTGTCGAGATGCGGCCCGGTGCGAAAGTGCAGCAGAGCGCGGCGCCGCGGGGGCAGGTCTGCGTCGGCCTCGACCGAGCGAGCCAACTCCACGGCACGCAGGCGCTGGGCCTCGGTCGTCGCGGCCCGGCAATAGGCCAGGATCAGGGCGTGATCGCGCGGATTCGCCTCGAGCCCGGGCTCCAGAACCCCGATCGCCCGCTCCGGCTGTCCGATGAAGTAATAGAGGTCGCTCTTGGCCGCGAGCGCCCCGGGATCACCCGGCTGGCGGGCCAGGAGCTCGTCGAGCATGCGCTCGGCTTCGTCGAAGCGACCCAGGTTTCGCAGGCTGACCGCGAACGTCGTGATGAGGTCGGGGGCCCGCACCCCCGCCGCGTACGCCCGCTGAAGCGGGACCAGCGCCGCCTTGTGGTTGGAGATGGCCGCCAGACACATGCCCAGCATCGTGTTGACCCCGGGATGGTCGGGGGCGAGGGTTTGCAGTTCGCGGTAGATGGCGAGGGCTTCGCGAGTACGACCCTCGGCGAAGAGGCGGTGCCCCTCCCGGGCACGCTGCTGCATGGCAAGCGGATTGAGTCTTCCGGGTGGGGGCATGGCCGGATGCTACCCCGGCCCCAGATCGACCGCCGAACTCGCAGGTCTCGGATTGATCCTCCGCTGCCGGCAGACGGTGGAGCCTGGAATCGCTCGCTGGGCCGCGCGGAGCCCGCTCCCGGGGCGGCATCGCGCCGGCCGCCGGGCACAACCGACCAGAGGCTGTGCCGCGACGTTCCTAGGCAAACCCCTCGGTCGATCCGCGCCCGCGCGCTCGCCGCTACCATGCCCATATGAGACGACTCGCGGCTGTCATGTTGGGGGTGTGCGCCGCCGGATTGCCCGGCGTGGCGCACGCCCAGGACTTTGTCGATCAGGCGAACGCGGCGTATCGCGACATCCGGCGCGGCGCGAACGGCGACCCGGGTCTGCGCTCCGATCTCATGATTCTTCCGGTGCTCGCAAAGATGGCCCCCCCGCCGCGCGGCGTCGAGTCGATCGACAAAGCCATTCTGCGCACGCCGACTGGGCCGCTCTGGAAGCCCGCCTCGGACTGGGCCGCGGCCCCGGAGCAGCAGGCGGTGCTGGCCGAGGTCCGCCGGGCCGGCGTCGGGGGTGATTTCACCCGCGCTCCGGCGTTCGGGCAGCCGTACGGCGTCGAGGCGCTGGCTCAGCGTGACGAAGACCTGGAGTTCATCGCGGACGGCCTGTACACCGAGCTTGATGTCGGGGGCACGCCGATGCTGGTCGGCGCGCAGTTCAAATACCTGGAGCACATCCGGGCCCTGGAATGCCTGGTGCACGTCGAGGTTACGCGCCTGGAGGAGGCCGGCGAGCCCACCGCGGCGCTTGAGCTGCTGGTGGCGTGGGTCAACGTCTCGCGCCAGCTCGGCGACCGGGCCTTTGCCGAGGAGAAACTGTTCGGCTTCGCGTCGATGTCGCGCGGGGTCGAGCGGATGCGGGATGTGGCCTACACCGACTTCAAGGGGCAGCGCAAACTCCGGGGTTCGCCCGAGGTGCTCGCCTCGACCATCGCCGCCCTCGCCGAGGTGCAGGACGACGGCAAGGAGGGGTACCTGAACACCAAGCGGTTCACCCTGCCCCGCGCCAACCTGCTCGCGGCGCAGCAGGCCGCCGAGATGCTGCTCGGCCCCGACGGGCCGAGGGGCGGCGCGTTCTCGGGCACGATGGCGCGGCTTTCGGCCAAGGGCAACCCGCTTCGCATGTTCTCCGAAGTGGCGCGGTGGGAGACGCTCGCCGCTGACCACGCCGGACGCAGCGCGACCCTGGAGTCGATCAGCCGCGTGTGGGGCGACTTCGAGCGTCGCTGGAAGCTCGACAACCTCTTCGACCCGATCATGAGCCAGCGCTTCGACCTGATGATGGTCCCCCTCCAGCAGCAGATGCTCGTCGCCCTGACGATGATCCCGGTTCTCCCGGTGTTCGACGCACGCACCACCCTGCGCGTTGAACTCGTCGGCACGCGGCACGCCCTCGCCCTGGTCGGCGTGTACTACCGCAACGGCGATTTTCCGAACGACCTTTCCGGCGTCCGCCCCACGTGGCTCAAGGACACTGAGCACGACCCCTTCAACCCCAAGCCATCCGAGCCCATGCACTACTTCGTGCCCGGGCGCAACACCCCGACCCCGGTCCACGACATCAACGTCATCAGCCCGCGCTTTCCGAACTTCCGCAAGGGCGTCAAGGACGGCGACTTTGTCCTGTGCTCCGTCGGCTTTGACGGCGAGCGCGATTACGCGCGGGAGGTGCAGAACACCGCTGAACGCACCTTCGATACCGACTATCTCATCTGGCCGCCGGTCGTCTCGCTCCAGCGGGAAGAAGTCGTTCGAACGCGCCAATAGCCGGTGTGCGGAGACCTTGCGGCGGGGTCTCGTTCCGCTGAGCGGCGCGCCGGAAGCACCCCGCTTCGGCGACGATGCACGGCACCGTGAGTAATGTGTCGCGCACGAGCCACCCGCCGCGGCCTGAGCGTCCGCAGGTTTCACTCCCGCGCCGCCGATCGCCGCGCTCCCGCCGCTCCATACTCTGCCGAGGTTCACGCCCCACCCCGATGAGGGAGTTCCAATGTCCGACATTCACAAGCTTGCCATCATCGGGTCCGGCCCTGCGGGCTGGACCGCCGCGATCTATGCCGCCCGCGCGCAACTTGAGCCCGTGGTCTACTGCGGCGTTCCCAAGCAGGACCCGGGCCCGGTGCTCCCGGGCGGGCAACTGATGCTCACGACCGAAGTGGAGAACTACCCCGGCTTTGAGCACGGCGTGGCCGGTCCCGAGATGATGGTCAAGTTCCAGGCGCAGGCCGAACGCTTCGGCACCCGGGTCATCGGCGAAGACGTGACGCGGTGCGCATTCTCGCCTGACCCCATCCGCACTCCCCACGAACTGCACCTCTCGGGGGGAGGCATCGCCCGGTGCCGCGCGGTCATCATCGCGACCGGCGCGACCGCGAACTGGATGGGCCTGGACAACGAGATGCGCCTGGCCCGCTCCGGCGGAGGGGTCTCGGCGTGCGCTGTGTGCGATGGCGCCTTGCCGGTCTTCCGCAATCAACCGCTCGCAGTGGTGGGCGGGGGCGACACGGCGATGGAAGAGGCCTCGTACCTCACCAAGTTCGGCTCGGTCGTCTACGTCATCCATCGCCGCGACACGCTGCGGGCGAGCCGCATCATGCAGCAGCGGTTCATGGCGAGCCCGAAGGCGAAAGTCCTGTGGAACAAGGTCGTCGCCGACGTGCTCGGGCAGGACCGCATCACCGGCGTGCTGCTGGAGGACACGGTCACAGGCGAACGCTCGACCCTGGAGGTCAAGGGCCTGTTCATCGCGATCGGGCACACGCCCTCGACGAAGTTCCTGCGCGGCACGGCGGTCGCCCTCGACGAGAAGGGATACGTTGACCTGAAGACCCGCACGAGCGCCACCAACCTGCCCGGCGTCTTCGCGGCGGGCGACGTGGCCGATGCACACTATCGACAGGCCGTGACCGCGGCGGGCATGGGTTGCCAGGCCGCTCTCGACGCCGAACGCTGGCTCGCAGCGAACGAGATGCATTAGGTGAGAGGAAGGGCGGGTGTGCAGAGAGGTTTGCGCCGGGCGGTCGCGGCCATCAGATTCTTCGCGGATCGTTCCACATTGCGGAAGTGCCGCACGTGCGCCCGCGCGGACCAGGGTGTGCCGGTCCGAAGCGAGATGACGCCGTGACGCCTTGCCGGGCACGCTATCGTGTGGCGTGAGCCTTGCGGACCCCATCATCGGCATCGACCTCGGCACCACCAACAGCCTGGTCACGATCTGCGATTCCACCGGCCCGCGCGTGATCCCTGACCCCGCCGGGCGAGCGCTCCTTCCAAGTGTCGTGCGCTACGACCGGGCGCCGGACGGCTCGATCCGCGCGGTGGTCGGGCATGATGCGCTCGCACAGGCCCCCGCGTTTCCGCAGGGCACCATCGCGAGCATCAAGCGCCTGATGGGACGCTCCCGGCGCGATGCCGAGGCGGAACTCCCGCATCTTTCCTATGACGTGATCGAGGGCCCGCATTCCACGGCCCGCGCCCGCGTCCCTGTCTACGACCCCGGCGCGCGTGACGGGCCGCACGAGTGGATCGTCCGCTCGCCCCAGGAGGTGTCCGCGTCGATTCTCAGCGAACTCCGAAGCCGGGCGAGCGCTGCGCTGGGCGCCCCGGTGCAGCGGGCGGTCATCACCGTGCCCGCGTACTTCGATGATGCCCAGCGCCAGGCAACCCGCGATGCGGGACGAATGGCCGGGCTCGACGTGGTCCGCATCATCGCCGAGCCCACCGCCGCGGCGCTGGCGTACGGGCTCGGCGCGGGGCTGAGCCGCGCCGATGGGCGCGAGCGCACCATCGCGGTGTACGACCTGGGAGGGGGCACGTTCGACGTCTCCATCCTGCGCATCACGCCCGGAGAGGGCGCAGGCGAGCCGGCGTTCTTCCAGGTGCTCTCCACCAGCGGCGACACCCACCTCGGGGGGGACGACCTGGACCAGTCGATCGTGCTGCACCTGCTCTCCGAGGCCGGAGACCCCGCCGGCGCGGCGCTCGCGCGGCTCGCAGCGCTGCCGGGCGACGCACGGGCGCGCCTGGTCGAGGCGGCCCGCGAAGCGAAACACCGGCTGAGCAATGAACACGCGGCCCTCGTCCGGTGCGAACTCGGGCCGGGGCGGGCGCTCGAAGCGACCGTAACGCGCGAAGATCTCGATCGGCTTTCCTCGCCACTGATCGAGCGCACGCTGGCGGCGTGCGCCGGCGCGCTACGCGACGCGGCGCCGGCCCTGGAAGGCGAGCCGCTTGACGGCGTGGTGCTCGTGGGCGGCATGACGCGCATGCCGGCGGTGCGCGAACGGGTGAAGCGCTTTTTTGGGCTGGATCCGTACGCCGGCATTGACCCCGACCAGGTGGTCGCGCTGGGCGCTGCGGTGCAGGCATCGATCCTGCAGGGCGCACGCCGGGACGCCCTGCTGCTCGACGTTATCCCGCTCTCCCTCGGCATTGAGACGGTCGGCGGCGCAGTGGCCAAGGTCATCATGCGCAACACGACCGTGCCCGCGCGGGCCCGCGAAATGTTCTCAACGAGCGTGGACAACCAGACGGCGATCCGGCTGCACGTGCTGCAGGGCGAGCGCGAAATGGCCGGGGACTGCCGCAGCCTCGGCGTCTTCTCGCTGCGCGTGCCCCCGATGCCTGCGGGGATGCCGCAGGTCGAGGTTGACTTCGGCGTCGATGCCAACGGCGTGCTCACCGTCACTGCGACCGAGCGACGCAGCGGCCGGCGCGCCGATGTGCAGATCGTGCCCAATCACGGGCTGTCGCGCGACGAAGTTGAGCGAATTGAACGAGACAGCCTGGCCCACGCCCGTGAAGACATGACCCGGCACCAGGTCGTGGACCTCGTGACCAACAGCCGCCTTGATCTCAAGTGGATCGGCGACCGACTCGCACGCTACGGCTCGCTCCTTGACGATGCATCGCGAGCATCACTCGCGGCCACGGCGGATGCGCTCCGAGCGCTCGTGGAGGCCGCCGATGCTGATTGGCGCAGCGCCGACGTGAAGGCCCTGCAGGCCGCCAAGGCCGCCCTCGACCGGGGCAGCGTGCGACTCCAGGAGATTGCCATCACCCAGTCCTTGCGGGAAGGGTCCGGATAAGGGGATCGGCGAGCGACTCGCCGGCGGCCTTCCATGACCCGCGCCCGCGTCGCCTTCTACAACTGCCAGAGGCTCGTGCCCCACGTCAGGCCCGCACCGAACGAGACGAACATCACGCGCTGGCCTTCGCGCACGCGCCCCGCTTCGCGGAGTTCATCGAGGCAGAGCGGCACCGACGCCGCGACGGTGTTGCCGTACTTGTCGATGTTCACGTAGAGCTTCTCCGCGGGCAGGCCGAATCGTTCGCGAGCCGCTTCGAGGATGCGCGCGTTGGACTGGTGGCAGATGTAGTGGTCAACCTCCTCGGCGCGCAGCCCGGCGCGACCGAGCGTCTGCTCGATCACCTCGGGAAACGTGCTGACCGCGAACTTGAAGACGCTCTTGCCGTTCATGTGCAGCCGCCCGATCATCGCCTGCTCGGGGGGGTCTTCCGCCGGGAAGTGCTTCATCGTGAGCGGAATGTAGAGGTCTGCCCAGCGGGCGCCGTTGGTGTGCATCGCCTGGGCGATGATCCCCTTGGACGTGTCGTCGGTCGCGCGGATGATCGTGGCCGCCGCCGCATCGCCGAAGAGAATCGCCGTGGCCCGCCCGTGGTCGTTGTACTCCATGTAGGAGCTCAGGGTGTCGGCCCCCACGACCGCCACCGTGCGGTGCAGCCCCGCGCGGACCATGCTCCACGCCGTGTTCAGCGAAAATACGAACCCCGAGCATGCGCCGGAGAGGTCGTATGCGCCGCAGGGCCCGGCCCCCACCGCCGCCGCCAGCTGGCACGAGGTCGGCGGGCAGGGCATCTCCTCGGTGAGCGTCGCGAGAATGATCATGTCGAGCTCGCGGGCGTCCATGCGCGCATCCGCGAGCGCCTTCGTGAGGGCCTCCTTCGCAAGCGGCAGGCAGCTCTCGCCCTTCGAGCGGTCGCAGACGCGCCGGGTGTGAATCCCCGTCCTCTGCACGATCCACTCATCGCTGGTCTGCATGAGACGCGCGAGGTCGACGTTGGTCAGCTGCCCGCTGGGCACGGCCCGGCCGGTCCCCGCGATGCGGACCCCGATCCGGGGCGGATCCATCGGCGCGGCGCGGGTCATGCGCGCTCCTCACCGGCGAGCGCCGAGGCTGACATGCGGGCGCGGATCGCCTCGTTCACCCCCGAGGCCACAAAATCGCGGCAGTTGCGGATGGCCGCGCGGATGGTCCGGGCCTCGCTCGACCCGTGGGCGATCATGCACGTGCCGTTGATCCCGAGCAGCGGCGCGCCGCCGTACTCGTGGTAGTCATTCTTCCTGTAGATGCTCTTGATCACCGGCTCGAGGCGGAGGATCAGTTCCGGATCCCGGCTCGCGACCTCCTGCGCGATCACCTTCATCAGGCTGGTTGCCAGGCCCTCGGCCATCTTGAGCATCGTGTTGCCCACGAAGCCGTCCGTCAGCACGACATCGGCGACCCCGTGGAAGAGGTCTCGCCCCTCGATATACCCGATGTAGTTGAGCTCGCTCGACGACTTGAGCAGGTCGTGCGCTCCGCGAACCAGGTCCACGCCCTTGCCCTCTTCGGCCCCGATGTTGAGCACCGCGACCCTTGGCCGCCGGATGCCCAGCACGCCCTCGGCGTAGCACCCCGCCATGATGCCGTACTGAAACAGGTGCGCCGGCAGCGGTTCAGGGTTCGCCCCCGCATCGCAGAGCACGAGCGGGCCGGAAAAGGCGGGGATCGTTACCGCGATGCCGGGGCGCTGCACACCGGGCATCCGGCGCATGTACATCACCGCCGCCGCGACACAGGCCCCGGTGTTGCCGGCGCTCAGCACGACGTCGCACCGGCGGGCCGCGCCGGGCGCGCCGATCTCAGCCATGCGCACAATCGACGACTGGGGCTTCGCCCGCACCGCCTGCGCGGGCTTGTCCTTCATTTCGATCACGTCGGGCGCGTGCTCGATCACGATGCGCGGGTCTTTCACGCGGCGCTCGCGGATCGCGTCTTCAACCAGTTCGCGCGGGCCGACAAGAACCAACTCGTCCGCCGCACCGAGATCGGCGAGGGCGTCAATCGCCCCCTTCAGGATCGCGTCCGGGGCGTGATCCCCTCCCATCACATCCACCGCGATCCGCATGTCCACGGCCCCCTGGAAAATCCGGGCCCGGCTCCCCGCCGCCGCTTAGTTCGACGTCGTCCCGATGTTCAGCTTGGGCACCTGAATCGTCAGCCCCGGGCGGACGTACCCCGACTCCTTGCACGCCTTGTGGTGCAGCTTGGGCGCGCCGGACATCGGGCACATTGTCGAAGTCACGGGCGTCAGAGCGTGATGTGCTCGCCGGCGACGGGTGCGACCGTGCGAAACTCTCTGTGGAGGAAGCATGCCGACTCTCCAATCAAACGGCGCTCCGCAGGGCGCCGGAGCTCGATCGAACTGGCCGCCGCGTCCGGGCGATCACCCGCCCGAACAGGCTGGAACCCTAGGGCCCGGTGCTGCAAAGGTCAACGAAGTCGGTTTCACCCGTCCACAGGCCGAATCGCGGCGCCGTGTATTCTAGGTTCGGCCTCCGCGCGGCTTAGAATCACCATGTCCCGGCGATTTCTGCCGTGGTCCCGGCCCCGACCGTCCCATCCGCCTGCATACAAGGAGGTCCGCAATGACCAGCGCCCCCACTCGCCCCGCCGCCCAGCCCGCCACCGGGACCGACCCCCTCCAGTTGATCGACGTGGACCATGTGCAGTTCTACGTGGGCAATGCGAAGCAGGCGGCGTTCTTCTACGCTCAGTGCTTCGGGTTCCAGATCGAGCAGGTCTCCGACCTGACCACCGGCTGCCGCGACGCTTCCCACTACCTGCTGACGCAGGGCAACATCCGGTTCATTCTCACTTCGGCCCTCACCCCGGAACACCCCGCCGCGATGGAGTGCGCCATGTACGGTGACGGGGTGAAGGACGTGGCCTTCACGGTCTTCGACGCGGAGAAGGCGTGGGAGCGGGCGGTGCAGAACGGCGCCACCAGCGCCTACGCGCCGCGCACCTACCGCGATGAGCACGGCAGCGTCACCATGGCCGGCATCCGCACATACGGGCGCGTCTGCCACTCGTTCGTCAGCCGCACCGGGGCGTATGACCTGGTGAACGTGAAGAAGGGCGGGACGTTCAAGCCGCGCTTCAGGCGGCTTGACCAGATCGCCGGGCCGACCGGCAAGAGCGTGCTCGCCGTGAACGACCACAACCGCAAGCACCCGTGCGGCCTCAAGTACGTGGACCACCTGGTCGGGAACGTGGAACTGGGCAAGATGAACTACTGGGTGGCGTTCTACGAGAACGTGCTCGAGTTCACCATGTTCAAGCACTTCGACGACAAGGACATCTCCACCGAGTACTCCGCGCTCATGTCCAAAGTGATGGCCAGCGGCAACAACCTCATCAAGATGCCCATCAACGAGCCCGCGGCGGGCAAGAAGAAGAGCCAGGTGCAGGAATACCTCGACTGGCACCAGAACACGCCCGGCGTCCAGCACCTCGCGCTCCGCACGGACGATGAACTCCACTCGATCGCCGCCCTTCGCGCCCGCGGCGTGGACTTCCTCACCCTGCCCGACGCGTACTACGACAAGGTGTGGGAGCGCGTGGACAAGATGCTCACCGCGCACGGGCACACGCCGGTGCGCGAAGACCACGACCGGGTCAAGGATCTCGGGATTCTCGTGGATGCCGACGACGAGGGCTACCTGCTGCAGCTCTTCACCAAGCCGCTCCAGGACCGCCCGACGCTCTTCTTCGAGATCATCTGCCGCCGGGGCAGCCAGTCCTTCGGCAAGGGGAACTTCAAGGCGCTCTTCGAGGCGCTGGAGCTAGAGCAGGAGCGCCGCGGGAACCTGTAGTCACTCACAGACTTGTAACCTCGTGCCTTGTGCCGGGCACCGGGTGCCTGCAGTCCTCGTTCCGGGGCCCGCAGTCCGCGTGCCCTGACGCGCGACTGCGGCCGAGGCGCGGACGGCGTGAGGACGGATCGGCATAGAGAGTGTGAGTATGGGTGCAGCATCGGGGCCGATCGAACCCAAGGCCGGAGGTCGCGGCTGTGCCGAATGCGGTGTGCTCGGCCGGCGCAGCGTGCATCGCGGGTGTGCTGGCGAGAGCCGCAGTCTCGCCGCCGAGCCGGCGGACTGCGGGCACCCGGCATTCTCGTGCGGTTGTTCAGGAGTCCCCTCGGTTTGTTCGGCGTGGGTGCCGCGCTCTGCGTGCCCGGGGCGTGATCGACGGGATCATCGTGGCGCGACCGCGCCCAGAGGGCACCCACCAAACAGCAGAAGCGATGGTACAGGATCAACTCCTGCCATCGCTCCGCGTGAAACACCCCATCGGGATGATGGAGCATCAACCGGGCGGTCAATGGGTCCGGAACCGAGGTCGAGAACGTCACGCCTTCGACTTCGCCCCGGCGATGACCGCGTGCAACATCAGGATGAGCCTGACCCCCCGGGTCGCGTGAGCCGCCGGGCACGCCGCGCCCCGAGAACCCCGCGGCGGACGCGATCACATGCTGCCGCCCACGATCGGACTGGGCGGCGGGCACCGATCAGAGATTCCGTCCGCCGCGCGGAGAGGCTCAGCGCCTCCGGCGCAAGCCGGCCATTCCGGCAAGCCCGAACGCGGCGAGTGCGCCCGACGCCGGCACGGTCTCGAGGGTGAAGTCATCGATCAGCGCCCGCGGCAGCGAGTACTCCGCGCCGAAGCGGGCGTACAGGTGAAGCTGATCGAAGGCGGAGGCCTGCACACTCAGGACGTCGGTCGTGATGTTGTCGCGCCCGCCGAGATCGGAGATCAGGATCGTGTCGCTGGCGACCACGGAGCCGCCGAGCAGTGCATCCAGATGCCACTCAATGCCGCCCCAGGGTCCGTTCTCATAGAACAGGATGTCCATCGACGCCGATTGCATCATGACATCGAGGTCCATCGTCACGCTCGAGATGCGCCCCACCGAGAGGTTGTCTCCCGGGACGAACGCCCCGCCGAACGTCAGGGCCTTCTCCGGGCTTCCCCAACCCGGAAAGTCGTTGTACGCGAGCGTGGCGTCTTCGATCACGACTTCGTCGCCGACCTGCGGCCCGAACGTGTCGCCATCGGGGAACACGCCCGACACGAGGTTGATGTCGCGGTAGGTGACGCCCATGTGCGTGAATGACTCACCATGGAAGTCCTCGGCGAGGTCTTCGAAAGTGATCACGCGGGTGTCCGCGGCGGCGACGCCGCAGACTGTGCACAGGGCCGCAGCGCAGGTCAACAGGCTCTTCATCACAATCCTCCTTTTCGCGTGCTGGGCACGCCCGGCTTATGCGCCCCCGGTTGCAGGCGCCGGCAACTCGTGCCGGATCATCACCGATGCAGGCAGCGGCGGATACGGCATCCGCACGCGGTAATGCTCAAAATCTTCGGGCTCCCAGCCGGCGCGCTGCAGCAGCGAGCGCAGCATGTCCGCGTGTCCCGGCAGTTCGGCGCAGCGCGCCCGCGTCAATCCAGGGCCGAGTCGTATCAACCGGTCCTTCGTCGGCAGTCGGTCGGCTTCGTCAAATGTCGCCGGCGAGTTCATCTCGCCGAAGACGCACAGTTCGCGCTCCACGCCCCTGAACAGTTCGCGGTGAACAAGATGGTCGTACACCAGCATCTGCGCCGGCGTGCGCACCGCGCACCCGAAGTGGGCTGTCTTGTCTTCATCGGTGGCGTGGGCCGCACCGAGGTTCCGAATGATCTCGCCCATGAAGATCGTCTGCTGCCCGTGCTGTCCTACCGGCGCCGGCAGCAGTTCGTCGTGCAGCAGCCCGCCGGGTTGCGGGGTGCGCACCAGCCTCGGCATCGGGGGCGAACAGAACTCGCCGAGCACGGGAGCGCCCCCCGCCGCCGAAGCGGCCTGCGGGTCCAGCGGCTCGCGATCCGGGGCCCGCGTCACCGCGCGGTCGTCCATCACCACCGATTGCCCCACCAGCCAGCGCACGTCGGGCCGCACCCGCGTAAGGCCCACCAACCCGCGCACCTGCATGATGTCGAACCATCCCGAACGGGTGCGCGACGGGTGAATCGCGACGATCGCGACGATCGCGCGCGCCTGCGCGCCCCAGATGAAACTGTTGCCCTTGAAGGCGTGCTCGCGCCAGCGTTCCTCGGCCGAGTCATCGCCCTCCGTCGCTTCCGCCAACATCTCCAGGCTCGACCGGTCCTCCGCGTGCTCAAGCACCAGCGACTCAAACGCCACCGTCGCCGCCACCAGCCGTGCGGCCAGCGCTTCGCCGCCTTCGCGCCCGGTGACGGCTTCGGCGAGGGTCTGCACGCCGGCCCGACTGGGCATCATCCGAACCGCCTTGAACGGATCCGTGCCGAACGCCACACTCCGCATCTGCCAAGCGAGCTTCCGGTGAATCCCCAGGTGTTTGCAGATCTCGGTCAGTCCGGACCCCGGATCGCAATACGCCTCAAGGATCGCGGCGAAAGCGTCCTGGATCGGCGGCAACCGGGATGCGAGATCGTGCCTGAGCGACCCGGTCATTGGGAGAGAAGGTGCCACGCATCCTGGAAAATGCCAGCAATCGTTTCAGAAACAATGTCTGAAGTCTGGAAACGTCACCCCAGGAATTTTGTGGGGTAAGCACCCCAGTCCGCCACCGTCGCTCGAACCGGGTGAACGGCCCGACGCTCCGCGCGAGAAAACCTCTCGGACCACGGCCATTCGGGCTCTGAGTGATCGTCGTGCGGGCGGTGCGGCCGGAGGAAGGACGGGACCCCAAACAACAACATCGCGGCACAGACTTGCGGCCGTGCACTACCTGCCCGCCGCGATCGGCCTGACCAGCGCCGCCCAGGGCACCGCCGCGTCCAGGCGCGCGAGCAGCGCCGTGGTGCGTGGGCCGCCCAGCTCAGCCGTGATGCCCTCGATCAGCCCGTGTGCCGCGTTGATCCTCTCCGCCATGGCGACCTCCGGTCGGCGACTCCGTCACGCCGGGTTGGTCAGAGGTCTCTACGGCTTCGTCTGCCATTCTTGCGATGTGGGCATTCGGCTCGCCGGCATTGTGCTGCACTGGAACCAGATCAAGCCGAGCCGGAAGATCTCGCCGGGTGCCTGCAGTCCGCGTTCCGGGTGCCCGCAGTCCGCGTGCCCTGACGCGCGACTGCGGCCGAGGCGAGGACGGCGTGAGGACGGATCGGCATAGAGAGTGTGAGTATGGGTGCAGCATCGGGGCCGATCGAACCCAAGGCCGGAGGTCGCGGCTGTGCCGAATGCGGCGTGCTCGGCCGGCGCAGCGTGCATCGCGGGTGTGCTGGCGAGAGCCGCAGTCTCGCCGCCGAGCCGGCGGACTGCGGGCACCCGGCACCCG
>JADLCM010000008.1 GCA_020847175.1 Phycisphaerales bacterium
CGGTCATGGATTCTCCAATGGGATGGAGGTCGTGGGGGAAGATGTCGCGGACGAAATTGCCTTGGCCGAGCCACACGAGCGGCGGGCCGGTTGAACGGGGAAGCGTGGTGCTCACAGGCCCGCCTCCCGCAGGCGCTCGCGCACGCAGGCCTGGCGGCCGTCGGCCTGAGCGATCGACTTACCGAGTACCCGCGGCCGGCGCGCTGTGCGCGCGGGGGCAAGGGGCGGCGGCTCCGCGCCAACGCGGCCGTCGGTCTCGTTGAAGTACTTCTCGTCGGCGCTCGCCAGGCGGTGGACGAACTCGTCAACCCAGGGCGCGGTGGTGAAGATCTTCCCGCCGGCGCGGACGTGCTGGAGCCGGACGCGCTCGCCCCCGCGGGCGATCACGCCGCGCCTGCACCACCGCCACAGGCAGTTGGTGGACGGTCGTCCCGGTGCCAGCTTCGCCGCGTCGGCGAGGCCGATGTACTCCGCGGCGGCTTCAGGGGGGTGAAGTGTTTGGGCGGCCATGCGAACCTCCGAACTGCTGCGACTCGTGCGTCGCGTGCAAGCAGTTTCGGTGCGGTTTTCTGGCCGTAAGTCTTTTGGGGCTGTGGGGGCGCGCTGCTGCGGGCGTCAGCGCACGAGGATCGCCGCTGGCGGGGCCGTCGGGGCGGATCGGGACGCCGCAGATTTTCTTTGGGCAGCGGACTTACGTAAGTGGTAAGTCGCTCGCCGGCGGATTCGGGGCCGCCAGAGCCAGGACCTACCCGCCCTTGGCCGCGTACTTGATCGGGTTGGCCGCCCCGCGCTTGCGGTACTCGTCGGGGATTCGCTTGCCGACGTACATCCTTTGGATGTCCTCGGGCGCGTCTCGGCCGTTGAAGCCGTATCGGCCCGGTACGGTCTGTCGACCTGGGAAGTTGGCGGCGGTCGCTTCCAGCCATTCCTCGGCGATGAAGGCCCCCTTGATGACGCCCTGCACTGTGGCGAGGATTACATCCGCCTTCCTTGCCTTTGCCGGACTGATCTTCCACGCGTAGCGGGTGGCCTCGTAGAGCGAGGACGCCGCGATGGCGCTGCGGTTCACGCTGATCAGTACCGCGTTGTGCCGAAACACCGCGGGCTCCGCGGCGTACTCGCGGATGATCTCCAACGCGTGCATCGCGCCGAACTCGTTGCCGCCGACGCCGCCCGACTCGTTGGTCAGGCCCGGGTATGCGTCCATGAGAGCGGACTCGACTTCGAACGCGGTCGCGTCATCCATGCCGTGTCGATGGATCACGTGCGCGACCTCGAACCCGGCGAGGCGGATCTGCCGGATGCGCTTCATCTTGTTGTCGAGGTCGTCGCCGTCGATGCCCTGCTCGCCGCGGATGTGGGCGAACACGCGGTTCCCCTTGCCCTTACCGACGTAGAACGTCTCGCCGTTCCGCGGATCGATGAGACGGTAGACGTAGGTTCTGAGCTTCTCGACGACCTCGGGCGGGAAGGCATCTACGGGCTGATGGTCCATAAGTGCGATGCTACCGGACGGAGATTCTCGCGGCGATCCGCTTACAGCAGGTGGTCCCGGAACTCGTACAGGGCGTTGGCGACGGCGTCGGCCCACAGATACGAGAGATCGCCCGCCTTCACCAGCTGCTGCTTTGCGTGCTCCGCGCCCGCCTCCGCGAGTCGCGTGAGGGCCGTGTCGAGTTTCAGATGGATGTCGGACCAGATGGCGTACTGCATCTCCGACGTGTATTGAGGGTCGTTGTCGCGGTAGGCCTGCACCTCGTCGTTGGCCTTCTTCACATTGTCGTTATGCTTGACAAGCAAGTGCGCCCAAACCGTGCGGGTGTTCGTGACCCAGAACCGCCGCGGCTCGACCATCGCGGCGATCTCTGAGCCGACGCTAATCTTGAGCTGCCAAATGTTCGCGTCCCAGACGACCCGCGGCACGTGCATCGGGTCCCTCGCGATCAGCTCGTGCGCTAGGTCGAGGACGCGCGCCGGTTGGACGCGAGAAAGGACCTTGGGGCCGAGGCCGTGCTCGGAGGCGCTGTAGTTTCCGATCGGCGACGAAATGCCCAGCGCGAGGGCGGCGAAGTCATCCGCCCTCTTGGCCTTGAACGCGCGTACGAGATCGCGATGGACCGCAACCCGCTCGGCGTAGTGGTCGGCAATCCGCGTGTAGTCCAGCTGGGACATAATGGAGGGCATCGGCGCATTGTACGGTGCGGCTCGGGCAAACCGTAGAATCGTGAGACTTTGAGACTCGATGGTCGCCCGAACCTTGTCGCTGGACGTCACCCGATCTTTCGAATGACCTCCGCCGCCCGGTGCGTGTCCCGCTCCGCGTAAACGGCGTCGGTGATCTGGGCGCTGGAGTGCCCGAGCACGAGCTGGGCGGCCTCGAGGCCGAACTCGCGGCGGATGTTGGTCCCCGCGTTGTGCCGGAGCTGGTGCGGGTGCCAGCGGTGGGCCTTGCGGAAGGCGTCGAGCTCGGCCCTCTCCTTGGGCGTCATCCGCAGGAGCATGGCCCGCTTGGTCTCGACCTCGCCATCGGGCAACACGCGGGGCCGCAGGTGATCGGGCGGCTGGAACGCCAACTCGCAGGCGCGGAGGATGGCGACGTAGTACGAGGCGCTGGTGTAGTGCTCGCCCGGCTGGCGGGCCGGGCGGTCCTTGCGGTTGCTCCCCACGGTGTTTCCGCACGACGCCGGCGTGCGTCGGCGTGCCGTGCGCGCGGCCCGGCGCTCCGCTTCGGCCTCGCGCGGGCTGAACAGGTACGCGTCGAGCCGCCGCCCCTCCAAAAAGGGTCGGACGACCTCCTGGGCCTTTGGGCCGAGGTAGATGACCCGCTCCTTGCCGAAGTGCTCGTTCTTGTGCCGCGCCGGGCGGTAGAGCCAGACCCCGTCCTTGCGACCGGAGTCGATGTCGATCGGGCGCAGGATGACGAGCTCGCCGCAGCGCGCCCCGGTGAGCAGTTGGAGGTCGATGAGCGCGTTCACCTGACGGCTCAGGTGCGGGCGGCAGGCGTCAACGATCTCTATCGCTGCCGGGGCCACTTTCCGGCCTTCGCGTGCCGCGGTCCGCCCGCGCTTGAGCGGCTCAACGGTGGCGAGCGTCTGGTGCACCGAGACCGGCAGCATCTCGTGCGACGCCGCCCACTTGAACATGGCGCGGATGCGCCGGCACTGCTGGTTGCAGTAGACGCGCGTCCACGGCGGGCGCACCGGCGTCTCCGTCGCGCTGCCGCGGATCATCGCGTCGCGCACCAGCCGCAGTTTCTGGGGGCCGAACTCGGCCGCGGGGGACTGTCCGTACATGACGCGAAGCAGGCGCAGCGCGACCTTGAGCGTCCCCGCCTCGGTCGGCCGGTAGTACGTCTCGGCCCAGGTGAAGTAGGCCAGGATCAGTTCGTTGATGGTGAGGCCCGCCTGCTTCTCGGCCGGCGCGGCGTCCCAGTCGGACTCGGGCAGGCGGCGGCCGCCCGCCTCCCACAGCGCGATGACCCGGTGGTAGCGCTCGCGGCTCTCGGGGGTGCCGTGCTCGCCGAGCCAGTAGTCGCGGCGGCGTCGGGTGACGGCGTCGGTGAGCGTCACGAGCGCCTGGCCGTAGCCGGGCCTCTGGCGGTAGCCGGGGACCTTCGGGGGTGCGGGGGCGGCGGGTCGGGACGAGCGGGGCGGGGTCGAACGGGCGAGAAGACGGGGCATCGGCGCCTCCTGAACGCGCTGCGCGGTAGTACACCGCGCGGTTTTGCGTACCAGGTTGCACCGGCGACCGTCGCCGGGTATCCGCAACTCGCGGATTCAACGGGACTTGGGGGAAAAGCGGGCGACCGGGATCGAACCGGCGACATTCAGCTTGGGAAGCTGACGTTCTACCGCTGAACTACGCCCGCGGCACGCCGATTGTACCCCGGCGCCGTGCGGTGGGTCCACCGAAGGGCCCGGCGCACGCGGCGGCACGTTTCGCAAGCGGGCACGGACAGCCCGACGGCGGTTGCTCCGGGACCGCGCCACCAAGGCGTCCCGCGTGGCGATCCCGCCACCGGGAGGACCTGCTCCTCCCTTGGAGACGGAGGCAAGCCGGAGGTGCGGAACACGGTGAGCACTTTCGGTAGGCACACGCCGGTTACCGCTTGGTTTTCTGCGGATAGATCAGCAGCCGATCGTGAACCACGAGCAGTAGATCATCCTTGGCGTCGCCGGTCAGGTCCGCGATCATCGCCTGAGAGGGTTCAAACTGATTCGCGTCGCCGCTGAAGAAGAGGCGCGACTCGAAGACCTTGAACTCGGTCGCGTACTTGAGCTGTCCGGCCTTCGAGACGGTGAGGATTGTGCACATCTGCTGACCGGCATCGAGCACCACCACGTCGGAATAGCCATCTGAGTTGAGGTCGCCCGACGCGAGAAAGTGCTCTCGGCGCGATTCCGCGTCGGAGCGGTACGACGAAAGGGGGTCCACCCTTGCCCGTGGCCCGCTGAGGGGGACCACAGCGAAGCCGGCCTCACCCGGCAACAGCACGCCCATGCGGTCGTCGCCCGTGAAGGCCCCAGCGATCACCGGCCCCACAGAGAAGCCGAGCAGTCGCATCGACCGGGTCTGGGCCCAACGTCCGTCCGCGGCGCGGTCAAAGGTGATGACCCGCCCTCCCGCGCGGTCGGTGGCAATGATCGAAGCACCGCCTTCCGTGTGCGGCAGGAGCGTCAGCCCGACGAGCTGCGTGCCGGTTTCGGCGAGGTTGATCTGGTCCACAATCACCCACCCGGACGCGGGGTCGTACGCACACGCACGCACGAAGTTCTCATCGGCGAAGAGCAGTTCGTCGCGTCCGTCGCCGTTGGCATCGAGGATGGCCGTGTTGTCAGGCCCCGCCGACTGCACCAGGCCGAACTGCTTCATTTCGTTCTTGGTCAGCACCTGGGCGGGGCGGGCCACTTCGCCCACGCGCTCGCCGCGCACCAGCACCATCGGCTGTCCGGGCGTCAACAGCAGGAGGTCGGTGAGCCCATCGCGGTCCGCATCGGCGACGAGAATTGACTTGGGCGCCTCGGTGACCCCGATGAGCGGGATCGACACGACGGGTCGGCCGGCGGACCCGGGATAGTGCAGTTCGAGCACCAGGTCTCGGCGCTGCTTGACGACGATGGCGACGGTGGGGGTGCCGTCGATGAGTTCAAACTGCATTGCTTCGGGCGCAGCGCCGGGGGTCTCGATCGGAATGGGGCGCGGCACGCCCAGCCGTCCGGTTTCAGCATCAAAGGCCGAAACGCCGACGGACTTTTCCTCCGTCGAAAGCACAAAGACTTCGGGCGGGCCCGAGCCGTCCCATTGACCGACCGCGATCGATGCCGGGCGCTTGAAGGTGGGGAAGGCCCGCCCGGAGGAAAGCCCGGCGCCCTCCTGCTGCTTGTGAAACGCGATGGAGTTGCCTTTCTCGTTCGTCGCCAGCAGATCGAGTCGTCCATCGGCGTCAAGATCGGCGACCGCGATGCTCCGCGACTTGCTCGACCCATCGATGAAGCCGCCGACTTCCGCCAATGCCTCGTCACTCGCCGGGCCCGCCTCACCCACGGCGAACTCGTGGAGCACGATGCGCCTCGACGCGGTTTCGAGCACCGCGAGGGCCGATGCGGGCTTTCCGGGGCGTTCGACGGCGATTGCGGCTGACAGGGCCGGCATCTCGAATCGGTAGTCCGAGGGCAGGACTCCCAATCGCTTGCCCGGACGGCTCGGGTCGATGCGCTGGATCCAGACGCGCAAGGGTGTTTCGCCGCTCCTTGCCTGCCCGGTGACGTCACTCAAGCCGTCCCCGTTCACGTCGCAGACAAAGACGTCTTCGAGCTCGCCCTGGGCCCCGAAGAACTCGGGCGTACCCAGCGATGGCCCATCGAGCAACGAGAACGCAGCCACCCGGCCATCGACCACCGTAATGAGTTCAAGGTCGTTGTCACCCACGACGTTGGCCAGGCTCAGGCCCGATTTTCCCGGGGCGAGGTCGCTGACCCTGCGCCGGATGGGCGTGCCGAACTCACCCGGTTTCTCCTGCACCAACAGCACCAGCTCTCGGGGTTCGGCAGCGGCATACGCGAGGTCGAGGAAGCCGTCACCGTTCAGGTCCGCCGCGCAGATCGCGGTGATCCGATGGCGCACGCTGACGTACTGGCGGTCATACCAGGGGTTGGGCGGGAGCTCGTTGACCTCAAAATCCCTCTCAGCCTCTTCGACGGTTCTCGGCGCGGCCCGAAGGGTGTGAATCTCCACCCGACTCTTCATGTTGTTCACGACCGCGAGGTCCGGACGGCCATCGCGGTTGAAATCTCCGATCGCCAGAGGCCCGCATCGCTCGTCGATGGCGAGCACGCGCATGTCATCGAAGCCGAAATAGGCCGCGAGCGGGGTTGACGGCTGCGCGTGGGCATGGGTCCAGACCGTCGCGCACGCCGCGGCGCCGAGTCGAATCGCCTTGTGCGTCACGCGCTTCACGTTCTGTCCGCGACCCGTGCCTGGCATTCCCGGCCTCCCCGGCCCGCCCGTCGTTCGGGCAGACGCATGTCCAACGGTGACCCGATCTCCCTCGTTCCGAGTACACTCTATCCGGTGGCCTGTGTGCGGGTTCGCGCTGACGTGCAAGGCGGCACCGGAATGTGGAGAGGTCCATGGCGCTTCCATTGCTTGCCTCGGTCGTCATGCTCGGTGCAGTGGGTTTCGCCTCCGCTGCGCGGACCGGGGCGGGCGACACGTTCAGACTCGGCGACGGACGGACGATTACGGCCCCGGTGCTGAAGGAGACCGAAACGACCGTCTGGCTCGATCTTGGCTTCACCGTGCTGGAACTCCCCCGGTCTCAGGTTGAAGAGCGCATCCGCGATGAGTCAGCGCCGGCGACGGAAGCGGAAACAGACGATTTGTTCCGGGCGGGCTCCGGGCTGCCTGAGCGGTCTCCACAGGATCAGGCTGACATCTTCGGCGATGCCGTCATCAAGGTCTCGACGCCCTCCGGCCTCGGCTCCGGGTTCATCATCCATCCCGACGGATACGCGATCACCAACGCCCATGTCGTGCAGGGCGAGACCAAGCTTCGCTGTACGGTGTGGGAGCGCACGGAGCATGACTTCAACCGCCTGCTGGTTGAAGATGTGCGCCTCGTCGCGGTCAATAACCATGTTGACCTCGCGCTCATCAAGATGACTCATCCCGAGGGCAAGCCCTTCAAGTTTGTCTATCTCAACGCCTCCGACGAGATCGCGGCGGGGCAGAGCGTCTTCGCCATCGGCAACCCGCTCGGGCTAGAACGTACGCTGAGCCGGGGTGTCGTCTCGGTGACCAACCGCAACTTTGAGGGCTTGACCTTCATCCAGACCGACACGCAGATCAATCCCGGCAACTCGGGGGGCCCGCTTTTCAACGACAAGGGTGAGGTCATCGGCGTAACCAACATGGGCATCCCGATGGGCGAGGGTCTCAACTTCGCCATCCCGGCTCGCTACCTGCGCGATTTCATCCGCAATCGCGAGGCGTTCGCCTATGACCGCGAGAACCCGAACTCCGGGTATTCATACAATCCGCCGCCGGTGCGATCCGAGTTCGCCCCGCCGCCCGAGCTCGATGACGAGACGGGGCGTCCGTAGACGGGCGCTCTGCGAACCGACGAACGGTGGGGGGCGTCAATGCGTGCGCATTCCCGTCCGAGAGAGGGCTCCGTTCGACGTCACCAACGCGTGAGCCTCTGCGCCGAACCGCAATGCCGCCATCGAGGACCTGTCCATGATGTCCCTTTCGCTCTGTGCTTCCACCCTGGTCGCAGTCGCCGTGTCTTCAAGGTCGGGCGAACCCGGCATGGAGGCGTTCGCCGAAATCTGCCCGCCCGGGGTCATGCTGCTCGTTGAAATCCCTGACTTCGCGGCCTTCCACGCCTCCCTCGAACGCTCCGGGTTGATGGGCCTTTGGACCAGCGAGCAGATGCGTGCGTATTTCGAGGCGGACCAGTTCGGGTCCGAAACGTCTTTCGACGATGTGCTCGAGCGCGCAGGGGTCGAAGTCGATTCACTCGCATGGCCCACCGGCGCTGCCGGCGCCGCGCTCATCCACGACGCGGGGCGCCTCGCCGCGCTTGACGCCGGTCCCGAGGCGATGGTCGACGTGCTCCTTGATGCCGGCGACCCTCAACCGCTCTTCGCCGCAGATTTCGGCGCCGGCGCGGATGCCGCCCAGGCTGCTTTCGAGTCCCTGCTCGATTTTGCCGAGACGCACGACCTCGCACGGATCGACGGTGAGCATGACGATGATCGCCTCGTGGTGGTGCGCTCGCTTGTGCACGAGCGCATGGTCGCGGCCCAGGATGCGCTCCAGGAGGAATACCGCAAGCGAGTGGATGAGGCGGGCGAGGACTGGGAGAAGGTGCGCGAGGTCTGGGAGTGGTACGAGCAGGCCTCTGCGCATCCCGAGCCGTCAGGCGATGCGGAGGTTGATCTTCTCGCCGCGGCGCTGGCCGATCTTCCGGTGATCGTCTTCGCCCGCGAAGCGAATGTGCTGCTGCTGGCCGGTGACGCCACGGTGGTCTCGCAGGCCCTGGATCGGCTCGAGGACCCCGCGCGCCCCTCCGCCGCGGACGAGCCGTTCTACGGCGTGCTGCATCCTCGGCTCGCCCCGGGGGCAGAGGGTTGGTTCTTCTTCAACCTCGAACTTTCAGCGCGATTCGCCGAAGCCGCAAAAACGGCCCGGGAGGTCTACCGCGAGCGTATGACAGGGTCAGACGACGACGGCTTTGACCCCTTCGTTGCAACTCCCCTCGATGTCATCTCCGACTTCTTCGCGTTCAAGGGAGATGGCGTGGGGCTTTCACTGGCGATTGACCAGGGTGATGCGCTGGCTCGCATCCGCTTCGCTGCACCGACGGACGCCAAGGCGGGGGCCTTCGCGCTCGTCGACCGAACCGGCCTGCCCTTCACGCTCCCTGCCTTCGCCCCCCATGACGCCATCAGCGTCGTGCGCCTCTTGGTCGATTTGCCGGCAATACCCGCCGAGGTCGAACGCCTCGTCAATGCGATGCCCCAGGAAGCGAGGGGCCAGGTGCGTCCGGCCGTAGATCAGGCCATGCCGTTCCTTCAGCAGGTGTGCGGCTCCATGGGAGACGAGATTCACGTGATCTCCACCCGCGACGGAGTATCCGGCGACGCCATCGGCCTTCCCGGTCTCGAGCAGCTTTCCGGCTCGCTCATCGCGGTTGCGCTCAAGGATGATCGCGTCCTCAACAACCTCCTCTCCGCCTTCGGCGGCACCATGGGCTTGCAGGGTCGCAATGTTGAAGGGGGCACGTTGTTCTCCGCAGCGCAGGCCGACGTTCCGTTCGGGCTGGCGATCGGCTCGGGCCGGGCATTCGTGGGGTCTGTGCCTCAGCTCGAAGATGCCTTGCGCGCCCTCGTGCATCCCGTTGAGCCGGGTGAAGAACCCAGCCCGTTCGACCGGGCCCGGCTCGACGGGCGCGGCCCACTCGCCGGGTTCGTCCGGCTCAAGCCCATGATCGAAGCCATCCAACGCCAGGCTGACGCGTTGCGCCGGCAGGAGGCGAATCCCGACGGTGAGGCCGTGCCTGGCGAGGGCGAAGGCACGCTTCCCCCGGAGTTCCCCTTTGCCGTGCTGCTGGAGCACATCGGCGACGTTGCATTCCAGGCCGACGCGCCGGAGTGGGGCTTCTCCGGTGAAATCGTTGTTCTGCGTCCAAAGGACGAGTGAGGGGGCACGCTCCCCTCCGCGAGGCCGAGTTCTTCGGCTTGCTGATTCGTTCTCGCACCAAACGTGATCGATCGTGGTTCTGTTCCCAGTTGCCCGGTGGTTCGTGACCCCGAGACGGGCGTGCTCAAACCACGAACACTTGTGCGGCGGGCCGGCGCGGGCAGCGTGGGCCCGCGCGGCCTCCCCCGAGGCGAGGTCACGTTGTACTCGTGGGTACCCTCGACGCCTGGCGCAAAGAGGGAGAGGATCGGCGCACCGTGCACCCTCGGTAACCCTGACCCGCCCGTTGAAGGCTGATCCGATAACGCTGGCAGTGGCAGGGCGCCACAGACGGCAGGCGCGGAGCGATCCTCGCATCCTACCCATCTTGACCTAACGTACTACTACTCTTAGTCCGTGCAACTCAAATTTGCAAAAATAATGCAAATGAGTCTTCATCCCTATTGACGGGCGGGGGTTTCTCTGGCAAACTGACTCTGCCGAGTCTGCGGAGAGAGAGAGACAAGACACCCCTCTTCTTCGCGCGGCAGGTTGCGCCCGCTCCCGCGGTCCGTGTTGGCCGAGGGGTTGGGCGCGGTTTGAGAGAGAAGGAGAGCGGCCATGAAGTCTGCGTTGTTCGCGGTTGCGGGTCTGGCGTGCGTCGCCGGTGCCCAGGTCTATCCCCAGGTTCGGATGCTCCAGCCCGGCGAGTACACGGCGGAGTATTCCGTGATCGACGACGGTTCGACCGTGAATCCCGAGTTCACCGGCATGTCGTACGACGCGCTGGCGTTTGTTGCCCCGGTCACCGAGCACAACATCACCGCCGGGCAGACCATCACCGAAGACTACGTTTCCATCCAGACCGACACGGACTACCTCAACATCCATCGCTTCGTGGGCGGCGTCGCCGTGGCCAACGAGGTCATCGAGTTCCTCTTCTACAACGCCGGCGGCAACTTTGTCGACGGTTACGGCGTGACGCTCCCCTCCGCCGGCCTGACGTTCGTCTGGACCATCACGATCAGCAGCGATGTGTTCGTTCCGAAGGACGGCTACCTGGTGATGCGCGCGGGCGCCACCAACACCGGCGTCGCCAACTGGCGCCGCAAGGTCGCCGCTCCCGCGATCGGAACCACGACCGGCGATGTGTACCGCTGGAACATGGAAGTGAACGACATCCCCGCTCCCGCTTCGCTGGCGCTCATGGGCGTCGCGGGCCTGATCTCCGGCCGCCGTCGCCGCGCCTGATCCGGTTACCTGCACGAGACTCCGAGAGAGAGTTCGGAGAGAGACGAACCTCGGAGAGAGATACGCGGCGGGCCTCCCTGACGGGGGGCCCGCTGTCATTCGAGACAGGCCTACATCGCCCTGCGCCCGTGGGCCCGGCCTTCCGATACGATTCCTGTATGCGCACGTCCATGATCGCCGTCGCCTTCTTTGCCGCGCCACTTTTCGCCCGAGTGCCCCAGGTGGAACACGTGCGCCCGCCGGCCCCCGGCGTCGCGGAGAGACTCGCCGAGGTCTCCGCCGACCGTCTGCGCCGGGACATCGACACCTTGGTCGCCTTCGGCACTCGGCACACGTTGAGTGACCCGAACGGGGCCACATCCGGCATCGGGGCTGCCCGCCGCTGGATCTTGGACGAGTTCTCCCGCGCCGCGGGCAGTCTGCAGCCCGGGTTTGATCCGCACCAGGTGCCGGTGGGCCGACGGGTACCCGAACCATTCGAGCTCGTCAACGTGGTAGCCGTCCTTCCGGGCCGGATGCCCGAGGCCGCGAGTCGGCGCTACTACGTGGTGGGGCACTTTGACAGCCGCGCCAGCGATCCCATGGACACCGAAATCCGCGCCCCCGGGGCCAACGACGACGGCTCGGGCACCGCGGTGGTGCTTGAACTCGCCCGCGTGCTCGCTGAGCACCCGCTGGACGCGACCGTTGTCTTTCTGGCCACCGCGGGAGAAGAGCAGGGCCTGCTCGGCGCTCGCTTTCATGCGCAGGCTGCCCGGGCCGCCGGACTGAACATTGCGGGGGTGATCAGCAACGACATCGTCGGCGACCCGACCGGCGCGGGGGGGCGAGTCGATCGCGATCACATCCGGGTGTTTTCCGAAGGGCTTGAGTCGTCCATGCTCACGGGTGACGAAGGCGATGACCCGGCCAAGGCACTCCGCGCGCGCGTCGAGGCGGCGCGCCAGGTGCGAGCCCTTGGGGCAGAGGGCGACTCTGACAGCCGCCAACTGGCCCGGTACATCGAAGAAGTCGCGGCGCGCGAACAGACGCGCGTCCGGCCCATGCTCGTCTTTCGACCTGACCGATTCCTGCGCGGCGGCGACCACTCGGCCTTCAACGAGTTCGGCTTCACCGCCGTGCGCTTCACCCAGGTGCACGAAGACTATGACCGCCAACATCAGGACGTGCGCACGGATGGAGGCGTGGAGTTCGGCGACACTCCGTCCCACGTTGACGAGCATTACCTGGCGGAAGTCGCGCGCGTGAACCTCGCGGCGATCATGCACCTCGCCAACGCGCCCAGCCCTCCCGGGTCGCCGCGCGTGCTCGCGGGGCGGCTGGTGTACGACACCACGCTGCGTTGGAACCCGAGCCCCGAGCCCGATGTTGCGGGGTACGAAGTGGTCTGGCGTGACACGACCAGCCCGCGATGGGAGCACGTCAAGGATGTCGGCAACGTGACCGAGGCCACCATCGACCTCTCCAAAGACCACTCATTCTTCGGCGTCCGAGCCTACGACCACGACGGATTCGTGAGCCCGGTCGTCACCCCGCTGCCCGCCAACGAGTAGCCGCCTTTGCTGGCCGCCGTGCCCCGAGGCTTCAGCCTCGGCACGCGTTCTCTGCCGGTGCTCGTCCGGAGGCGCCGGAGTGTGAACTCTGCGCGCGCCGCGAACCTGATCCGTGGCCCGCCGCGCCGGACCGGCCCGCGGGCCGCATATCGTTTGGCGTGATCCCAAGGCCCAAAGTGCTCGTCGCCATGAGCGGCGGGGTGGATTCATCGGTTGCCGCCGCGCTTCTGGTGCGCGCGGGGTTCGATGTCATCGGGTGCTTCATGCGCCTGGGTGAAGTGGGCGACGGGCTCGATGACCCGACCGGGTCGCCGGCAGGAGCCTCCGCGTGCGAGAGCGACCGCGACGCTTGTGCCGGCGCCGGGCCCGCCCCGTCGGCGCTCGCGTCTGCGCGCCGCACGCCGCTGCCGCTCGCCATCCGGCACCGGGGCTGCTGCTCGGTGAGCGACGCCGCAGACGCCCGGAGCGTCGCGGCCCAGCTCGGAATCCCCTTCTATGTCTGCAACTTCAAGCGTGATTTCGGGCGCGTGATTGACTACTTCGTGGACGAGTACGCACAGGGGCGAACCCCGAACCCGTGCGTTCGCTGCAATGACTGGCTCAAGTTCGGCCGATTGCACGACTACGCGCGCGATGTCGGCGCCGCGTACATCGCCAGCGGCCACTACGCCCGCGTGAAAAGCGCCGCGCAGAAAGCCCGCGCTGACGAGTCAGGCGATGATCTCGCGGGGTGCGTGCCCGCCGGGGAAGGAGCGGCATTGCTGCGGGGTTCGGACCTCGGCAAGGACCAGTCGTACGTGCTCTTCGGGGTGCCGCGTGCCCATTTGAGCTCGATGCTCTTGCCGGTGGGGCATCTGCCCAAGCCCCGCGTCCGTGATCTCGCCCGCGAGATTGGCCTGCCTGTCTATGACAAGCCGGACAGCCAGGAGATCTGCTTCGTGCCCGATGACGACTACGCCGGCCTCGTCGAGCGCCGGCGCCCGGAGGTTGCCCGCCCCGGCGCATTCGTTGATCCCGCGGGCCACGAACTCGGTCGCCACGCGGGGCAGCACCGATTCACTGTGGGACAGCGGAAAGGTCTCGGCGACCTGGGCGCTCGTTCAGGCGAGTCGGTCTTTGTCCTTCGCAGGGACGCCGGCACCAACACCGTGGTCGTCGGCCCGCGCGCGATGCTCGGTGCGGGCCGGCTGGTCGCCCACGAGGTCAACTGGCTGCGCGACCCACCCCGGGGCTGGTTCGACTGCGACGCGAGAATCCGGCACGGCTCGCAGCCCGTTCGCGCCCGGGCCTGCGCGCTGCGCGATGCCCACGTCGCCGGTCCGAGCGGAAGGCGGGGCCGGGTGGAGCTGACCTTTGTGCAACCGCAGGAGGCGGTCGCGCCGGGGCAGGCCGTGGTGCTGTACGAGGGCGAACGTGTTATCGGCGGAGGGTGGATCGCCGAGGCCGCACCTGAGCGACAGTCTTGACAGACGCACGAGCAGGGGGCACGAATCATCGCCGGGCGCTTGGTCTCAAGGCTGGGCCGGAACGTCGAGCGATCGAGGGCGCGCGTCGACAAACGAAGCCTCGGGGAGCGGCTTTCCGCTCCCGGCGCCTGCCTCGTCGAAGCGCCGCAGCGAGGGCAGCAGGCGCGTCTCCACGCTCCCCACGGCGTCGTTGTAGCGCTTGAGCGCTGTGCCCAGTGATTCGCCCACCTTGGCGAAATGCCCGAGAAACACCGCCGCCCGCTCGTGAAGCTCCTTCCCGAGCGCGAAGAGTTCGCGGGCCTGGGCCGCGACGGTGGCCTCGCGCCAGCCGACGTGGACCGCGCGGAGCAGGCCGATGAGCGTGGATGGGCTGGCGATCACGACGTTCTTGGAGGCCGCGAACTCAAGCAGTTCCGGGTCGCGGGCGAGGGCGGCGTCAAGAAACTGGTCGCCCGGGATGAACATGACGACGAAGGGCGTTGAGCCCTCGTCGAGGTTCCAGTATTCCTTCCGGCTGAGCTTGTCGATCTGGTCGCGCACGTGCCGTGCAAAGCGGGCGAGATGAGCCGCGCGCTCCTCATCGGTCGATGCCGAGAGCGCCTCGACGTAGGCAAACGTGTTGGTCTTGGCATCCACGGGCACCACGCGCTCGTTGGGCAGGCGAACGATGAGGTCGGGGCGCAGGCGTTCTCCCGCATCGTTGGATGTCGTCGCCTGCTCACTGAAATCGCAGTAGGCGCTCATGCCCGCGAGTTCGGCGACTCGGCGCAGCTGCACCTCGCCGTAGCGCCCCCGGATCTCGGGCCTGCTCAGCGCCTTGACCAGACGAGATGTCTCCTCCGCGAGCCGCTGACCCTCGCGCGAGGCCGCCTCGAGCCGGGTGCCGATCGCCGCTTTGTCTTCAGCCCACGAGGTCGAGAATGCGCCCAGGCGCTCTTCCGTCTTGCGCAGCGTGTCGCGAATCGGCGCCACGAGCTGTTCAAACGCGGTTCGGCGCTGGTCCAGCTCGTTCGCGCCTTTCTGGTGTTCAGTGTTCAATCGCTCGGCGGCCAGGCGCAGAAACGCCGCGTGGTTGTCTTTGAGTGCTTCGCCCGCGAGGGCCTGGAACCTGGCCCGCATCTCCTCGAGCATCTGCCGCGTCGTCTTTTCCAGCGTCTCCCGCTCCTGGACAAGTGCGCGCTCGCGGGCAAGAAAGACCTGCTGGTCCGCTTCGCGGTCGCGGCCAGCCTGCACACGCTGGGCCGCGAGTTGTTCGTGCAGAGCGGTCGCCCGCTGCGATTGTGCCGAGGCTTCGCTCCGAGCCTCCCCCAGCGCAGCGTCGCGTGCGGCCTCTCCCGCGAGGGCGCCTTCCAGGGCCGCTTCCGCGCGAGCGGCACGTTCGCGTGCCGGCAACGCCAAGAGAAACCCCCAGATCGCGCCGCCGCTCGCGACGAGCGCAACGACACCCAGCACCCAGTGCATTGCATCCATACGGGTTATTGTAGGGTGAAGGAAATTCGCGGCACAGAGTCGGTCGGCGATTATGCTGACCTTTCTGCTCGGGCTGCACGTCTTTGCGTATAGGACCGATAGCGTGTGCGGGCCCTTCGGGGCGGTCATGGAGGCCGCAACACCGGGGCCCGGTTCCGGTAACAGCCCTTGCGCAGTCATAGCGATGGAGGAACTGGCGATGAAGCGTGGATGGAACCTTCTTTGGATCGTGGCTTCGGCGGGGCTCGTGTCGCCCGTGCTGGCGCAAGACCTTCCCGGGTTTGACAAGGTGTCCGATGGGTTTGAGTCCGTGGTCTCCACGGCGGACGGGTCCCGTCCGATGTGGAATGTCTGGAGGCGCGCGAAGGACGGGCAGCTCTTGGCGGAGCTCCCGCGCGGCATCGAGAACAAGCGATTCCTGATCACCCCGACGGTTGCGGGGGGCGATGCCGAGGCCGGTGTCGACAACCGGCCGACCTTCCAGGTCTATTGGCGCCGCATCGAGAATCAGATGGTGCTCGTGCAGCCGAACACCACCGTCCGCACGACGGGCGACGCGGAAAGCCAGCTCTCCACGCAGCGCGTCTACACCGACACGGTTCTCCTGAGTGTTCCGATCATCGCCAACGGCCCTTCCGGAGGCGTGGTCATCGATCTCGACGGGCTGCTCCTCGGGCAGTCCGGTGCGTTCTTCGGCCCGTACACGGCGGGCGCGAATACCCGGCTCTCGGTGCTCAAGTCCGTCAAGGCGTTCCCGTACAACATCGAGGTCGAGTTCGAGCTTCCCCGCAGCACGGGGCAGCTCATGGCGATCCACTACTCGATCGGTGATCCGCCGAAGACCCCCGGTTTCCGCACCCGCGAGGCCGATCGGCGCGTCGGGTTCTTCTACACCGACTACACCGACCGGGGCGCCAATGACGGCGAAAGCCAGACCCGGCGCCTCGCGCACCGCTGGGCTCTGGAGAAGCGAGACCCCAAGCTCGCCATGAGCCCGCCGAAGCAGCCCGTGATCTACTACATCGAGCACACCACGCCCGTCCGCTACCGGCGCTGGGTGCGTGATGCCATCCTGGAGTGGAACAAGGCCTTCGAGCAGGTCGGCATTCTCAACGCGATCGAGGTTCGCCAGCAGGACGCGGCGACCGGCGCGTACATGGACATCGACCCGGAGGACATGCGCTACTCCTTCATCCGCTGGACCAACTCGCACATGGGCTACGCGATCGGCCCGAGCAACGCGCACCCCGAGACCGGCGAGATTTACAACGCCGACATCGTGATGGACGAAGGCTTCATCAGCGGCTTCGCGCGTCAGTATTCCTACCGCGCCATCACCGCGGCCCATGCCGTGGCGGGGATGGATCCCGAGACTATCGCCTGGCTCGACGAGAACCCGAGCTGGGACCCCCGCATGATCTTCGCGACGACCAGCGAGCGCCGCGAGATTGAATCCTGGCGGGCCGCCGAAGCCGCCGGAATCGCCGACGAGGCCCAGATGCCCGCGATGCTCGCCGAAGCGCGGAAGATGACGACGGACAGCCCGGAGGACTGCAATCACGGCATGTGCCGCGCCGCGTACGGCCAGGGCCTCAACATCGATCTCATGCGGATCGCCGCCGACGCCAACCTGCTCCCCGCGCCCGAGGGCGGCAGCGTCCTCGATGGTCTTCCCGAAGAGTTCATCGGGCCCCAGATCAAGTGGGTGCTGATGCACGAAGTGGGGCACACGCTGGGGCTCATGCACAACTTCAAGGGCACCAGCGTCACGCCCTACGCCCAGGCCAACAGTGAGGCCGGCAAGGGCACGCCCTGGTCGGTCTCGGTGATGGACTATCCCGGCTTCAACCTCGTCGTCGAAGAGGGGGGCCTGGTGCAGGGCGACTTCTCGCCGTCGGGCATCGGCACGTACGACATGTGGGCGATCAAGTGGGGGTACACCCCGGACCAGAAGCAGGCGGATGAACTGGCGCGCCAGGCCGCCGATCCCGCGCACGCCTTCATGAGCGATGAGGGCAACAGCGGGCCCGACCCTCGCGCCCGCACCTGGGACATGGGCGAGAACTCTCTCGACTTCTGCGACAACCAGATTCGCCTCGCCAACCGCATCCGCTCGAAGATCGTGGATGAGCTGGTGAAGGACGACCAGACGTGGCAGCGTGCAGCCCGCGCGTACAACGACTCGCTCTCGCGCCAGATGCAGGCCGTGTCAATCGCCTCGGGCTGGGTCGGCGGCGTCTACCTCAACCGCTCCCACAAGGGCGACGCGAACGCCACGGACCCGGTCGCACCCGCGCCGATGGATCGCCAGCGCCGCGCGGTCAAGTTCATCATCGAGAACGGCCTCCGCGCCGATTCCTACGGGCTCACCCCCGCGCTCCTCTCCAAGTTCGGCAACGAACAGTGGTGGGATGAGGGCGGTTTCGGCCAGCCCGACATGCCGGTGTATGACCAGGTGTTCAACCTGCAGTCCTCCGCGCTGACCATGCTCCTCAACCCGACCCGTCTGCGCCGGATCATGGACAACGAGTTCCGGGTGGGCGCCGGGCAGGATGCGCTCACCGTGCCCGAACTCTTCCGCGACGTGCGGGCCGAGGTCTGGAGCGGCCTCGATGCCCCGCGCGGCTCCTTCAACGACCGCTCTCCGCTCATCTCCACGTTCAAGCGCAGCCTGCAGCGCGAGCACCTGACCCGCGTGATTGATCTCGCCAACGGCCGGGTGAAGCTCCCCGGGGCTACCGGCGCATCGATCCCTTCGCTCGCACGCCAGGAACTGCGTGATGTGCAGGCCTTGGTCGTTGCCGCCGTCGCCCGGGGCGACATCGACGGGTACAGCAAGGCCCACCTGATCGACTGCGTGGAGCGCATCGACCTGGCGCTCAAGGCTCAGTTCGTGCGCCAGGATTGACCCGCGCAGAAACCTCGAGGTTTTCCCCGTCGGCCCCGGTCATTCCGGGGCCGACTTTCATTCGCATAGACTTGCACGCAAGGCCCGACAGCGCCGGGCTGATCTCGCCATGTCAGGAGCGCAAGCCATGAGCATGTCGGCCCCCTTCAACCTTTCGGGGTGGATTCGCAGGAACAAGCACCTCCTCCAGCCTCCCGTCAGCAACAAGCAGCTGTACATCGACGAGGCGCAGGATGTCATCGTCTTCATCAGCGGCGGACCCAACACCAGAAACGATTACCACGTCAACCCCACCGAGGAACTCTTCTACCAACTCAAGGGCGACATCGCGGTGCGCGTGCGCCCTCTCGACGGCTCCACGCCGCACGATGTGGTGATCAAGGAAGGGGAGATGTTCCTTTTGCCGCGCTGGGTGCCGCACCGTCCTCAGCGGCCGGCGAACACCGTCGGGCTGATCGTCGAGTTCCCGCGAGGCGTCGATGCCGAGGGCCTTCCGCAGAAAGACGGCCTTCGCTGGTACTGTCCGAAATGCGACGGCCTTGTCCACGAGGCCACCTGGGTGCTGCGGAAGATCGACGAAGACCTCAAGATCATCATGGAGGATTTCTGGGGAGGCCCGGCCGATCGGCGTACCTGCCGCGGCTGCGGGCACGTGATCGAGCGCGCCGGCGCGATCGAGCTCGCGCGCGGGAAAGTCAAGGTGGCCGCGCAGAAGCCACCGGTGAAGAAGGCCGCACGCGGTCGGTCGTCGACCGCTCGCGCGAAGCATCGTTGACGGAAGCGTGCGCCGCTTGCAGAGTGCCTGAGTGTGCGTGGGGATGTGCGTCACCGGGGTCGCTGCCGAGCCACGTCCAGTGAACGCGGTTTGAATCGCCGAATCCGGTCCGGGGGCACCGAGAAGAGATCTCAGGTGGGCCTGCGATCGTAGTTCGCGGACATCCTGCTGTGCCCAGGACCGACGCCTGGATGGGCTTGCTCCTTGCGCCGCGGGGGCACCACAGTTGTTCGGTCGGCAAAGTTTGCGCGATCGGCACCCGGACGACGTGCGCATTGGCTCGCACCGCCTCCTGCGCACGAAACTCGACGCCGCCGAGCAGGTTGACTGCCGCCTCGCCCGCACTGGCGTCGCCCCTGCCGGCAACCAGATTGGTGGGCTTGATCCGCACCGAGCCCCTCGCTTGCCCGGCGGACCTTCAGACGCTCGGTCCGGGGAGCGCCGATGCCCGTGTCGCACAGTGGATGCTCCGAGTGCGCAACAACAGAAGTACCCCCGTGTTTCGGGAAACTCGCGGCGAGGGTAAACCCGGAAGTATTGCGCGCCGATGCTGACTGCGGCAACAGGAGACACGATCATGAACTCGTCGACGTTTGCCATTGCCGAGGCTGCGCTGTTCCTGGCTTTAGGAGCGCCTGCGGCCGCTCAGGACGCAGGCGGCTTGGGCGAACCGCCCGAAGGCGCATTCGCGTCGGTCGAAGACGCTGCAAGCGAGGAAGCCGGCCCCAATACGGGCTTCGATCGGCCCGCCACCCGAGAACCATCGGCGACGGCGTCTCCCGCAGAAGATGCACCGGTCAACGGGGGCCGGTTTCACTTCTCGTTCGGACTCGACTGGACCAACGCCTACTACTTCCGCGGCATCCGCCAAGAGGATGAAGGCCTGATCCTCCAGCCTTGGGCGGCGGTGAATATCGATGTCGCCTCAGGGGAAGGCTGGAGCTTTGGGCTCACCGGCAGTACGTGGTCGAGTTTGCACGAGGAGCACACCGGCGCAGACACCGACGACGATTGGCTGGAGTCGTGGTATGAGGCGGACTCCCTGCTCGGCGCGACACTGACGTTCGGGCACTGGTCATTCGCGGCCCAGTACGCCTGGTACGCCAGCCCCAACGGCGCCTTCGAGACGACGGAAGAGGTACTGCTCACCGCCGGGTACGATGACGTGGACTGCCTCGGTGCCTGGGCGCTCCACCCAAGCGCCACACTCGCCATTGAGACCGGTTCCGCAGCCGCTGACGGCGGTGATACCGGCGTGTTTTTGCAGCTTGGGGTGACTCCCGGATTCTCGCGACCCTTCGGGACGGCGGGCGAGGTTTCGTTCAGCTTCCCGGTGGCCGCTGGTCTGAGTCTCGGTGATTACTACGAGGTGGATGGCGACGACGATACGTTCGGGTTCCTGGTCTTCGGCGGCCGCGTCGCCATCCCGTTGCCTTTCGCCCCGACGTGGGGTGCATGGACGCTGACCGCCGGAGTGAACGGAATGCTCCTGGGCGATCACGCATCGGAGTTCAACGACGATGACGAGTTCGAGGTGCTGGCGGTGGTCGGCATTTCGGTGGCGTACTAGCGGAGTATCCCGTTCGTCGGGCCGGAACCGGTTGGTGCCTGCCCGTCACACATGCCCGGCATGAAGGCGACTGGGTCGTGCGAGGCGCAGGCTCTCGACTGCGGAAAGGTGCATGAGACATGAAGTTCCTGAATAACCTCAAGGTGCGTACGAAGTTCATGATCCTGGGGGCCACGTCAGTGTTCGGGGTCGTTGCCCTGGCGCTGGTTTCGGCCGCCACGCTGAACGAAGTCAAGGTGACCGGTCCGGTCTACTCGAACATCATTCGAGACAAGGATCTGATCGCCGACATTCTGCCGCCTCCCGCCTACATCGTGGAGGCCTGCAACAACGTGTACGAGATCGCGAATATGCGGGACGAGGCGAAGGTGCGTCAGGCGATGACGACCGCCGAACGCGTCAAGACCGAGTTCTTCGCGCGCTGCGACTATTGGGCCGCCAATCTGCCCGAAGGCCCCGCAAAGCAGTTGCTCTTGGGCGACGCACGCTCTGCGGCAGAGCGGTTCTTCGCCGTTCGGGACGGGCGGTTCCTTCCCGCGATGCTCGCGGGCGAGTACGCGCAGGGTGAGGCGCTGATTGAGAGCGACCTGTTGCCCGCCTTCCTTGATCATCGGGCCGCGATCACCAAGGTCGTCGATCTCGCCACCGCAGGTGCCCAAGCCACCGAGAAGACCAGCCTTGGTATTCTGAAATCTCGCACCACGCTCTTCTGGAGCATCTTCGGCGTGCTGATTGCGGCGGTGACGTTCGCGAGCTTCGCGGTGTGCCGAGGCATTCTCCGGTCGATCAGCGCGTCCCTTGCCGCGATCGAGCAGTTCAGCCGGTCGGACCTCACCTCCAAGATCGCCGTGGAGCAGAAGGATGAGTTCGGCTCCCTCGCCAAGGCGTTCAACGACTCCATGGCCTCGATGCGCGGCGTGATCAGCCAGGTTTCGGTCGCAACTCACGAGGTCGCCGGCGCCGCGACGCAGATCGCCGCCAGCGCCGAAGAAATGGCCGCCGGGCTCTCCCGGCAGCAGCAGCAGGCGGGCCAGGTGGCCGCCGCCATGGAGGAGATGGCCTCCAGCGTTTCCGAGGTCGCGGGCAAGAGCCGCGAAGCCACCGAAGCCGCCCGTTCCAGCGGGGAGCAGGCCCAGGTCGGCGGGCAGGTCGTTTCCGATACCGTCGACGAGATCCGCGGCATCAGCACCGAGGTGGACCAGTCGAGCCAGGCGGTCACCAGCCTGGGGCAGAAGAGTGAAAAGATCGGCGAGATCATCAGCGTCATCAACGATATCGCCGATCAGACCAACCTCCTCGCCCTGAACGCCGCGATCGAGGCAGCCCGGGCCGGCGAGCACGGACGTGGCTTCGCTGTGGTTGCAGATGAAGTCCGAAAGCTCGCTGAACGCACGCAGCGTGCCACTGAGGAGGTCGCCGGATCGATTCGTGAAATCCAGGGCGAAACCAGCACGGCAGTGACCCGCATCGAGGCCAGCAGCGCCCGCGTCTCACGGGGTGTGGAGCTCGCCAACTCCGCCGGCTCGGCCCTCACTCGCATCATGGACGCCTCAAGCCAGGTCGTGCGCATGATCGAGGGTATTGCCGCCGCCTCATCACAGCAATCCGCCGCGAGCGCTGAGATCGCCCGCTCGATCGAGCAGATTTCTGCCGTCACACGCGAAAGCAACCAGGGCTCCGAGCAGGCAGCCGAGGCAGCCGCGAGCCTCAGCCAGCAGGCGGAAGCGCTTCAGCGGCTCGTGTCGCAGTTCAAAGTCTGAGCGGCGACGTCAAGCCGACGTCATCCTTCCGAGTCGTGCGGGGCGGTCCATGCGGGCCGCCCCGCATTTTTTCGCAGAGCGAGACTTTGCGAATCCGGTGCGGCGGTCTTCCCGCGCCCGCGTTGAGTGGCCCGACGGTGTCATACATCGCGCGGACTCATGCGTCCACGTTCGCCGCCAGTCTGGCTCGAATCGCCAGCAGCAGCGGAAACTCGAGTCTCGCCCGATTCTCCTCCTTGGCTCTCGGCCCCGGTTCGCTCACCCGGCGGCTCGCCCATTCCTCCATCGCGTCCACCACGAAGCCCGCTTCGCCGAGCATGTTCACATAGGCGCCGATCGGGCGGTGGTACGTGACGGTGGTCACCGGTTCGGCCCCGGACGAAGCCGCCCCGGGGTTCATCACGATCTCCTTACGCGACTCCGAGAGGTACGCATCGACCCGCCGGTACTGGCGCGCGGGCTGGCCCGAGTCCCATCCCCAACTCGTCCGCCCCGGCGTCCGAAAGGCCGGGTGCAGCAGCACGAGCACCAACGTGCCGCCGGGCTTGAGCACCGATGCGGCGCTCTTCAGGACTTCAGAGGCCGGGTCGATATTCATGATCGCCATCACGCAGGCCGCCGCGTCGAACGTCCCCAGCGCGCCGGCGTCGAGCGAGCGTGCATCACCGACTTCGTATCGCGCCGCGCGGTGGGCCTCCCGCGCCGCATCGACCAGCGCAGGCGAGAGGTCAACACCGACCGTGTCCACGCCCCGTGCGCTGAGCTCGCGGCAGAGCAGACCCTCGCCGCACGCGATGTCCAGGATCTGCTGCCCCGGTGCCGGCCCGAGCAGCCGGATCACCCCGGGAACGATCAGGTCGTCGTGGTGATCGCCGGCCCCCGACCGAAGATGCCGGCCGTACCACTCGGCGACGTGGTCCCAAGATTTCGGCGCACCGGGCGCGGGGGCGGCGGAACTCTGCGCGGGCTGCACCGGCGCCGCGGGTCCACCGGGGCGAGGCCCGTCGTCCTTCGCGGCGGGTTGCCCCTTGCGTGCCATGCGGGCGACCGCGCCGGGCGCGTCCGGCACCGGGGCTCCTGCCGCGAGCACGAACGAAGGCGGCGCGGGGAGCGCCAGTGCCGGTCCCGGGCCGCCCTTCGGCTCGCCCGGGAGCGTCAGGCGCGCCAGATGCAGAAGGAGGCGCGGCCGGCCGTCCGCGCGCGTCGGCTCGGCGACCACGCGCCATCCGATGGTCTGCAAATGGATGTGCACCTGCCCGGGACGCTCGGTGTGCAGCGTGAGTTCCACGACCGCCCGTGTTCGACCTCGGCTCAGAACCTTCATCGAGGTTCGCGCGGCCTTGCCCCTCGCATCGTCTTCGCCGACCGCGGGCCCGACTCTGCCCCTCGCGTCGGATCGCATCTCCACCGTGAGGTTGACATGCTCGGGAAGATCCGCGGGCGTCGCGCTTCCTTGCCCGATGGGCTCAATCACGGCGAGCACCGTGCGCGGGGCGTCGCCCGATCGGAAGTACTCCTTCAGGCTCGACGCGGTGTCGTCATCGAGCCCGAACACCACCAACCCGGAGGCTTCCGGGTCAAGGGGTGTGACCGGGCGCGGCTTGCCCCCCGCGAGCACGGGCACGAGTTTCGCCACCTGCTCCGCAACCAGGGTCAAAGTCCTCGGCGCGGTTTTTACACGTTCACCCGGGCGAAGCGACACCGGCATGCCGGGCGGCTTGTCCAAGACCATGACGCCGGGTGAAGCGTGGATCAGCCGCACGCCGCGCGCCACCCAATCGCCGGGTTCCGGAGACCCCTTCCGATCGCGAGCCGCGGGGGTCGCCGATCCGGATTTCGAGTTTCCGGCCGCACGCGCCGTGGGCACGCGCTTTGAGGTCGGGGCATCCCCGGCGGCTTGAAATCCGGATCGCCCCGTGCCGCGAGGGCCGACTTGGCGCGCCTCGTTCCGGCGCGATCCCGCCCGAGCCGGACGGCCGGGCGGAGGCTCGGAGTCCCGCGGCCCCCTTCGACTGACCGGGCCCGCAGGGCGATCCACGCGCGGGCGAGGGCCGCCTGTCGCACGGTCATTGGACCGCGGCCCTCGTGGGCCGGCGCCGCCCGATCGAGGGTCATTGTCGAAGGGTCTCTGAAACGAAGGCTTGCGCGGGCCGCCGCGACGCGGGGAGGGACCGTCAGGTCGTGGAGGCACGGCGGAACTCCGAGATGATGTTGAGAAGCCAGGGGGCGAAGGCATCCTTGGCGATGGGTCCCGGGGTTGCGAATCCTTCGGGATCACGCCCGGTAATGACCACGGCTTCAATGGTGGGGGCGTCCATGGTCTCCAACGGGTTGGCGACGATCATGTCCACGCGTTTTCGTTCAAGCTTTCGGCGGGCCGACGCTAGCATCTCGGCCCGGGGCTCGAGTGCGAAGCCTACGATAGTCTGCCCCGCGGGGCGGCGGGCCGCGCATCCTGCCAGCAGGTCCGGCGTGCTTTCAAGTTCAATCGTCATCCCCCCCTCCGTCCGGCGGTGCTTGCCCGAGAGCATGTCGCCGGAGACCTTTGGGCGGTAGTCCGCGACCGCCGCGGCCATGACCAGAACGTCGGCCTCGGGCGCGTGGGCCCGCAGCAAGGCGTCCAGGTCCGCGCAGGTGCGGAACCGGAACACCCGAAGGGACGAATCGGAAGGTTGCGTGGGCGTGGGGCCCAGCAGGAGCGTCACGTCCCAACCCAGGCGGCCGGCCACCTCGGCCAGGGAGATGCCGAGACGACCGCTGGAGCGGTTTCCGATGAATCGAACGGCATCGATGGGCTCGTGAGTGGGGCCGGCCGTAATCAGGATTCGAGGAGGTCGGGCTTCGGTCACGGGGTTCTCACGGGCTGGCCTGGTCTCGGGCGTCATCCTGAGCAGGCGAAGGCGGGGGCACGCAGGTCTGGGGCAGCCGGTTTCTCTCGGAGTCCCCGAACACAAAGGATTCATAGGCGCGGGAGCAGTGGAGCAGTGCTCCGGGCGAGGTTTCCACAGGGGCGGCTCGAAGACCGTGCCCGGTGTCGGTACCATGCTCCCCCCGGTGCCGGCACCTGGGGCGGATTTCGTCGGGGTTTGGCCCCAGGGGTGAACGGAAGGTCATGGCACGATCGCGCAAGAAACTCGGTGACATTCTGGTGGGCTGGGGCATGATTTCGCAGGCACAGGCGGATCAGGCCTCCGCCGCCGCCCTGTCGAGCGGCCGTCGCCTGGGTGATGTCCTCGTCGAAATGGGATTCGCCAAAGAAGATCAGGTTGCCAAGGCTTTGGCAAACCAGTTTGGGATGGAGTTTGTCGACCTCAGCGCCCAGGGAGTGGGGAGCAAGGTTGATATGAAGCTGATCGCCCGCGACCTCATCAAGAAGCACACGATCCTGCCGTTCGGAAAGGTCGGAAACAAGCTCCAGCTCGTCATCCATGACCCGATGGACCTCGAGCTCATGGACATGCTTCGATTCCGGTACGGCATGGAGATTGAGCCGCGACTGGCCGCCAAGGGTCAGATCAAGGCGTTTATTGAGGGAGGCGGCGCATCGGGCGGGGGCGCCCAGCGCCAGATCGCCCCCGGAGAAAGCCTGGTTTCAGAATCGATCGACCGGACCATCGACCGCTCGGTGGACCGCTCGATGGACAAATCCATCGACGTGTCGCGCGAAGATGCGCCGGTGGTGCGGCTGGTGGACCGCATCCTGCGGGAAGCCATCGGGATGCGCGCCTCCGACATCCACTTTGAACCCATGGCGGACCGGGTGCGCCTGCGCTACCGGATCGACGGTGTGTGTCTTGAGCGCGACAACCTCCCCAAGCGAATGCAGAACGCGATCCTCAGCCGCATCAAGCTGATGAGCGTGATGAACATCGCCGAGAAGCGCGTGCCGCAGGACGGACGCATCAAACTGCCCTACGAAGAGAAGCAGATCGACTTCCGTGTGTCGGCCTGCCCTGCGTATCACGGCGAGAGCGTGGTGCTTCGTATTCTTCGCCCGGAATCGGCCCGAATCGGCCTGGCCAATCTCGGGTTCGAAGGCGATAACCTGGCGGCGTTCAACCGGATCATCCGGCGCCCCAACGGCATCTTCCTCGTCACGGGCCCCACAGGCTCGGGCAAGACCACCACCCTTTACTCCGCGCTCGACGTGCTCAACCGCCCGGACAAGAAGATCATCACCGCCGAAGACCCGGTGGAATACAACTTCGCCGGCATCAACCAGTGCCAGGTCAAGGAGCAGATCGGGCTCGGGTTCTCGATCATCCTGCGGTCGATGCTCCGTCAGGCGCCCAACATCATCCTTGTGGGCGAAATCCGCGACCGTGAAGTGGGCGAGATCGCGATTCAGGCCGCCCTGACGGGGCACCTGGTGTTCAGCACCCTGCACACCAATGACGCGCCCAGCGCCATCACCCGTCTCATCGACATGGGGATCAAGCCCTTCCTGGTAGCCAGCTCGATCCAGGCCGTCATGGCTCAGCGGCTTATCCGCGTGATCTGCCCGCAGTGCAAGGCCCCCGACCCGGCCCCGGACCCCAAGCTGATGCACCTGGTCGGGCTCACGCCGGAGATGGCCGCCGGCAAACTGATGAAGGGCACCGGGTGCGCCAACTGCGCCAACACGGGCTACCGCGGGCGACGGGCGATCTTCGAGATGATGCAGATGAACAGCCAGATCCGCGACCTCGCCTTCAACAAGGCCCCGGTCTCGGAGATCCGCAAGGCCGCCATCGCGTCGGGCATGAAGACCCTCGTGGACGACGGCCGCAACAAGATTCTCGCGGGAAACACGACCTGTGACGAGGTCGCGAAAATGGCCCAGCAGGAACATTGACGCCGGTGCGACCGGATCGAATCCCGGTCGCGAAGAGTCACGCCTCACCAAGCGCGGCATCAGGCCGCGAGATGTCCGGGAGTTCGCCAGATGTCCTCAATGCAGATTGACCGGTTGCTCGACACGGTCGTCAAGACCGGCGCCAGCGACCTTCACCTCACCGTGGGCCGCCCGCCCACCATCCGCCTTCACGGTCGCCTGCGGAACCTCCAGACCAAGATCCTGGATTCCGACGACATGGTGGGCCTGATGAAGGCGATTACCCCGGAACGCAACCAGCAGGAACTTCAGGAAGAGGGCGGCACCGACTTCGGCTTCGCCTACGGCGATGCCGCTCGATTCCGTGTGTCGGTCTTTCGCCAGCGCGCGGACCTCGCGATCGTGCTTCGTCAGATCCCGAACAAACTGCTCACCTTTGAGCAGATCGGTCTGCCTGAAATGTGTCGCGAGTTGATCCGGCGCCCCCGCGGACTCTTCCTGATTACCGGACCTACGGGCTCGGGGAAGACCACTTCGCTCGCCACAATGATCGACTACATCAACACCACGATGGATCACCACATCATCACGATGGAAGACCCCATCGAGTACTACCACAAGCACAAGAAGTCGATTCTGAACCAGCGCGAGGTCGGAAACGACGTGCCGTCATTCGCCGAAGCCCTTCGCCGAGCCCTTCGTCAGGACCCTGACAACATCCTGGTGGGCGAAATGCGCGACCTCGAGACCATCGAGGCGGCCATTCGCGCCGCCGAGACCGGGCACTTGGTCTTCGCAACCCTCCACACCACCGGCGCTGCCAAGACCATCGACCGCGTCGTGGACGCCTTCCCGGTCAGCCAGCAGAACCAGATCCGGGTCCAGTTGTCCACAGCCCTCATCGCGGTCATCAGCCAGGCCCTGCTCAGCCGAATCGACCAGCCGGGCATGGTGGCGGCGTACGAGTTCATGGTCGTGACCCCGGCCATCGCCAACCTGATCCGCGATGCCAAGACCTTCCGCATCGACTCCATGATCCAGACCGGCAAGAAGTTCGGCATGCAGTTGCTGGACGACCACCTCTGGCAGCTCTATTCCGAAGGCAAGATCTCCGCCGAGGAAATGGTGGATCGAGCGAAGAATCCGGCTGACCTGAGGGACAAGGTTCACAAACTGGGCCGCACCGTGGGCCGGGTTGAGTGGGACGAAGACGACGAGACGGCCTGAGCCGCACGCTCTATCTTACGGCCCGTATCGTGGCCGGGAAGAATTCGAGATGTGAAAACGCAATTATCCATGTGTCGCGTCAAAACTTGCGGGCTTTGGCGCGAATGCAGCACGAACCGATCGGGTAGACTGGACGAATCGACCATCGTCCGGTCGATGTTGGTTGCATTATCGCCCGACCGAGACGGTGGCGGCGACGCCCATGAAACTCGGGGCGGAAAGGTCGAGATCGGCGGAGGGTTATGGCTGAGACGGCGTTCAATGCGGCGGAGTTCAAGGGTCGGAAGATCGGCCGCGTCCTCACCAAGATGGGCAAGGTGACGCGTGAGCAGGTCCACGAGGCGCTTGAGGTCCAGAAGACCCGGAAGGTTCCTCTCGGGAAACTCCTGGAGGAACTCGGGTACTGCACCGCCAAGGACATCTCGGCGGGCCTTGCGGCGCAGGCCGGCATGGAGTTTGTCGACCTGACCGGCTTCGAGCCCCCGGCCGAGGCGATCGAGGTCATCCCTTCGGAGACGGCCCAGGCGTACCAGATCATCCCGATTGAGTACATCGCCCAGGGCAAGCGCCTGAAGGTCGCACTCAAGGGGGCGGACAACTTTCAGGCGGTGGATGACCTTCGCCTGCTCATGGGCTTCAACGTCGAGGCCGTGGTGACGGAGCCCGCCTCGATTGACCAACTGCTTGCCAAGCACTACTCGAAGCAGGAGGCGATCGTGGACCTCGTGGGCGCGATGGCGACCAACGAGAAGTTCAAGGGCCTGGAGAACCGGGGCGACTCGATCGACCTGGACGAACTCAAGGGGGCCGCCGAGGACAACCAGGTTGTCAAGCTTCTCAACCTGGTCCTGTTGCAGGCGATCAAGGACCGGGCGAGCGACATTCACTTCGAGCCCTTCGAGGCCGAGTTCAAGATGCGCTACCGCATTGACGGGGTGCTGTACGAGATGGTGCCGCCCCCGAAGCACCTCGGCCCGGCGATCACCAGCCGCATCAAGGTCATGTCGAACCTTGACATCGCGGAGCGGCGCATGCCCCAGGACGGTCGCATCGAGCTGACGGTGGGGGGGAGGCCGGTGGACCTGCGCGTCGCGGTGCTGCCGACGATCTACGGCGAGAGCGTCGTGATGCGCGTGCTGGACCGGAGCAACGTGCAGTTGAAACTGGACCGCATCGGGTTCCGCGAGGATGACCTGGAGAAGTTCCGCAAACTGATCGGCAAACCGAACGGCATCGTGGTGGTGACGGGTCCGACAGGCTCGGGCAAGACGACGACGTTGTACGCCGCGCTCGCGGAACTGAACGACATCGAGACCAAGATCCTGACCGCGGAAGACCCGGTCGAGTATGACATCGACGGGCTGTGCCAGTGCCAGGTCAACGAGAGTCTCGGGCTGACGTTCGCCAAGTGCCTGCGCAGCTTCCTCCGCCAGGATCCTGACATCATCCTGGTGGGCGAGATCCGCGACGGGGAGACGGCGCAGATCGCGGTGCAGGCATCGCTCACGGGGCACCTCGTGCTCACCACGCTGCACACGAACGATGCGCCGAGTTCGGTCGTGCGACTCATCGACCTGGGCATGGAGCCCTTCCTGCTCACGGCGACGATCGAGGGCGTGTGTGCCCAGCGCCTGGTGCGCACCGTGTGCTCCAAGTGCAAGGAGATGTACCAGCCGTCCGAAGAGGAACTGATGGAGCTCCAGCTCCGCCCGGCGGACGTCCGCGGCAAGAAGTTCTTCCGGGGCAAGGGGTGCGACAACTGCCACGGCTCGGGGTATCGCGGGCGCATGGCGCTCTTCGAGCTCATGGTGATGGACGACGAGATGCGAGAGCTCATCATGAAGGAAGCGAGCACCGCGGTGCTCCGCGACCACGCCCGCAAGCGCGGCATGCGCACGCTGCGCGAGTGCGGTCTGCTGGCCATCTTCGAAGGACAGACCACCATCGACGAGGTGGTGCGTGAGACGATCATGGAAGATTGATGAGGCCGGACATTGCGCCGAGGCCTCGCAGGCTCGGCGCAGCGCGGAGTCAAGAGCACGTATCGAACGGCCCGCTGGGGCCGGATGATGGGGAGGCGGTTCGATGGGAACGTTTACGTACGAGGCGCTGAACTCCTCGGGCAAGACGCAGAAAGGCACGGTCGAGGCCAACGACAGCGCCGATGCGATCGCCCGGATCAAGTCCCAGGGGCTGTACCCGACGCAGGTCAAGGCGCAGAAGGGCAAGAAGCCCGAGGGTGAGAAGGGCGTGCCGAGCGCGACGCCCAAGAAGAAGAAGGGCGGAGGCATCGGCTTCGGGCGCGTCAAGGCCAAGCAGCTCACGCTCTTCACGCGCCAGCTCTCCACGCTCCAGGACGCCGGCCTGCCCCTTCTGCGGTCGCTCAAGATTCTTGAAGACCAGACCAAGCCCGGGCCGCTCAAGGTCTGCCTCCTCAACGTCACGGAAGAGGTCGAGGGCGGCGCATCGCTCTCCGAGGCCATGAGCAAGAGCCCCAAGGCGTTCAACAAGCTCTACACCAAGATGGTGAACGCTGGAGAGATCGGCGGCGTGCTGGACGTCATCCTCCAGCGTCTCGCCGAGTTCATGGAGAAGGCCCAGCGGCTGAAGCGCAAGGTCAAGGGCGCGATGGTGTACCCCATCGTCGTCATCACCATCGCCATCGTCATCCTCACCTTCATCATGGTGGCGATCATCCCCAAGTTCACCAAGATCTTCGAAGAGTTCGGCGTGAAACTGCCGGCCCTCACCACCGGCCTGGTGCGGGTGAGCAAGTGGACCGGCGGCCCGCTGCTGCCCGACGGCAACCCCGGCCAGCAGATCCCCGGCGCCGTGTTCATCGGGCTCTCACCGTTCATCTTCATCATCTTCTGGAAGCTCATCCGCAAAGCGGGCCCGGGCAAGGCCGCGACCGACACCGTGCTGCTCTACATGCCCGTGATGGGCAAACTCATCCGCAAGACCTGCATCGCCCGCTTCACCCGCACCCTGGGCACCCTCATCTCCGCGGGCGTGCCGATCCTCGAAGCCGTGACCATCACGGGCGAGACGAGCGGCAACTACGTCTTTGAGAAGGCACTCAAAAACGTGCACGACTCAATCCGCGAGGGCGAGAGTTTCGCCGGGCCGCTGCGTGAGAGCAAGACGTGCAGCCCGATCGTCACCAACATGATCGAGGTGGGCGAAGAGACGGGCGAGATGGACGCGATGCTGCTCAAGATCGCGGACAATTACGAGGAAGAGGTCGACGTGGCCGTCGATTCGCTCGTCTCGATCCTTGAACCGCTCATGATCGTGGTGCTCGGCGGCATCGTCGGCACCATCGTGGTCGCCATGTTCCTGCCGCTTGTGGCGATGATCGAATCGCTGCAGACCTCGTGAGGACGGGCATCTCGGGCGGGCTATCCCGCCCCAGGGAGGGGCGCATGCGCCGAGGGTTCACCATCATGGAGCTGCTCATCACCATCGCGGTGATCGGGCTGCTGATCGCGATCCTGGTCGTCGGCGTCGGCGGGGCGATGCGCCTGGCGCGCCGCAATGTCGATGCGCAGACGGCGGCCTCGCTCAAGGTGGCGGTCGAGCAGTTCGAGAACGAACTCGGATTCCTACCGCCCCTGATCGTGGACGGGCGCCCGCTGGCTCTCGACGATTCGAACGGGCCCTTTGACACCAACCTGCTCGGGCCCATCGTGCGTGACGAGGACTTTCTCGCGCAGCGCAACACCGACGTGGACGCGGCCAAGCGGTACAGCAAGTTCAGCCTGCCGTACTACCTGATGGGCGCGTGCCAGGTGAACGACACGGACGGCGACCCGATCGACGGGGAGCCGGGCCCCTCGTTCCGTACGCCGCGCCGTGACGGGCTCTTTGACCCGCGGGGCCGGGTGCTGGACCCGTACTTCACCCCGCGCGACCCGTCGCGGCTCGTGCAGGGGTACGTCGATCCGCTGGAGTACGGCGAGCACGGCGTGAGTTTCGGCGGGGCGGACGGGACGCCCCCGGCATCGAAGGTGGCGCTCGTCGACCGCAACGGGCGCAGTTTCCGCTATTACCGCTGGGTGAACGGGGAAACGAGCGGGGCCGTCCGGTCGCGCGGACAGGTGCTGAACATCCCGCAGATCTTCCAAGATCCCGTGACGCGCACCGACCTTGATGCGTCCGCGGCGGACACGAGCAACGAACTGGCGGGCGCCGCGTGGGCGATCGTCGGGGCGGGCAACGACGGCTATTTCGGCACCGAAGACCTCGCGGCGTTCCAGCAGAAGCTCGGTTCGGGCGAGACCAACCTCGAAACCGCCCAGCGCCGCGCGTGGCGCGACAACATCGTGGAGGTGGGCAAGTGACGCGGCGCACTGTCACATCCGGGATCGGTCCGCGGCGCAGCGCCTACACGCTCGTCGAAGTGCTCGCGGTGGTGGTCATCATCGGACTGCTCGTGGCGGCTTCGGTGCCCGCCTTCAACGCGATGGCGAAGAGCTCCAATGCCGCCCTGGCCGACACGCAGCTGCGGCTGGCGGTGAGCGCCGCCCGGGACGCGGCGATCCAGTCCCTCGACGGGCGCGACGCGGCGGCGGTCTTCTTCTACGACCCCAATGGTCGCATCTCCGTCGAGGTGCACCGCGATGTGGGCACCGTCACCGATTCGTTCGGACGATCTCGCTCGATCTTCGCCCGCGACCCGGCCTTTGAGACCGTGCAGTTGCCGCGGCGCCAGCACGTGGTGGGGCTGGCCCCGCCCGCAAGCATCGTCTCCAGCAGCGACAGCGACCCCTACACCTGGTACTCCGCCGGTCGATACCCGACGGATGAGACCTCGTGGGTCTTCCCGGAGACCGGGTTCTACGACCCCGAGACAGCGGATGAGGGGCCCTACCGCAGCACATTCATGGTCCGCTTTGAAGCCGTCACCGGCGCGATCTCGACCGAGAGCGGCGAGGCGCTCGTGTACGCCCCCTCTCCCGAGATCGACTTCCGCCAGGGCGCGCCGTTCAACGTGGCCTCTCGCCGGCCTGATCGCAACCCCGACCACCTGCGCCTGGTGCGCACCATGGCGAGCGACGTCACGATGACCGCCGCCGTGCGCGAGCGGCTGATCGGCGACCTCGCGACCGACACGGTGCTCGCTCGCCCGGTGCGCACGATCGCGCTCTACCACGTGAGCGACATGGTGAAGGCGATTCGGGCCTCCGGCGCGACCGTCCTGCGCGGCGTGGACACCGTCACCGGGTGCCTCTACACCGGATGGCGCCGAAACGACACGCCCCGGCCTGATTTCGCGTGGGCCTCGGAACTCGCAAACGCGATCTCTGAAGAAGACGCGGCAGAGTTGTACTTCGTCGATCGCTACACCGGCTCGCTGTCGCACCTTGCTCGCACCAACGACTGACCGCTGCGGAGGGAACCGATGTACGCTCAAGGTCAATGCACAGCGCAGCGCAGGCGCCCGTTCAGCGCCCCCCGGGGCTTCTCGCTCATCGAGGTGCTCATCGCGGTGCTCGTGCTCGCGCTCGGCCTTCTCGGGCTCGCCGCGGTCTTTCCCGTCGTGCTCTTTCAGCAGCGCGAAGCCAGCGACCAGAGCGTGGGCCTGAGCGTCGCCGGCTCGGTGGAGACCACCCTGCGTCACCAGCCGGACCTCCGCGATCAGGGAGATCCGCAGACGCTCGGCGATGAACGCGGGTTCTCGGCGCTGGTCGTCGATCTCACCGGCTTCAGCCCTCGGGGAGAGTGGGTGATCCCGGAAGGCGGGGGAGGCGGCCTCGCGATCGACCTGGCCACCGGCGATCTCACGGTGGGCCAGGGGAGCGCGGGTGTGCTCATGCCCGCGCGCGACCGGTTGTTCCCGCGTCCGTACACGCCCGGCTCTGAGCCGCGCTTCGTCTGGGACGTGGCCGCCCGGCGCGTGCGCTCCGGCTCGAATGCCGTGGGTCAGCCCCAGGCGACGGTCGATGACTCCATCGAACTCGCGATCTTTGTCCGCCGCGTCGACCAGGGGTTGCGGGCCCCCGAGCGGCAGAGGACGCGCCAGAGCGACTGGGTCAACCTCGGCAAACGGCTTCGTCTCTCGGATGTGCTGATCCGAAACACCAGCGAACTCAAGTCCTCCGAGCTTCGAGTGCCCGTGGGGATTGATTCGGCCTTTCGGATCACCAACGACGGCAAGGGGGACTACGCCGCGCCCTTCCGCATTCTGCCCCACAAAGGCGCCTCGTACGGAACCGCGTCGGGCGAACTGCGCCGCAACCGCCTCGCGTTCGATTCGTCGATCTCCGCCGCCGAGTTGAAGCTGGCGACGCAGCTCGGCCAGAAGCTGGTGGACTCGGGCGGCAACGTGTACGCGGTCACGGGTCTGGACACCACCAGCCTGCCCGGTGTGCCGGTGGTGATCGTGGACCGCCGGGTGCCGGTGCAGATGCGACAGACGGACGACCTCGGTGAGTTTGTGCTCACGCCCCATGTGCCCGCGGCCGTCCGCGTGCTGAGGTTCAACCCATGACCACGACGCGGGCAGGCACGGCGCCCAAGAGCCATCGGGGCTTCACGCTCATCGAGCTGCTCGTCGCCGTGGCGGCGGGGCTGCTCATCATGGTGGGCATCGCGCAGATTTTTGCCACGACCGGCACCACCGTGGCGACAGGCAAGCGCGTCAGCGCGTTCAACCGCTACGCCTCCATCCTGGAACAGCGCCTCCGCGAAGACTTCGCCGCCATGACGCGCGACGGATACCTCGTGATCGTGCATCAGTTCGCCAATGCCGGGCCGACGCCGACGGGCGGCGCCCAGCCCTTCGAACCGATCAAGGTGCCGCTCATCGCCGGCCAGTCCGCGAGCAAGCAGCAGTACCGGCGCACGGACGAAGTGGTGTTCTTCCACAAGGGGCGCTTCTCGACGGCGCGTGCGCCGCTCGCTGCGGGCTACGTGGCCCAGGGCAATGAAGCTCGCATTTACATCGGGCACGGGGCGAAGTACAGCGAAGTGACGCTCACCGGCCCCGCCAAGAACGCCGTTCGCTACCCCGAGTTTGATCTCGGCGTCGAATCGCTGGGCGTGGACCCCAACGACCGGAGCATCGCGGGAATGCTCGGCGAGCGCCTGAGCACGAACGAGTTTGCCTCGGACTGGTCGCTGATCCGTCACGTCACACTGCTCAGGCAGCCGCTGACCACGGAGCCTCAGCTGCCGCGGACCGATTTCTTCAACTTCTCCTTCCCCTACTCCGGCACCGAGGTTGACCAGATGCGCGAGGGTGATCGCCAGATCGCTTTCCAGCCCGCGATGCCCAGCATCTTCCGGCAGGTGAACTACGCCATGCGCCAGCCAGGGGCCGCGGCCCCCGCCGAGCCGAGCCTGCGGTCGGGCGCGTACGACCGCGGACCGTGGGCGCTGTGCGCGTCGGGCCTGTTCGATATCGCCACCACCGACCTTCGCGAGGTCCGGGCGTTCGTGACGTCGATGAACGACGGCGCAACCTCCGGCACCCCTGCGCCGGTCTTCCCCGATGACATCCGCACCGGCAGCGACCTCGAGGCGAATCCGCCGCGGCGCCAGTTCGGTTTGCTCGATCTGGGCACATCACAGGGCCAGGATGCGCTCGCGGGAATGCAGGCTTGGATGCTGCAGGGCCTCCCGGCTGATTCTCTCGGGCTCGACAACACCCCCGGAGGCATCCGCAACCTCCAGGGGGTGCGGATGCGTGCCGAGGCTTCGCCCCCCGCCCTTCTTGAGACGCTCGACCCGAACCGCCCCGGCGGCTTTGCGGCCGGATCACTCGAGGCCGCTGACCGGCTGAACGACCAGTTGATGCTCACGTCGTCCACGCTCCTGCCCCGGTGCTCCGCCTTCGAGGTCGAGTGGAGTTTCGGCCTCACCGATGCCTCGGGCCAGACGATCTGGTACGGCGGTTCAACCTTGGTGGACACCGGCAGCGATGGCATCGCCGACGGGGCGCTCATCACGCCCTATGCCTCCGGCAACGCCGCGACCGCCCTGCACGTCAACCCGCAGAATGGGCGCTACCTGCCCCTCGGCGACACCAACGGGCACAAGGTCGATGACCTGCTGATCCACGGACAGCCCGGGGCGCGACCCGATGCGCCGCTCGTCTCGTACTTCGGCTACAACGACCCCACCTACGCGCCTCAGAACGCAAACGACCTCGAGCAGCTCGCGTGGGCATGGCCGACGCTCATCCGCGTCACGGTGACGCTCGCCGACGCGGTCGATCCTTCCATCGAGCAGACGTACCAGTTCGTGTTCGAAACGGGCAAAGACGAGTGAGCCTCGCGCGCCAGGGGAGACGCGCCGGGCACACGCCGGACGGGAGAATGGCCCATGATCGGTCTCATTCGCAGATTGACCAGCCGACGCCGGGCGCGGCGTGATGTGCTCGCTGGCCTCCGCATGCCCGGATCAATCGGCGTGCGCGTGGCGGCGGGCGGCACGCACGCCGTCCGGCACGGGCGCCGCGGCAGTGTGCTGGTGCTGGTGCTCGGCACGCTGGCGCTGATGAGCGTGCTCGCGGTGCTCTTCGCCGCCGTGGGCCGGAGTGACAAGCGCACGAGCGCGGCCGCGGATCGGCGCAAACTGCATTACGGACCGAGCGAAGCAACCGTGCCCAACCAGGTCCGCGACTACATCTCCGGCATCGTTGCCGCCGATGCGCTGGCGACGTTCGCCTCGCCGGAAGACCTGAGCGCCACGGGACAAGTCCGATACGGACTCCGGCGCGAAACAATTGACTTTCCATCCACCGACGCCGCGATGCTCTCAAGCCCGCAGCTCGGGGCCCCGGTTCGGGGCGACCCTGCGGTGCCGCTGGGCCAGGTCAACGACCGCCGATTCCGCCCTGAAGGAAGCTTCCCGGCCCTGACCACTTTCGAGACAACCGGCACGCTCCCCGCGAGCGATCCGCGCCGCGACCCGGTGAACACGCTCACCATTTCGTGGCGCAGCGCCAGCGACCCGTGGCTGGCGACCGACCAGCCCGAGAACCTGACGGTGATTGATGACATTGTCATCCCGCCGCCGGCCCCGCCGCCCGACATCCCCCCCGGTGCCACCCCCGACTTCTTCAACCGGCGCGATTACCGCCAGATCTCCTGCTTCGCCCCCGACGGCCGGGCGGTCAACCTCTTCAATCTCCGCAACAACTTCGATATCGACTCCGGCGTCGGCCCGAACACCATCAGCGCCAACCTCACGCTCTTTGACTTCAACCTGCGCCCGCAGAGCAGCGGCGGGCCCACCGTCAACGCCACCCAGCAGACCTGGGACGGCCGCGATGCCGACCCCAACGTGCCCGCCGACTGGTTCAGCTTCCAGCGCGGCATGGCGATCGCGACCACCGACCGCAACTTCACCTGGAGCGACGCCGCCTACCCGCCCTACCAGTACGCCGACGCGGACGGCGACGGCATCTTCGATTCGCGCTGGCAGGAACTTGTCGACGCGACAATCCTCGGCGCATCCCGCAACAAACTCATCTCCGACGGCAGCGTGCGCTATTTCTTCGCGTTCAAGGCGATCGACCTCTCGGGCAAGGTCAACGTCAACACCGCGGGCGACTTCGTCGAGGCGCCGATTGGCGGAGCCCCAGTGGGCCTGACCCCGGGCGAGGTTGACCTGCGCCGCCTGCTGACGGGCGAGGACATCGAGTCTGAACTCGTGGTGGGGGCGAATCCGTTCCACTTCTTCGAGATGCCCCGCGACGGGGCCGGCGCGATTGACACGAACTCGCCCCAGAACTACCGGGGCCTGACGCTCGAAGACCGCATCGCGATCGGGGCGCGGGCCTTCGACTTCCTCGAGGCCTCGAAGTTCGTTGGCGTCGTGCCGCCGCGCGGCATCAATGAAACGACGCTCGGCAACTATCTGACCAGTGCCCACGACGTGAACGGCGGCACCCCCGGCATCACGAACTACGTCGGTACGCCCGCCGAGTGGCGGTTCGGCCCGATCGGGCGCCACCAGGAATATCTCCGCAATGCGCAGGCGTCACAGGGCGCGTCGATCTCGCAGGCTGACGGAAACTACCGTAACGCCTACCTCTTCGGCGAGGGCGACCTGCTCGAACTGCTCACTTTCAATCGCAGCAACGACGCCCGCGTGCAGAGCAAGCTCGAGGCCGCCATCGACGGTCGCTTCTCGGCGCTCAACTACGTGGGCGTGCTCCGCTCCAATCGCGAGTACGCGGCCGAACTGGGCGACCGCGACAATCACGACGAGTTCCAGCGTTTGACCGCGCCCGACAGCGACGCGGACTGGGACGACACCGACGCCGACGCGTATTGGCAGCTCGCCGCGGACACCCGCCAGCACCTCACGACTATCAGCGGGGCGCGCCCGCTCTTCTCGAGCGTCGTGCCCTCGGCCGGGGCGCTCTCATCCGCCGAACTCCGTCAGAACCTGCGGACCATCTCCTCCAGCCCCGCGGCGATGTTCCGCGTGTACGCAGACGGCCTCCTTCCGTATTCCGGCATCGAGGGCGCCTGGCAGCCCACCGCGCGCCCGGAACTGGGCACGCTCGCCTTCGGGTACAGGGGGCACGAGTTTGCGCTCCGCACTGCCGCGCACCTTGCGGTGAACTTCGCGGACAGTCTGGACGCTGACGGCACTCCCAGCGTCTACACGCTGCTGGTCGATGACTCATTCCGCGCCAGTCTCGAAAGCGATAATCCCACTGATCCGTCCGCCCGCACCAACGGCTGGTCGTCGTGGATGGACCCCGCGCGGCTCGACCTGGGCGAACCCCGCATCGCCAACGCGTCCGGGGGCGACGAGACCCCGATGTCTCGCGCCGCGGTCATGTACGGGATCGAGCGCCAGCCCTTCCTCACCGAACTCGGCGTCTTCTTCATGTATACCGATGCGCCCATCGCCGCCGGCGGCGACGATGAAGAGGCCCAGGGGGGCGGCGCAGGCCCGGGCCCGGGTCCCGGCCCTCGGCGCGACCCTGAAGTGACCATCGACTCGCGCATCAGCGAGGCAAACCACGATGCCCTCGCCCAGTTCGTGGGCATTCAGATCACCAACCCGTTCGATGAGCCCATCACCCTCGGCGACGCCGCCGGCCCCGCGTATTACCTTGAGTTCAACGGCAAGTTCTACTCGCTCAACGGCATCGGCTTCGCGCTCGATGCCGGCGGCAAGGTGATCTACGCCGAGCCCGACAACGCCCGGCGGACGCCCCAGCCCGTGACGCTCGGCGCCGGCGCGACGAAGACCTTCTTCTTCGCCTCGCAGCCCCTGCCCGCGATGCAGGGCCGCTGGGACAAGGTGGACCCCACCGGGGTCGTGCTCCCCAACGCAATCGACGTGGTCGGCGCATTCGTGCGAAACCAGATCGCCGCGGGGCGCGACGTCGCCAATATGATCCTGATCGACGAGATCACGAATCTCGAGGATCTGCGCGTGGACTCGGGCCCCACGCCCCGGGCCGAGCAGTTTGCGTTCCGCAACCTGTGGCCCAGCGGGCAGATCGGGGATGAGATTCGCATGTGGCGCGTGCTGCGCCCCACGGGCGATGACTTCCCCGCAGACGGCACGCTGGACAACATCGTCGAAAACGATCAGCTGGTGGACCGGATGAAGTATCCGAGCACCGCCGCGCTTGATCGCACCCTGCGCCTCGCGCCCCTGCTCAACGGCAGCACGGCGCGGGGATACAAGATCCGCAACGCCCTGGCCCGCAAGGAGGCGGACCTCGCGCCGGACAACTTCAATCGCGGGCTCACGCTTATCACATACGCATCCGTCCGGCGCAAGAGCGATTCCACGCTCGACCCGAACACGACCTTCGCCTTCCCCGGCTGGTGCATCGAAGGCCGCTGGACGACCGACTGGAACGGGTTCGACAAGGACAAGCTCGATCCGCTCACCTCCCTCGACCGCACGTACTTCCAGGGAGGGCGGAACAACTGCTTCTTCACGTTCAGCGAGTTCCTGAGCAAGGTGGTCAACCGCACCGCGGGCCCGCCCAACGCCGTCGAAAGCGTCGTGCGGCTGCATCAGAACCCTGAGCTCAAGGACCTTTCGGGTTCGGCAAACCTCGGGCAGAACCAGTCCGGGCTCGGCACCAATCTCACGCGCATCGAACTGCCCGTGCAGATGAACCGCAACGTGCTGCGGGTCGCCGATGCGCTCGCCGTCATGGGCATCGGCCCTTCGTACTCTCCTGACCCTGCCTCGCCCAACACCGTGAACTATGACCGCTGGATGACGCTCGGCGAGGCTCTCGCCATCGCCACAGACCAGTCCAGCCCGCCCGCGACCACCCACCCGCTGGCCATGTACGCCCGCGCCGGCGCGCAGCCCAACCCCACCACGGCCCGCCCCGCGGCCAACATCGCCCTCATCGGCCCGGTCACCCGCGGCCCGCTGGACCGGGGCGGCATCGCCCTCGACTCCTTCGTGCCTCACGTGGACGCGGCGCCCGCTTCGCCGCGCAATCATGCCAACGCCGCGGAGGGCGACGTGGTGTTCGGCCTCGGCATGACGCCGGCGATGCGAGTGCTCGACCAGTTGACCGTGCTCGGTGAAGTCCTGGGCGACCTCACCTTCGCGACCCCCGGGGTCGTGAACATCAACACGGCCCCGCGCCCCGTGCTGCGCACGCTGCCCATGCTGACGCCCACCGCCTTCCCCTTGCCCGGGCAGACGCAGACGTCCTGGTGGTGGCGCACCGCCGGTCAGCATGATTCACGCACTGATCTTGCCTCAGCGGTGCTCGCGTTCCGCGACAAGAAACTGGTGACGCCGCGCGCTGGCTCCGGCGGGCCCAACAATCTCGCCCCCGCGAATCTCGACTTCAGCGATGGACGCAGCGCCGCGCCGGACACCTTCGGCGGGCGTGCGAACGCCAACTACATCTCCGGCCAGCGCGAGGTGCTTGGGTTCTTCTCTCCCGCCGAACTGCTCGCCGTGCGCCAAGTCAACCCCTTGCTCACCCAGGGCGATGGGATGCCCAACCGCAACGACTTCGACCGGCTGGGCACCTACATCCCGGGTGTGCCCGCCTCGCAGGCCAAGTCCACCGATCAGGCCGGTGTCGAACCCTTCCGGCGCAGCGCGGGCGGCGACGATGGGCTCGCCAACGACTACGACGAGCAGCTTGAGATCTTGAACGGTGTGCTGGGGAGCACCACCACCCGCAGCGACTATTTCGCGGTCTGGTTCGTGATGCACGGCTACACACGGGAGGATGTCGAGGGCCTGGCCCCGACTGACCCCATTCTGCCCACCATCGCGCGCCGGTTCCTGCTCGTGCTCGACCGCTCGGCAGTCACCCGCCCGGGAGACTCACCCCGCGTGGTGCTCTTCAAGGAATTGCCGGTGAGCGGGATGTAGCGCCTGGGGCCGCCAAGCGCGCAGGCGCGGCGAACCGGAGCGCCGACTGAGCCGACTCGCTCGTGCTTCGGTGCGCCGGCCTCACCGCCCCTTCATGGGCAGATGCACGCCCATCTCCCCGGCGCACCGGCGCGCATCGTCGTAGCCCGCGTCGGCGTGCCGGATGACGCCCATGAGCGGGTCATTGGTCAGCACCCGCTCCAGCCGCCGTGCCGCGTCGGGTGTGCCGTCAGCGACGATCACCTGCCCCGCATGTTGGCTGTACCCGATGCCGACGCCACCGCCGTGATGGAAACTCACCCAGCTCGCCCCGCTGGCCGCATTCACCAGCGCATTCAGAATGGCCCAGTCGCTCACGGCGTCGGTGCCGTCCTTCATCGCTTCGGTTTCGCGGTTCGGGCTGGCGACGCTGCCGCAATCGAGATGATCGCGTCCGATGACAATCGGGGCCCTCACTCGCCCCTCGGCCACCAGCCGGTTGAAGAGAAGCCCGGCCTTGTCGCGCTGCCCGAGCCCGAGCCAGCAGATCCGGGCCGGCAGCCCCTGGAACCCAAACCGCGGCGTGCAGCGCTCAAAATCTCCTGCAAGCAGGGCCTCCGGGTTCGCGTGGCAGCCCAGAATCCAGTCGTGCAGGCGCGATTCATACGGCCCGGCCTCGCGCGGGAAGAGCCGCAGAATCTCGTGGTCGGTCACGAAGATGTCGCGTGGGTCGCCCGAGAGAGCCGCCCAGCGGAACGGGCCGCGGCCGAGGCAGAACTGAGGCCGGATGAACGCCGGGACGAAGCCGGGAAAGGCGAACGCATCCGCCACACCCTGGTCCCTGGCGCGCTGGCGGATGTTATTGCCGTAATCGAACGTGATGCTTCCCCGGGCCTGGAGCGCAAGCATGGCGCGGACGTGACGCGCCATCGAAGCGAGGCTGCGCCGCACGTAGCCCTGCGGGTCGGCGACCCGCGCCGCCCGGGCCTGGTCGAGCGTGAACTCAACCGGCACGTACCCGGCGAGCGGGTCGTGCGCGCTGGTCTGGTCGGTGAGCGCATCGGGCGTGACGTGCTGCGCGAGCAGCCGTTCGAGCAATTCAATCGCGTTCGCGGCGACGCCCACGCTGCGCGCCCGCCCCGCCTTCGCGTGCGCGACGGCGGCGCGAATCGCCGTGTCGAGGTCCGGGGCGATCTCATCGAGGTATCGGTCCGCGCGCCGTCGCTCCAGGCGCGTTGCATCGACATCGGCGATCAGGCACGCGCCCCCCGCGAGGGTGACGGCCAGCGGCTGGGCACCCCCCATGCCGCCGCACCCCGCCGTGACGCACAGCCGCCCCGAGAGCGGCGATTCACCCCCTCCGAAGCGCGACCGTCCGAGCTCGGCGAAGGTCTCATACGTGCCCTGCAGAATGCCCTGGGTGCCGATGTAGATCCACGACCCGGCGGTCATCTGGCCGAACATCATCAGCCCGCGCCGTTCAAGATCATCGAATTGCTCCTGCGTCGCCCAGTGCGGCACCAGGTTCGAGTTCGCGATCAGCACGCGCGGCGCATCAGGGTGGGTGCGCACGATGCCCACCGGCTTGCCCGATTGAACAAGCAGCGTCTCGTCGGGCGCAAGGCCGCGGAGCGAGCGCACGATCGCATCAAACGATGCCCAGTCGCGGGCGGCCTTCCCGCGCCCGCCGTAGACGACCAGATCCTCCGGGCGCTCCGCCACCTCCGGATCGAGGTTGTTCATGAGCATGCGGAGCGCCGCCTCGGCCTGCCAGGTTCGGCACGAACGCTCCGGGCCGCGCGGGGCGCGGACCAGGCGCGACGGGGCTGAAGAAGGCGGGGTCACCTGGGTCTGGTTCATGGGTCATTGTTGGCCGGGCAACGCATCCAGGAGCATCGCGGCGTGTCGCAGGATGAGGGCGGACCGGGCGTCGGGCACTCCCAGCGAAACGCGGCAGGCGTGTAGTTGAGCCTGGGCGTACAGCAATGCGGGCTCATCGCCCCGTTCGCACCAGCGCCGGACGAAGATCTGCGCCGCCCACGGAAGGTTGGTCGCATTGTCTGGTTGAATCTCGCGGAGCAGCCACGCGGCAGCCCGATCGCACCGGATCGCGATGGCCGCCTCTCCGGTTCGCAGGGCGAGCGCATCCAGCGCGTGCAGCGCGCAAAGCTCCGTCTCGGTCCACACCTCGATGCCCCGGACGCGGAGGTCGGGCGCGAGCGGCCCGGCGCCGGAGAGATCGACGAGCGAAGCCACCGAAGCATGAGGCAAGCCAGCCGGGGCGACCGCGAGCGCCCAAAGGCGAAGATCAAGAGGCGCGCCGGAGTGCGCCTCCGGCGGCGGCTGCCGATTTCCGCCCCCGTCCGGTCCATGCCCTTCAAGGTCGGCACGCAGCCACCAGTCCACTTCGAACGGCGAAGGGCCACCCGGGGCGGGGGCACGCGAAGCCAGGTCGCGGATCGCACGGGCCCATTCGACGGGGGAGCGGGGCGGGGGCATGAGCCATCATTCGCCCGGCGGCGGAGTCACGGACCCGCCGGGTGGTTCTGCGGGCCTGCCTCCGGCCTTGTTCCACCACTCCTCTGAGTCTCGTCCGAGCTCGTCCATGATCTCGGCGGCGGACTTCGCCGCAGCCCGAGTCACGGCGTGCGCCTCACCGAGCGTGCTGACAAGCGTTCCGTAGCGAGAGGCGATGATGCCGAGGGCCTCCTCCGGCTGCCCCAGCTTCCACACCGAGCGAGCACGGGAGATCTCAACCGCCGGCAGGAGGTATGGCAGCGAGGGCGGCGTCCGCCGCATCGAGTCGATCGCCAGGTCTTGCTGCGCCACGGCGTCGGCGAAGCGCCCCTGCGAAAAATACAGGGCGGCGAGGTTCTGACGCGAACTGGCGGTGTTCTGCGAATCCGGCCCGATGAGCCCGGACATCTGCTCGATGACCTGCAGCAGCATGGCCTCGGCTTCGTCATACCGTTTGAGCGAGCTGTAGGTGTGCGCGAGGTTGTTCAGCACCGTGAGCGTGATGACGCTCGGGCCGTCAAAGTATCCCTGGTAGAACTTGAGTTGCCGCAGGAAGTATGGTTCGCTCTCTTCGAATCGCCCGAGGTCGTCGAGGTCCGACGCGACGTGGCCCGCGGCGAGCACCGTGGAGGGATGGTCGGGCCCGAGCGTGCGTTCGCGGGCCGCGAGCACGCGCAGGTGAATGTCGAGGGCCCCCTGCGGGTCGTCGGCGGAACGCAGCAGGTTGGCGAAGTTCGCCTGCACCCGCAGCGTGAGCTCATCGTCCGGGTGAAGGGTAGCGCCGCAGGCGTGTATGGCCTCCTCGAACAACGCCCTGGATTCGACAAGCTCCCGCCGGTTCATCAGGCCCGCCGCGAGGTCATTCATCGCGGCGATCGAAGTGCGATGGTTCGGGCCGACGGTCTTCATCAGGCGTTCGAGCGTCCGCCGGCTGATCAACTCGGACTCCGCCGCCCGCGTGCCGTCCGAGAGCGACTCGGCCACGTCGAGCCACATGCTGAGAGTGTTGAGGTCTTCGGGCCCTCGGGACTGCTCGCAGAGTTCCGCGGCCTCCCGCAGCAGCGGCTCCGCCCGGGCTGGATCGCCGGACTTGAGGTGCGTGTACCCGATCGTGTGCAGAATCTCGCAGCGTACCGCCGGGTCATCGGTGAGCTGCGTCCGCAGCCGGTGCTCCGCTTCGTCGAGCATCCCCCGCAGAATCGTGGTGTCGCGACCGAGAGCCACGTCCGGGGCGACGCTGGCCAGCATGTCGCGAAGGAAGACCGCGACCGCGTCGGCGCGCCGGGCAGACTCTTCAGCCGTGGTCTGCGATGCCTTCGCCTGCGCCAGCGCATCCCGCAGCGAGCCCTGGGCCTCGAGCAGGCGGTCGTAGGCCACCGCGACTTCATCGCGCTGGCGGTCCGCCTCGACAAATCCGTAGGTGAGCCCCCCTGCCCCGCCGAGCATCGCCAGCGTCACGCCCGCGCCGGCGGCGATCAGCGTCTTGTTGCGCTTGGCGAACTTGCGGATTCGGTAGGAGGCCGAGGGCGGCCCCGCCAGCACCGGCTGGTCGTCAAGATGGCGTTCAATGTCGTCCGCGAGGTCGGCGGCGCTGGAATATCGCCTCGCCCGGTCCTTGTCCAGCGCCCGCATCACGATCCAGTCCAGTTCACCCCGCAGGTGCCGCGCCAGGGCGGCCGGGTCAAGACGCCTCCGCTCCGCGAGTTCGCGTGCCTGCGCCGTTCCACGGGTGCCGTGCCGCGGACCGGCGCCGAGGGTGTGCAATCGCGTCGATGGTCTCGGGGGTTCGACCTCGCGGATGATCCGCTGCATCTCGGCATACGCCGCGGTGCGCAGCGTGCTGGAGTCAAAGGGCGTGGTGCCCGTGAGCACTTCGTAGAGGATCACGCCGAGCGAATAGATGTCCGCGCGGGTGTCGATATCCGCCGAGAGGCCGTCGGCCTGTTCCGGGCTCATGTACTCCGGCGTCCCCAGCATCTGCCGGAACTCGGTGAACAGCGTCCGGTCGGTCAGCGGCTGCGCCGTCGCCTTGGCGATGCCGAAATCAATGACCTTGGGTGATGGGCGTCCGTCCTGCATCGAGACCAGGATGTTCCCGGGCTTGAGGTCCCGGTGGATGACGCCCTTGTGATGCGCGTGCTGCACGGCGCGGCAGACCGAGACGAAGAGCCGCAGCCGCGCCTCGACATCCAGCCGTTCCCGGTCGCAATACTCGGTAATCGGCAGCCCCTTGACCAGCTCCATCACGAAGAACGGCCGTCCGCTCTCCGTCGCTCCGGCGTCGAACACGCGGGCGATACCCGGGTGGTCCATCAGGGCGAGGGCCTGGCGTTCGGCTTCAAAGCGGGCGACAACCTGGCGCGTGTCCATGCCCAGTTTCACTACTTTGAGCGCTACGCGCCGCCTGACGGGTTGCTCCTGCTCTGCCATGTAGACCACGCCGAATCCGCCTTCGCCGATTTTCTCAAGGAGGCGATACGGTCCGATCCGGCTCGCGGCGTCGGCGTCCGGCGGGCGTGCCGCGCTCGGGGCGAGGCGGGTGTCAGTGGGGGAGAGCTGTTCGTGCAGGGGGCGAAGGTCCTCCGCAAGCGTCGCGAAAGGGACCGGGGCGTCCTGGGCGGCCACCAGGCGCCTCAGCTCCGCTTCCACTTCAGGCTCGCCCGCGCAATGGTCGCGGATCCACAGGTCGTGCTCGATCAGGGGCACCCCCCGGATCTGGATGAACAACTCGGCGGCGCGCCGAAAGTGGTCCGCACTCATCGGGGGTCTCCGCGCATCTCTGCCGCGAGCCAGGCCCGGGCCACCGTCCAATCGTCGGCGACCGTGGAACGCGCCAGCCCGAGGGCTTCCGCGATCTGCTCGTTGGTCATGCCCGCAAAGAACTTGAGCTCGACGACGCGGGCTCGGCGCGGGTCGAGGGCCTCCAGGCGGCGCAGAAGCTCGTCAAGTTCGAGAATCTGCATGTCGCGCCGGTCTGTCCGGGCGTCGGCATCGAGGAGTTCAACCCGGTCGACGCCCCCGCCGCGCTTGTCGGCGTTCCGGCGCCGGGCATGATCGACCAGCACCCGGCGCATGGCGATGGCGGCGACGGCCAGAAAATGCGCTCGGCCCGTCCACGCCGTGTCGGCGCTGACCAGCCGCACATACGCCTCGTGCACGAGGGCCGTGGGCTGCAGCGTGTGGGCGCTGCGCTCACGGGCGAGGTAGGCCGAGGCCAGCGCCCGCAGCTCGTCGTAGACCAGGGGCAGGAGCTGGTCGGCCGCCGCCGCGTCGCCCGCGCTGGCCCGCGCGAGAATCTGGGTCACGGTGCCCTGCGTCAAGGGTCGCTCCGGCTTGGGGAATGAGAACTGCGTCAAGGGTAACTCCATCCTGAGGCGCGTGCCGGAGCCGAAGCCGCGTTCGGCCCCCTGGCCTGAAATGCGCAGAAACCCGTGATCCAGGCCGGGCGCGCCGGTGTTTCTCCACGCATTTCTGGGGGTGAGGTCCGAAACAGTCCCGGCTCGGCGAGGTTGCCGCCGCCTCGGCGCGTCGGGGGCATTCACCACCGGGCGAGGCTGCCCCGGGCCAGTTCGCGGCGCAGCAGCACCACGAAGAGCGGCCCGCCGATCAGCGTCGTGAGAATGCCGATGGGAAGCCGTCCGGAGGGGGTCGGCAACAGGCGCACCAGTGTGTCTGCGAAAACGATGAGCGCGGCCCCGCCGAGGCTCGCCACCACCGCGAGCGTGCGATGCGACGGCCCGGCCAGCAGTCTGGCGAGGTGGGGACAGACCAGCCCCACGAAGCCGATTGGCCCGGCCAGCACCACGCTCGCGGCGGCGAGCAGCCCCGCAAGCAGGAACAGGAAGGCCCGCACCCGCGCTCGTCGGACGCCGACGCTCGCCGCTTCGTCGTCGGAGAGCGCCAGGGCGTCCATCGCCGGCCCGAGCGCGACCGCGCCCACCAACCCCGTGACCACGATGCCTCCGGCGCCGTAGAACTCAAGGGGGATGAGATCATCCGGGAGTGCGCCGACCAGCCAGCGGGCCGCCTGGAGTCCTTGCCCGGGGAGCAGGTGACGGACCAGTTGGGTGCCCGCCCCGGCCAGGATGGCCACCATGACGCCGATCAGGATCAGGCTCACGGGCTCGACGGCCCCTCGGCGCTGGCTGAGCAGGTAGACGAGCGCCAGCGCAATGAGCGACCCCGCGACGGCAGGCCCGGTTCGCCCGAGAATCGGGGCGACCCCCATCCCGGCGAGGTACCCCAGGTAATACGACACCAACACGCCGAATCCGGCGCCCGAAGCAAGCCCGAGCAGGTCGGGAGAGGCCAGCGGGTTACGCAAGAGCGCCTGAAGCATGACGCCGCTCAGCCCCAGGGCTGCGCCCACGAGCACGCCCACCGCGATGCGCTCGGCCCGGATGTCGAGCACAGCCCGCGATTCTGGCCACGCAAAGGAACCGTCCGCCGCAAACAGCCTCAGCGTGCAGGCGAGCGCCAGCGCCACGGCGGAGAAGAGAATGGTCCGGGCCGCGCGGGTCATGCGAGATGGAGGATACGGGCGGGCGGCGGACGATGCGCGGCACGGGTCGGCGTCACCCGCACCCGCCTACTTCGTCATCCGGCGCAGCTCGTCGATGAACGCGATGTGCGAGCGCAGGCCCATGCGGTAGCACTCGATCTCAAACTTCTCGTTCGGCGAGTGGACGCGGTCGTCCTCGAGGCCGAAGCCCATGAAAATCGTCTCGATTCCGAGCACGCCCTTGAGGAGCCCCGCGACCGGGATCGACCCGCCGCTCTTGATGAGCGCGGGCCGGACTCCGGTTGCGTTCTCGATTGCGCGTCGCGCCGCCGCGAGGGCCGGCGAATCCGTTGCGACCGTGGCCGGGTGCCCCGTGCCGTGGTCCTTGAACTCCCAGCGGAAGCCCGGGGGCGTGCGTTCGCGGCACCAGGCCTGAAAGGCATCTCGAATCGCCGCCGGGTTCTGGTCGGCGACGAGGCGGAACGACACCTTTGCGCTCGCGTGGCTCGGGATCACCGTCTTCGCCCCCGCGCCGGTGTACCCCCCGCAAATCCCGTTGATCTCTGCTGTCGGGCGCGCCCACTCTCGCTCCACACTCGAGTATCCCGCTTCGCCCACGTCGGCGCTCGCTGGGAGCCCGATCTCTCTGAGGGATGCTCCGGGGTCGATGCCCAGCGCCTTCCATTCGGCACGTTCGCTCGGCGCGATATCGCGCACCTGGTCGTAGAAGCCCGGGATGGTCACCCGCCGATTGGCGTCCCAGAGCCCCGCAAGAATGCGGCAGAGTTCGTTGTTGGGGTTGAGCGTGCGCCCGCCCCAGAGCCCCGAGTGCAGGTCCTGGTTCGGGCCGATGAGCGTGACCTCGTTGTATGACAAGCCTCGCACCCCGTAGGTGATGGCGGGCCGGCCCCGGGCGAGCATGCCGGTGTCTGAGATGACGCACACATCGCACGGCTTCAGGCGCGCCGCGTGATCGTGCACCCAGCGGTCGAGATTGACCGAGCCGGATTCTTCCTCGCCCTCAAGCAGCACCGTGAACCGCACGCCACCCGCGGTTGCCCCCGTGCCCTCTTTCCAGGCGCGCAGGGCTTCCAGGAACATCATCACCTGCCCCTTGTCGTCGCAGCTGCCCCTGGCGACGATGCGCTCACCGGGGCCGCCGGGTGTCGCGGGGCGGATCACGGGCTCAAAGGGCGGGTTCTCCCAGAGGTTGAGCGGGTCGACGGGCTGCACGTCGTAGTGCCCGTAGAACAGGACATGCGGACCGGCATACGGCGCATCGCCTCTTGACGTCGCCAGCACGATCGGGTGCCCAGGCTTGTCGGGCGTGCCGGTGGGTGAAATCTCCACCGCGAGGCCGCTGGCACGCAGGTGCTCGCCGGCCCATTCTGCCGCCTCGCGAACGTGCCCGCGGTAGGCCGGATCAGTGGAAATCGAAGGGATCCGCAGCCATTCCAGGAGGCGACCGATGCCCGCCTGTTCGTGGGCCTCAGCCCATTTCATCGCGTTCGTGTGGCTCATGCGGCAGGGTAGCCCCCGCTCCGCGCTCGATGGAGAAGCCCGTGCGTGAAGCGCCCCAGGGCACGCCCGAACCAGGCTCTCCCGCGAACGCCCCGGGGCGGATTCGAACCGCCGACCTGCGGTTTAGAAGACCGCTGCTCTATCCAACTGAGCTACCGGGACCGCTCCCGCAGTATCCCGCGCCGGGCGGGGGAGTCAATGCCGCGGCCCGTCATCCGTCGCCGGGATCGACTGGTCCACCGTCCAGCGCAGATCGCCTCCGCGGCAGTCAATGTGCACGCTGAAGAACCCCGGGATGCCGCCGGGAGTCCTGGGCTCGTGCCGCTTGACCAGGGGCCAGATGATCCGCCGGTCGGTCTCCGGGACGGGGAGCCCCTCCAGTTCGTCCGGCCGGAACCACTCCAGCGTGCCCTCGTTCATGGTGCGGGCCTCGACCTGCACCGGTCCGAGCACGCGGTAGTAGAACAGCAGCCAGTGCCCTCGCCCCTCGAATGCGGTTTCGGCGATGAGCCCGAGCAGATGGAGTCGATCCAGCGGAAGCCGGATGCCCGCTTCCTCTTCAATCTCGCGCTGGGCGCACAGCGCCGGCGACTCGCCGCTCGCCATGTCGAGCTTGCCCCCGATGGGGGAGCAGAGCCCCTTGTTGGGCGCCTTGATTCGTCGCAGCAGGAGCAGCCGCCCCTGCGCATCGCGCAGATCGCACAGGCACGCGAGCTTGTACGGCATATCCGGGTTCATGCGCCGGTCAGGGTAGCACGTGCCGGGGGCGTTCCTATCCTTGGGCCCAGGGCCGACGCGCCCGCAGGGCCGCTCATCTCGGTGGTCGCCCCCGCCCACAATGAAGAGGCGAACGTCGCGGAGTTGGTTCGCCAGGTCGGCGAGGCGATGCACGGACTCGACTTCGAGTTCATCATCGTCGATGACGGCTCTACCGACGCGACTCGGGCACGCGTGCTCCAGCTCATGCCGGAGCGTCCGTGGCTTCGATGCGCCGCCATGACACGCACGCCTCCCGGAAAGGGCGGCGGGCAGTCCGCGGCGTTTCATGCCGGGTTTCGCGCCTGCCGCGGGGCGTGGGTCGCCTCGCTGGACGCGGACCTCCAGAACGACCCGGCGGAGATTCCCAAGATGCTCGCGCTCGCCCGGGATCGGGGCGCGGACATGGTGCAGGGCGATCGATCGCGCAACCGGCGCGACAATCTCGTGCGCCGCGTCGGCTCACGGGTCGGCCGGCTCTTTCGTCGCTGGCTTCTCAAGGATTCGATCCGCGACACCGGCTGCTCGCTGCGCGTCATGCGCCGCGAGATCGCCCTCGCCATCCCCCTTGAGTTCAAGGGCATGCACCGCTTCATCCCCATCAGCGCGCGCCAGATGGGCTACACCGTCATTGAGATGCCCGTGGTGCATCGCCCCCGCGCCGCGGGTGAAACCAAGTACGGCATGGGCATCACCAAGCGGGCGATCCCGGGCCTGTTCGACTGCTTCTCCGTGCGCTGGATGGGAAAGCGCCGCAGGCCGGTCGCGCACGATGAGGTGCGACCGTGACCGCCCCGGGCGATCCCTCCGACCCGGCGGACGGCGCGGCGACTCCGCCCGCGGCGGTCCCCGAGGCTCCGCCCAAGCGCAAGCGCTTCAAGTTTGAACCGCTCCTGGCGATGGCCGGGCTCATCTTTCTCGGGGTGTGGCTGGTGTACGCCCAGCGTCCCGCGCGGACCGAGGTCGAGCTGCGCCCGGGGGCGCGTGTCGTCAAGGTGCAGGTCGGACAGACGCGCGCCCAGGTCGAAGTGCTCCGGACGAAGGGCGCGGACGAAGCGCCGGTCCATTCATTCCGAGTGCTCGGGCGCGGCGGGTTCGCCTCCGAGGTGCTCGACGAGCCCCGCTTCCGGGCAATCATGGGCGATGATGTCGCCGATCACCTCACGGGGGGCAGCACCGTGCTCTTCCGGGCGTTCAACATCACCAGTTGGGCGAGCCTGGTGTGGATCGGCGTCGGGCTGCTGGGGCAGTTGATCTTCTCCTGCCGCTTTCTCATCCAGTGGATCGTCAGCGAGCGCCGACGCCAGAGCGTCATCCCCGAGGCGTTCTGGTGGATTTCTCTCTTCGGGGGCGCCAGCCTGTTCCTGTATTTCATCTGGCGTCAGGACATCGTGGGGGTGCTTGGTCAGAGCTCGGGCCTGGTGATCTACGGGCGAAACATCCGTCTCATCCACAAGCAGCGCCGGCGAGCGGCGCGCCATGCATCCGGCGTCTGAAGGGCTTGCCAATCTGCCCGCGCGATGGGAGACTCCGCACATGCAGGCCTACCTCGACAGCGTTCCGTTCGTCACCGCTCGCCCCACCGTTCAGGCGGCGCTCGAAGAGGCCGTACGCCGCGCCAGCGGCGCGGGCCGCATCATCGTCGAGGTGAAGTGCGACGGGCGCGTGCTCTCGGAGGCGGAGTTGGAGTTCCCCTCCGACCACCCTGGGCGCTACGCCGAGGTGCACTGCCTGTCGGCCAACCCGCGCGCGATGGTGCGCGATGTGCTCCTCGACGCGCGCGAGGCGCTCGAAGGGCTCGGGTCGGCCCAGGCCGACGCCGCCCGCGCCATCCAGACCGGGGATCTGACCCGGGCCCGGTCGCTGCTTGAGGGCGTGGTCTCGACCTGGCAGGCGGTCGTCGCGGCGCTCTCTCGGGGCTGCGCGCTGGTGGGCCTCGACCTCGACACGCTCCACGCCAAGGCGGGGGAGCCGTCCGCCGCCGAGTTGGCCCGGGCGCTCGCGCAGCGCCTGCGTTCGGTCTCTGCCGCGCTCGTGCGGGAGGAGTGGTCCGCGCTCGCCGACGAGGTCGAACTCGACCTCGGTGAGCAGGCCGCCCGCTGGGGAGCCTTGCTCGGACGCGTGGTGGATGACCTTGGAAAGGGCTCGGCGTGACGCCCCCGAAGCGCAAGACCTCTCAGGATGCCGGCACGCGAATCGACGAGATGATGGAGACCGCGAGTCAGTGGCTCTCCCAGTCCAAGGTCTTTGACGCCGAACGCACCAGTCTGCGGGCGCTCTTGCTTGCGCGGCGACACCGCGACTTTGAGCGAATGGCCCGCATCTGCCTGCCATTGCAGGAGGCGCGCCGTTTGCGCCGTCAGCAGGCGTGCGACGCCGGCAACGTAGCACTCCTGGAAAATTCCCGGAACCTCCCGCGCCGGTTCACGCCGGGGTGCTATCTCGTTCAGCCCCCCATGATCGGGGCCGATGCGCGGCTGGTGCGCGATTCGGCCTTGGCGAAAGGTGTGCCAATATTTGTCCTTGCCCGCGAACCGATGACCCAGGGACGCCGCTGGCCCATTGTGGCTGTTGCAGAGGCGGTCGTGATCCGGACCCAGGTCGATCCTCCCAAGGGAGTCGCGTGGACAGGCGAGGGAATCCGGCGCGACGAAGTCTCCGGACCAGTGCCGCTCCCGTGGTTTGAGGCGGCGGGGGAGGCTCTCGGCGACGCGGCCATCGCACGGCTCAAGCCCGGCGATCCGCCCCAGTGGCGCCTAGACGACTTGTTGGAGTTCCTCGACGCCCTGCCCGAGCACGAGCGCCTCCACCAAGCCCTGGAGGCCGTGTGCCGCGAGGCGATCGGAACTCCGGAACCGACCGCCGAACGCCGGCGAGGCTTGTCGGACGATCCGTTCTGTTTCTGAATGAAGAGAGCCTTCAAGTTCTGTGGGGGCCCGCCGGGCCACGCAAGCCCGGATTCCTATCAGAACCAGAACGGCACTTTGCCAGTCCGTCTCACCGGTGAGCCGATGTGGATATCATCCGCTCCCACGGAGGGCGTCGCGAGGGCCGGCGAGCCTCGTCGCGTGGGTTCCGGCAGGATGCCGACAGGGTCTTGGGCATGAGCGAGTTTCGCGAGGGCGCGTTTTTTGGGCCGTACCGGCTGGTGCGTCGGCTGCATTCCTCGAAGCACGCCGCTCGGTGGCTCGGGCTCCATGTCCGCCAGCAGACGAGCCATGTGATCCACGTGTTCCCGATCTGCGCGGATCGGAGCGAATCACGCCGGTTCACGCAGGGGTTTGAACGGCTCGGGGCGCTCAATCACCCACACATCTTGCGGGCCGAGCAGTTTGCGTTCAGCGCCACCGGGCTTCCGGTGGTGGTGACGCCGTACACCGGCAACCAGGACGGGTTGCTCACTCTCGGCCGCCTGCTCGACTTCAAGGGAGGCCAACTGGGAGTGTTTGAGGCCGAGCGGGCGGCCCGGCAACTCCTCGAGACTCTCGATTTCGCCCAGGGTCGCGGCATCCCGAATGGGCCGCTCGCGCTCGACGACATCCTGGTGGACCGGCACGGCTCGCTCATCATGGAGCACTACGGCCTGCGAATGGCGACGCGGGGCGAGGGGTGGTCTGCCGATCTCAAGTCCGAGGAAGTTCGCGCCGTGGTCATCATGGCCTACCAGATGATGACGGGCATTGAACTCACGGAGCCCCCGATCCGGCCCTCGAGCGCAGTTCGACGCATCGACAGGGCGTGGGATGTATGGTTCGACGTGGGCTTGGCGCCCACCCGCGGATTCGACACCCCCGGGGCCGCAATGAACGCGATGCCGACGCCCGCAGGCGTGGCGCCCGCCCCGCCAGAGCCGGAACCTCGGATCCGCGTCCGGTTCCCGCGCTTCCGGGGACTCGGTCGCGGCAGCCGGCGCTGATTCGCACGCGGCAATACGAAGGACACACCCGTGTCAGGCGCCGGCCGATCGCGGCGGTAGCGCGCTGGCCCATCTCAGGAGAGCAGCATGACTCGACGCAGGTTGGCACGCGGGGGTTGGGTCGTGGGCGGCATCACGGCCATCGGGCTCGCGTTGACGGGCGCCTCAGCCCAGAATGCCCCGGTCCGGGCCCCGCAGCCCCAACTCACCCAGCGTCACTCGACCTCGCCCGTGTACGAGGCCTGGGTGCCCCCGGGCGCCTACACGGCGCTCGTCATCAGTTCCAGCGGCGAGAACCGCCAATGGCCCGTGGCCCTTCGCACCAAGTCTCAGCGCGTGCCGATCATCGTGCGCCCCGGAGAGAACGTGGTGATCCCCTTCGAGGGGGGATGGAAGATCGAGGCCGATGAACTCGTGCGATTCGAGAGCGACCGCGTGCCCTTCTTCGACCACTCGCTTCTTGACCCGTTGGACGGGCTTGACACGTTCGTACTGACGGCATGGGGCGTGACGAAGGACGGCCCGGTCGCCTTGGTATCCAAACCAGAACCGCCGGAATGGCTGCTGGAACGGGCGAACATCAAGCGCCCCGGGCCGTGACACCCTCGGACGCCCGACAATCACCTCAGACCCAGACCTGGACGATCATCTGCGGCTCGCGCAGCTTCCCCTGCCACTCGCCGACGGTCGAGGTGACCAGCTTTACCTCGTACGTCGGGTGCGCGTCGAGCCACTCATTGATCTGCCGGTCCATGTTGGCGACCGCGTCCTCACTCAGTTTGCAATGAAACGTGCGGCAGTGCACCGCCCCCTGTCCCGTCTGCGCGGGGGTTCGCTTCCACTGTTCATCCGTATGCCCGGCCCCGAGCTTCTGGTCGAAGGCCCGGATCTTGGGCGCCGCCGGCTCCGGCGCCTCTGCGGGCTTGCCGATCCCCGGTCCGGCGTTGTGCCGGATCATCGGGCTCTGGCCTTCGCCGGTCTCGGGTGAAAACCGAGGCTGGGAACTGTGCATGGTTGCGTCCCCCACGAGAAATGCCGCTCCGCCGGGGCAGCTTACCACGGAGTCCTCGGGCGCGCCAAGCACGCGCTCGCGGGTCAAAAAGAACCGAGGGCGAGCCAAAGCCCGCCCTCGGGTATCGCGGTTTGAGCGGCGCCATCAGTCGGCGCAGGGGGTCAGTTTCCGCCGCGCTTGGTCATCAGCTCGGGGATCAGTTCTTCGAGCTTGCCGCGCGCGTTCGTGGAGTAGAGGTTCCCTTCGTGATCGACCACGAAGATGCACGGGATCGAGTTCACGCCCCACGACACGGAGAACTCGGAATCCCAGTAGTTGCCCTGGTAGTATTGAGGCCACGGAATCTCGTTGTCCTTGACGAACTTCTTGAGCTTGTCGAGGCCGCCCTTCTCCTCCGCCTGATCCAGGCTGATGCCCACGAACTCCACGCCCTTGTCCTTCCACTCGGCGTAGAGCTCCTTCATGTGCGGCATCTCGCCGACGCAAGGGCCGCACCACGTCGCCCAGAAGTCCACGACCACGATCTTGCCCTTGAGGTCGGCGAAGCTCACGGTCTCGCCGCTCGTGGCCTCCTGGAACTCAAGCTCGAAGGGCTTGTTGAGTTCGTCGATGCGCCTGATCTGGCCCACGACATACTTGTTCGCCCGCGCGTTGGGGAATGCCGCCAGCGAGCGCCGGTACAGGCTGAGCTTGGTCTCCTGGTCGATCTCGCGGCTGTAGTCGGCGGTCTGCACGAGCAGCGAAGCGCCGCGCTCGTCAGTCGGGGCCTTGGCCAGGAAGGCCTCAACCGGGCCCATCTTGTCCGCGACCGGCGTCTCGCGGCCCTGCACGAATCCGAGGGCGTGCCAGTACGCAGCCTCGACACCCAAGGCGTCCTCGCGGGCCGCGAAGTCCTTGGTCTCTTCGATCATCGCCTGCCCCTGGCCCGACTGCATCATGGTCTGCCAGCGCCGGCCGCCGATCTTGCCGGCTTCTTCGTGGTCCGGGGCCTCGGTGAGGAACTCCTTGGCAAGCTCCATCACGCGGTCGTTCGCCTCCTGGCGTGCCTTCTGGAACTCGGCGAGATAGGCCTGGTCGCCGCGCTTCGAGGCGTCGAACTGGGGCATCTGCACCGCGTCCAGCTCAGAGAGGATCTCCGCCGGCGGACGCAGCGCCAGAGAAGGTGCGGCGAAGATCGCCGAAGCAAGCAGCAACCCGGCAACGCGTGCGCGACGTGTCATTGCGGTTCTCCATGATCGCGGGTCAGGTTCTCCGACCCGGGAACAAGAGCATACCGCGTTCGGGCCGCCCCGGAGGCGGATGTTCCCGGACTTCAGGTGTTTTTGCTGGTCGGGGCCGCCGTGTCCCCGGCTACGCCATGGTCAACCCGCCATCGACGCAGATGACCTGCCCCGTCAGGTAGCCGGCATCGTCACTCGAAACGTACGACACCGCGGCCGCGATGTCCTCAGCCTGCCCGAGGCGGCGCACCGGAACCTGCGCTGCGTATTGGTCACGCAGGTCGGGAGGGAGCTTGGCGGTCATGTCCGTCTCCACGAAACCGGGGGCGACCACGTTCGCCGTGATCCCCTTGCTCCCGAGTTCCCGCGCGACGGTCTTGGTGAGTCCGATCAGGCCCGCCTTGGCGGAGGCGTAGTTCGCCTGTCCCGCGTTGCCCACCACCCCCGAAGTCGACGCGATGTTGACGATGCGCCCGAATCGGCCCTTCATCATCGGGCGCGAGGCCGCGCGAATCGCGACGAATGCCGAGGTGAGGTCAACCCGGATCACTTCATCCCATTCCTCGTCGCTCATGCGGAGAATGAGATTGTCCCGGGTGATTCCGGCGTTATTGACAAGGATATCGATTCGACCGAACTCCGCCGCGACGCCCTCGATGCCCCTGGCCAGGGCCGCGCCATCCCCGACATCGATCGCGAGCACGCTCGCGCTGCCTCCCCCGTCGGCGATCCCGGCCCGGACTTCTTCCAGCGGCCCCGCCGAACGGGAGACCAGCACGACGTGCCGCCCTTCACGGGCGAGGCGTGCCGAGATCGCACGTCCGATGCCGCGGCTGGCTCCGGTCACAATCGCGACTCGACGATCACTTGACATGAAGCCTCCGAAATCGCGTGCGTCAACCACCGGCAGGTCCGCCGGGCGGGGCCCCGCCTCCGGGCGTGCTGGGAACACTTGGGGGCACCTCGCTCGGCACCGGGATATTGGAGGTGTCCGACGTGAGCAGCGCTTCGATTTCGGGGGGCAAGCCGAAGGCGCCGCCCATGTAGTCCGACAACGACTTGCCATCCCAGTCCGTCACCAGAGGCTTGGTTTCGGGCGTTGAGACTCCGGGGGAGAAGACCCAGCCCTCGCCGAAACGTTTGGCGGTCCACACGAGCACAATGGCATCGGTGGCCTTCACCGCGGTGACGAAGGGCGCCGATTCAACATCGCCGGACGACTTGGCCCCTGCGTCGGTGTAGACCACCCGGACGGCCTCGATCTCCGTGTTGCCCCAGTCCTGTTCCACCTGGGCGAGTGCGGTCTTCCCGATCGGGTCGAGCAAGGGGCGGAGCGCATCCGCATCCTTTCTCGCCAGGGCATCGCACAACCTCAACATGCCGATCGCCAGGTCGCGATCCACCGGCGCATGCTCCTGCGCGAAGTTCACCCGCGCGTCTGGGTGCACCTGCCCCATGATGGAACTGATGATCACCGGGTCGGGCGCCGGTGGGGGCGGAGGTTCGCGATTGACCGGCGCCGGGGGGGCTTCCTTCTTCTTGCCGCACCCGGAGCCCGACAGCACGAGCACGGATGCCAAGCCGAGCGCAACGGCACCGGAAATCTGCATGAGTCACTCCTGCGGCACATCAAGGCTCGACACCTTGAAGGCCCGGTCGATCCGCTTCAACATCCCCGCCAGCGTACGCCCCGGGGCGAGCTCAAGAAACTCTCCCGTCCATCCGCTGATCATGGCCCGGCAGTTCGCTTCCCATCGCACCGGCGAGGTCAATTGCTCGACGAGCCGGGCACGGATCGCCTCCGGCCCGCCTTCATGTGCCTTGCCCGTGACATTGGACATGACCGGACATTTCGGCTCGCGCACCTCGACCCGGCTGAGGGCCGCCCTAAGCTGCGCCGCAGCGGGCGCCATGATCGGGGAGTGAAACGCCCCGGCGACCGCCAGAGCCTGCGCCCGCAGACCCCTGGTTCCCGCAACAGCCTCCGCCCGCGCACACGCGGCCTTTGACCCGCTGATCACCACTTGTCCAGGGGCGTTGAAGTTGGCGCACACCAGCACATCTTCGCCCCGCGCGGCCTCACAGACCTCCGAGGCCTGTTCGGGCGTTGCCCCGATGAGCGCGACCATGCCCGACGGCGTTGCTTCGGCCGCCTGCTGCATCGCCCTGCCACGCAGGCTCACGAGCCCCAAAGCATCACCGAAGGAGATCGAGCCCGCCAGGTGGAGGGCCGTGTATTCCCCAAGCGAAAGCCCGGAACACCCGCCGAGCTGGGCGTCGCTGGGGGCGAGGGAGCGGGTGTCGAGCATGCCGCGCCAACTCGCGACGGAGCAGGCAAAGATCGCGGGCTGGCTCACGTCGGTGCGGTTGAGGGTTTCTGCGGGCCCTTCGAAGCAGAGGGTGGAGAGCCGGGCGCCGTGGAACGGCCCGAGGATGTCATCGGCTTCGTCCAGGCACGCCCGGGCAGCGGGCGAGGCCGCCGCCCACGCACGCCCCATACCGACCGCCTGAGCGCCTTGTCCGGGGCAAAGCAGAATGAACCGCGTGGCCATGGAGCCATTGTAGGGGCGAGCGCTCCGCGCAGGGTCCGCGAACCCTGCAATGCCCAAGAACCCGCCCGCACCCGCGGCGAGCCCGTGCCAGACGTTCCCGACGCGCGGATTCCGCGCATGTCAGGGTTGACCGGTTCACCCGCGCGATCCCGGAAGTCGATCTCGGGTGAGAGAGACGCCCCGCCGGGGGAGAGAGAGGACCATGATGCACCCGACCCGCCTTTTCGGACGTGCGCGCCGGTCGCAGCGACGTCGCGTGCTCACCCTGCTCCGGGGGCCTGAAATGCAGACCCACGTGCAGCCCCTCGTGGAGGCGCGATCGGGTTCGGTGATCGGGTTTGAATGCCTGGCCCGTCCGAGCGGGCTCGGAGGCTTCTCCTGCGTGATGGAGATGTTCGAGGCGGCCCACCGGGCGGGGCTGGGGCCTGCTCTTGACGCGGCGGCCCGGCGGCCGGCTCTGCGGCTCACCAGCGACCTCCCCGCCGGAACACTGCTCTTTCTCAACTGCTCGCCCGACACGCTCACGAGCCCGGGCGCGATGCGGGCGCTGGTTCGCGAGGTGGAACGCCGGTCGTTCGATCCCGCCCGGGTCGTTCTTGAACTCACCGAGATCGCGCTCCGCTGTGATGACCTGCAAAGGGCGGCATCGCACGCGCGGGGGGCGGGCATGAAACTCGCGCTCGACGATGTCGGCGCGGGGGAGAACGGCCTCGGGCGCCTGCTGGCCCTGCGGCCCGACTGGTTGAAACTCGACCGATCGCTCGTGCAGCGCGTGCCGGGCGACCCGGTCGCGCTGGAACTCGTGCGTGCCCTGGTGCGCTTCGCGGCGATCTCGGGCATGAAGGTCGTCGGCGAGGGCGTGGAATCGACGCGAGAACTCCGCGTGCTGCGCGGGCTCGGGGTGCCGTACCTGCAGGGATACCTGCTCGCCAGGCCCGGTCTGCCGGGGTTCCTCTTCACTGAGCAGGCCAGGCACGCGGTGCGGATGGCGGCTCTCGCGGCGTGAGGCTCACCTGCGGGAGAGCAGCGCGGGCAGGTCTTCAAGGTCCACGTTCCCGCCGCTCAGGATCACCCCGACAGTGCGTCCGCGCAGGCGCGCGGGTGACTCCCGGGCCACACGGAGCACACCGGCAAGGCCGAGCACTCCGGTCGGCTCGACAACCTGCTTGAAGCGATCCATCACCAGGCGCATCGCCTCGATCAGTTCCCGGTCCGGGACGGTCATCATGTCGCTGGCGTGGCGAAGCACAAGCGGCAGGGTGTATCGCCCGAGGTAGGGCGTGCGGGCCCCGTCGGCGATCGTGCGGGGGTGCTCGGCGACGGCGAGGCGGCCTGAGCGGAATGACCGGGTCGCATCGTCGCCGTCTTCGGGTTCTACGCCGATGACTTCGCAGGCGGGATTGACGCTTCGGCAGGCGATCGCAGTGCCGGAAAGAAGCCCGCCCCCGCCGCAGCACGAGAAAACGGTGTCGAGCGGCCCCGCATGGGCGACGAACTCGAGCGCAGCGGTGCCCTGGCCCGCGATCACATCCGGGTGGTCGTAGGGGGGGATCAGGGTGAGGCCCTCGCGCGAGGCGATGTCGCCGGCGATGGCTTCGCGCGACTCGGTGCGCGGGTCATACGTGACAAGGCGGCTGCCTTCGGGCGCGCGGGCGAGATGCTCCCGCGTTCCGCGCGTCTTGATGCGGGGCGCATCGGCGGGCATGACGATGACCGCGCGGATGGCCAGATCGGCGGCAGCGCGGGCAACCGCCTGGGCGTGGTTGCCGCTGGAATAGGCGATGACGCCGGCGGCGCGCGCGGCCCCGGAGAGATTGGTCAGCGCGCTGCACGCCCCGCGGAACTTGAACGCCCCCACATGCTGAAGGTTCTCGCACTTGATCAGCACGCGAGCGCCGGCGAGCGCGTTCAGGTGCGGGTCTTCGAGCACCGGAGTGGCGCGGACAAAGGGCGCGACACGGCCCGCCGCGGCACGGATGTGGTCGAGCGTGACCGCGTCGAGAAGGGAGTAATCGGGAAGGGTGCCTGGGATCATGGGAGTGGGGCGGCGCGATCGCGGCGCGCAATGAGGTGTCGTCACATGATCTTCAGCCCGATGCGCCGCTCGAGGTCGGCCACCGGACGGGCGATGAGGTCGTATCCGTCGCTGTCCACGATGACGCAGGGCACGAGCTCGCCCGGCGCGAGTTTCTCGCGGCTCTGCACGAAGGTGACCGCGTCGATCTGCGGGGCCTGGAAGGGGCACCGGCCCTGGTAGAGCCTGCCGCCCTTGCCCACGCCCGACGTTTCGAGACCCTGCGAGGCAAGGGCCCGGTCGATGAGCACGCTGAAACGGCAGCCGGAATCGAGGGGCCTCTCGGCGTCGAACTGCTCCGCGAGAAACGCCGCCTGGTCAAAGGCAATTTCCTGCTGGAGTCCCATGACTTCGCTCTTGCGCCGGCGTTTCTCCTCCGGAGACACGGCAAGCGCCGGGTCCGCCTCCATGGTTCCGGCGGGGGTGCCCGGCTCGGGCGAGTATTCAAACACGCCGAGGGCATCGAACTGCATGTCGGAGACGAATCGGAGGAGTTCCTGGTGGTCGGCCTCGGTCTCGCCCGGGAATCCGCTGATGAACGTGGTGCGGATCGCGAGGCCCGGCACCCGCTCGCGCAGCGTTTCGACGAGGGCACGCTGCTGGTCGGCGGTCACGTGCCGCCGCATCGCGCTCAGCATCCTGTCCGAGGCGTGCTGGAGGGGCATGTCGATGTACGGCACCAGCACGCCCTGCGCCGTAAGCGCGGCAAACGCGTCGATCATCTCATCCGAGAAGTTGCTCGGATACGCGTACATGAGGCGCACCCAGCCGCTGCTCGACACGTCGCGCACCGCCGCGCAGACCTCCTTGAGCATGCGTGGCAAGCCGGCGCGATACGGGTCGGAGCCCGCCTGCTGGGCGAGGCCGAGCCCGATGTCGTCGCCGTAACTCGTCGTGTCCTGGCCGATGAGGTTGAGCTCGAACGCGCCGTCCGCCGCGAGCTCGCGCGCCTCGGCCACGATGCGGTCCAGGGGCTTGCTGCGCATCTTGCCGCGGATCGAGGGGATGGTGCAGAAGGCGCAGCGCTGGTTGCAGCCCTCGCTGATGCGGAGATAGGCATAATGACGCGGCGTGAGGCGGAGCCGGGCCGAGTCGTCCTCAAAGTAGCCGATGCCCTTTCCGTCCTTGCCCTGCACCGTGAGGCCAACCGTGCTCAGGCCGCGCGACTGCGCGGCCTCCAGAGCGTTGCCCGCGATCCAGTACGCCGGCCGGTCAGAGGCTTCCGCAGCGGTGGCCGGGCGGGCTCCGAGCGGGGGCGCGATGCCCCCACGCACGGCCTCGATGATCTTGTCTCGGTCAAAGACGCCGACCATGGCGTCGATCCCCGGAGCCCACTCAAGCATCTTCGCCCGGTGGCGCTGCACCAGGCACCCGGCGACCACCACGCGCTTCACGTGCCCGGCCTGCTTCGCGGCGATCGCGTCCTTGATGACCGAGAGCGATTCGTCCTTGCTGGCTTCCAGGAAGCCGCACGTGTTGACGACCACGACGTCAGCACCCGAAAAATCATCAATCCCGGGCGCGAGCGCGGCGCCCGCGGGGGCGGACGACTCGCCCTCGACGTGCCGGGCGTCGTCCCACCGCTCAGGTTCGGGCCCGGCGCTCATCGAGACCGGAACCAGGCCCTCCTGCGCAAGCAGCCCGAGCATCTTTTCAGAGTCAACCAGGTTCTTCGGGCAGCCGAGGCTGACGAAGGACACGGTGCGGATGGTGTCTTGGCCCCGCGGCATCAGGGGCGATGGTAGGGATCAGGCGGCGTGCAGGCCGCCTTCGGCAAGGGTGCCCGCCGACAGGCCGTCGATGCTGTAGTGGTATTCCAGGGCCTGGCCCAGCAGGTCGGGCTCACTCAGCACGAAATCGCAGACTTCCGGGATGCGCCACCCGGCGAACCGCAGCGCGCGGGCCAGGTAGAGCTCGGTGGTGCAGAGGGTGACGTGGGCCGGCGTGCGTGCCAGCGGGAGCACCCCGAACTGCCATGCCTGGCGGCGTGAGACCAGTTCCAGCAGCTCCCCGGAGGGGTGGTACAGCCGCGGATCGACATGCCGGGCCAGCATCGCATACTGGCGTGCCCACGCCTGCTCGACGGCGCTCGGGCTGATGTTGAAGAGGCTCTCGGCGAGGGCGCCGAAGGGCCTGCCGCACGAAGCCTGAACCTCAAGAATGTGGTCGCGCTGACGTGCGGTGAGCACGCCCCGCCTTACGAGCAGATCGCCGAGCCGAATGGTCATGCCTCGCCTCCTTGCCGGTTGGACGAGCCAAGGAATCGGCGCGGGGCGAGGGCCGGGCGAGCCCGGCGCGAGAAAGTTCACCGTGCGCGGTCCCGCCGAAGCCGTGGGCGAGGCCCTCACGGATGGTGCCGAAGGGCAAAGAGAACGCGAGTGTTCCACCCGCGCGGCGGAACGCACGCACGCCGCAGCCAGCGAAACAAAAAACCCCGCGCGCCGGTGGCATGCGGGGCAAGAGTTTCGTATTCGCGGCTCGGCCTGCGCCCGAGCGATCCCGGCGCGGTACTTATCGGCTCGGCGCGGGGGCAGGGGCCGGGGCGGGCTCACCGGAGGCCGCCCGGAGCTCCGCGATTGCCTGGCGCCGGCTGAGCTTGATGCGACCCTGGTCGTCCACCAGGATGACCTTGACCTTGATCATGTCGCCGACCTTGACCACATCCGACACGCTCTTGACGTAGCCCTCGGCGAGTTCGGAGATGTGGCACATGCCGTCGGTGCCTGGGGCGAGCTCGATGAAGGCGCCGAAATCCTTGGTGCTCACCACCTTGCCGGTGAAGATCGTGCCGACCTTGATCTCGGCGCACATCGCCTCGATCTCGGCCTGGGCCGCGGCGATCGTCTCGCCATTGGGGCTCGACACGGTGACGGTGCCGTCATCTTCGACATCGATGTTGACACCGTACTTCTCCTGTAGACCGCGGATCATCTTGCCGCCCGGTCCGATGAGTTTGCCGATCTTCTCAGGGTCGATGCGGATGGTGACGAGGCGCGGCGCGTGCACGGAGATGTCGGCACGGGGCGCGGGGATGATGCGCTCCATGATGTCGATGATCTGGAGGCGACCCTCGCGGGCCTGCTCGAAGATCCGCTCGATCTGCGCCAGCGAGAGACCCCGGGCCTTGAGGTCAAGCTGGATGCCGGTGATCCCCTCGCGGGTGCCGGCGACCTTGAAGTCCATGTCGCCGAAGAAGTCCTCTTCGCCGATGATGTCGGTGACGAACAGCTCCTGCGACTCGTCATCGTTCGAGAACCGCCCGACGCTGATCCCCGCGCACGTGCCCTTGATGGGCACGCCGGCGTCCATGAGCGCGAGGCACCCGCCGCAGACCGAGGCCATCGACGAGGAGCCGTTGCTCTCGGTGATGTCGCTGACGACCCGGAGGGTGTAGGGGAAGTCCTGCGGGCTGGGAAGAATCCCGAGGAGGGAGCGCTCCGCGAGCGACCCGTGGCCGATCTCGCGCCGGCCGGGGCCGCTGATGCGGCTCGCCTCGCCGGTGCAGAACGGCGGGAAGTTGTAGTGGAGGGTGAACTTCTTGGAGTACTCGGGGAGCAGGCCGTCGATGATCTGCTCGTCCTTCGCGGTGCCCAGCGTGCAGGAGCAGAGGCTCTGGGTCTCGCCGCGCTGGAAGAGGGCCGAACCGTGCGTGCGGGCAAAGACGCCGACCGCGCCCTCGATGGGGCGGAGCTGGCGCGCCTTGCGACCGTCGGCGCGAATGCCCTTCTCGGTGATGAGGCGCCGGGTGACCTTCTTCTCCAGCAGGCGGAAGGCCTCCTTGGCCCACTTCTGGCGCTCCGCCGAGGCCTTGGCCTTCTCAACTGTGCCCGAGTTGTCCACCGCGAAGTGCTCCTTGAGCAGCCTGTCGCGGAGTTCATCCACCTTCGCCTGGCGGTCGGCCTTGCCGGGGATCTGGCGGGCCGCGAGCATCTCCTTCTCCATCGCCTTCTTCACGGCGCTGGTGATGTCATCCGGGGGCAGGTTCAGGGGGTTCTTGATGACCTTGGGCTGCCCGGCCTTGGCGACCAGCGACTCGATCAGGTCGAGAATCTGGCGGATGTGCTGATATCCGAAGTCGACCGCGCCGAGCATGTCCTTCTCGGAGATCTCCGCCGCGCCGACTTCGATCATGTTCATGCCGTCCTTGTGGCCGGCGAGCACGAGGTCGAGGTCGGAGAAGTCCATCTGGCTGACCGTGGGGTTGATGACGAAGCGCGGCCCGTCATCGGTGTGGACCCGCCCGACGCGGACCGTGGCGGTGGGGCCCTCGAAGGGCGCGCTGCTCAAGGCAAGCGCAGCGCTGGCCGCCGTGCCCGCGAGCACGTCGGTGTCGTTCTCGTTGTCGTGGCTCATCACCCAGACCTGGATCTGGATCTCGTCGACGAAGCCGTCGGGAAACAGCGGGCGGATGGGCCGGTCGATCATCCGCATCGTGAGCACTTCCTTCTCGTTCGGTGCGCCCTCCCGCTTGCGGAACCCGCCCGGGAACTTGCCCGCCGCCGGCATCTTCTCGCGGTAGTCGACCGTGAGGGGGAAGAAGTCGATGCCCTCGCGCGGGTTGGCCCGCACGACGGTCGCCATCACCGTGCTCTCCCCGTAGGTCGCGATCACGCAGCTCGTCGCGAGCTTGGCGATGCGCCCGGTGGCGAGCGAGAGCACCCGCCCGCCGATCTCCTTCTCGACGATCACGGTCCCGAGCAGTTCACTGGTCTTGTTCATGGGCTACCTCGCGCGGGCGCGCGGCCCGCAGGAATGGATCGACCGCGCGAAGCCCGGATTTCTTGCACCGGGAGCGCAGCGAAAATGACCATCCTCGGGGAGCCCGCCTCGTCCGGCCGCAGAGGCAGAAGGCAGAGCGCGGTCGGGACAACCGCGGAGTGCCCACTGCCGCTGACAGAGTCGGGGCTCCCTTGGGATACGAAAAGGCCCGATGGGGTTTCGCCCACCGGGCCCGATGACTACTTGCGGAGGCCGAGCGCCTTGATGACCGACTGGTAGCGCTCGGGGTTGGTGCGGGAGAGGTACTTGAGCAGGCGGTTGCGCTTGCCGACCATCATGACAAGGCCGCGCTTGTTGTGGTAGTCGAGCTTGTGCCCGCGGAGGTGCTCGGCAACCTCTTTGATTCGAGCGGTGAGGATCGAGATCTGAACCTCGGGAGAGCCCGTATCCTCGGGGGTGCGGGCGAACGCGGTGATGGCCTGCTTGCGCTTCTCGACAGAAATCATCGTGGCTCCGGTCCGAATCTGGTCTTTGGCGTCGATGGTAGGCCCCGGCGGGGGGTGAATCAACGCGGCACGCCGCTCGCGGCGAACCGAGTTCCGAGACGATATCCTCCCCCATGAGCCCCATTTCCGTCGCCCGACGGGCGAGCACACTCCAGCCCTCCGTTACGATCGCCATGGCCAACCGGGCCAAGGCCATGATCCGGGAAGGGATTGATGTCCTGGCCTTCACCCTGGGCGAGCCGGACTTCGATACGCCGCAGCGCGTGAAGGACGCCGCGATCAAGGCCCTTCTCGCCGGGCAGACCAAGTACATGCCGACCCTCGGCGATCCGGATACCCGCAAGGTCATCGCCGACAAGCTGGTTCGTGAAAACGGTCTCGCCGCAACCACACCCGATCACGTCGCGGTCACGGCCGGCGGAAAACACGCTTTGTATGTCCTGTTTCACTGCCTGTTTGACCAGCCGCGAGGCGGAGAAGCTCTTCAGGAGTTCGTGCTGCAGAGCCCATCCTGGGTGTCGTACGGACCCATTGCCGAGCTGGCCGGGGCCAAGGTGGTCGATGTGCCCACCGGCCCGGGAAACGACTTCAAGATGACGCCAGAGCAGCTGCGTCAGGCGATCACGCCCCGCTCACGCGCGGTCATGCTCAACTCCCCGAGCAACCCGTGCGGCACGATGTACACCGAAGCGGAACTGCGGGCGCTGGCCGGGGTGATCGCAGAGCGGGCGAAGGCCGTGGCCCCCGACCTGGTCATCGTCTCCGATGAAATCTACGAGAAGATCACACTCGGGGGTGTGAAGCACTTCTCCATCGGATCGGTGCCCGAAGTTGCCGAACGCACCATCACCGTCAACGGGCTCTCCAAGGCCTTTGCGATGACCGGGTGGCGCGCGGGCTACGCCTCCGGGCAGGGGGAGTTCGGGCTGCGGTTCATGAAGGCGATGAGCACGCTCCAGGGGCAGATGACGACCAACATCACGAGCTTTGTCTACCCCGCCATCCGCGTGGCGCTCACCGAGTGCGCAGACGACGTGGAGACCATGCGCCAGGCCTTCGTGCGGCGCGGCGAGGTGATCCGAGAGCGGCTCGGACAGATCCCCGGGCTGCGCGTGCCCCGCCCGACCGGCGCGTTCTACGCGTTCCCGGATGTTTCGGCGTATTTCGGCAAGCGCACGAAGGGCGGCCGCACCTTGACGAGTTCGCTCGACTTCTGCGAAGCGATGCTCGACGAAGACCGGCTGGCGATGATCCCCGGGGAAGACTTCGGCGGGTGCGGCCGGAACCACGTGCGCATCAGTTTCGCGTGCAGCGAGGCGCACATCCACAAGGGCATGGACCGCTTCGGCCAGTTTCTGAGTTCGTTGAAGTAGGTCCATTGATCAGGTGGGAGAACAGGAACGGCATGTCCAACGTGAGTATGCAGATTGACCAGGCCCTGCGCCAGGCGATGGGCCTGCATCGCCAGGGCCGGGTGCAGCAGGCGGAGCACATCTACCGGCAGGTGCTCAATGCAGCGCCGGGGCACCCGATGGCGTCGCACCTGCTTGCCGAGCTCATGGTGGCGACGGGCCGCGCCCCGGAGGCGGAGCAGAGGTTCCGCGATGTGCTGGCGCGAGCCCCCGGGTACGTGCCCGCGAAACTGGCGCTCGCTCGCTTGTGCGCCGCGAGCGCAAGGCTGCCCGAAGGGTTGGCCCTCGCCCGTGAGGCAGCGGCGAGCGCGCCCGAGCAGTTCGAGACGCTCGCCTGCCTGGGGTGGATGCTTGACAGGTCGCGGCTCTTTGACGAGGCGGACGCGACCTACACCAAGGCGATGGCGCACCTGCCCGCCGGCGCGCCGGACCTCGATCGCGTCGGCACCCTCCTCGCCGAGGCGGAGCGCTACGCGCTCGCGGCGGAGGTGCTGGGCAAGGCGGCGGAACTGGCCCCGACCTCGCCGGTGCCCCTCCTGCGCCTGGGTGCGGTCCACGAGCGAACCCGCGCGTTTGAGAGCGCCCTCGGCGCGTTCGAAAAGGCGCGGGCGATTGACGCGCGGGCTGTCGAGGCGCATCTGGGCATCATGCGCATCCTCGACCGGTTGGGGCGCGATGCCGAGGCGGCAGAAGCCGCGGACGCCGCCCTCGCCCTGCGGCCCGGCGAGCCGCTCGCGACGTCAATCAAGGCCAAGCACCTGCGCAGCGCGAAGAACCACGACGAGGCGATCGCCCTCCTGCGCCGCGAGATTGAGGCCCACGGACAGCAGGCCTTCGCCAAGGGCATGTTGATGATCGACCTGGGACAGACGTTTGACGCCGCGGGGGATTACGACAGCGCGTGGGAGGCGATCTCCGAGGGGCAGCGTCAGTGGGGGAGCACCCAGCGCAGCCGCAGGTTCAGCGCCGAGAAGTTCCTGGACTGGGTCAATCGCGGCCCCGCGTGGATCAGCGCGGAGCGCGTGCACGACTGGACCCGTGACCCCGCGAGCAGCACCCCAGACCCGATCTTCTTCCTCGGGTTTCCGCGCTCGGGCACCACGCTTACCGAGCAGATGCTCGCGGCCCATCCGAACCTGGTCACCACCGACGAACTCCCCCTCGTTCGCGAGATGATGGAGGAAGTGCGCCTGCGCGTGAAGCCGGGCGTGGAGTATCCGGAATCACTTGCGGGGTTGAGTGATGCGCAGATCGACGCCGGGCGGAAGGCCTACTGGCGCGAGGTGCGGAAGTTCATGGGGGAAAGTGCGCCGGGCGGGCGACGGCTGGTGGACAAGAGCCCGCTCAACACGTGGCGGTTGCTGGTCATCCGCCGGTTCTTCCCCCGGGCCAAGGTGCTCTTCGCGCTGCGTGATCCGCGCGATGTGTGCATCTCGTGCTTCTTCCAGCGCTTCAACCCCAACCCCGGCATGGTGAACTTCCAGACCTTCGCGGGCACGGTCAGGCTCTATGACGCGGTCATGAGCGCATGGCTGAAGTACCGCGACCTTCTCGGGCTCGACGTGACGGTAACCCGCTACGAAGACCTCGTCGCCGATCCCGAGGGGCAGGCGCGAAAGATCATTGCGGGCGTGGGCGAGCCCTGGCACGATGACGTGCTTGCATACAGGGAGAAGCGGGCGGACACGGTCATCAGCACGCCCAGCCATGTCGCGGTGCGCCAGCCGATCTACACGCGGAGCGTGGCCCGGTGGAAGCGTTACGAAAAGCACCTTGCCCCGCACATGGACGTGCTGCAGGGCTGGGTGAACGAGTTCGGATACGCCTGACGCGGGTCCGCGCCTGCGTCGCCGCAGATCCTGACGTGGTGAGCCCCAATGGTCCGTTGGACCATGCCGGGCGGTCGGCGTGTCAGATTCCACCGGGCGAAGCGTTCAGCGCTGGGCCACCGGCACATACGGCGCCCCGTGGGGGCCGACGTACTTCGCCGCGGGGCGATAGAGGCGGTTGTCCGTGACCTGCTCGATGCAGTGCCCCGCCCAGCCGCTGGTGCGGCTCATGGCGAACATCGGGGTGAACAGGTCGAGTTTGAGCCCGATCGAGTGGTACGTCGTGGCGGAGTAGAAATCGACGTTGGGGTAGATGCCCTTGGCCCCGACCTCGCGGGCCATGATCGCTTCGATCTTGGACGACATCTCGTACAGGCGCATGTTGCCGGTGTCGGCGGCGATCTGCTTGCTGAAGGTCTTGAGGAACGTCGCGCGGGGGTCGATGGTCTTGTAGACCCGGTGCCCGAAGCCCATGATGCGGGCGCCCTCGTTGCGGTGGGCGAGCTTGTCCATGATGTAGGGCTCGATGTAGTCCATCACGTCCTTGCCCTGCTTCTTGGCCTCCGCTTCGATCTCGTGCAGCATATCCATGACTTCCTCGTTCGCGCCCCCGTGAAGCGGGCCCCGGAGCGAGCCGATCGCCGCGGTCAGGGCCGAGTACATGTCGCTGAGCGTGGAGATCACGACGCGCCCGGTGAACGTGGAGTTGTTGAGGCCGTGATCGGCGTGCAGGATCATGCAGATGTCGAAGGCGCGGGCCATGGCGGGCGTGGGGGCCTCACCGTTGAGCATGTAGAGGAAGTTGGGCGCAAAGGCGAGGTTCGCGCGCGGATCGACGACCGGCAGGCCCCGCCGGTGACGGTCGAAGGTCGCGATGATCGTGGGGATCTGGGCCAGCACGTTGAGCGCCTTGGAGCGCATCGCCGGGATGTCGGGCTTTCCGGCGCTGTCGAGGCCGTTGGGAGAGGGATCGTACATCGAGAGCGCCGAGACCGCCGTGCGCCGCACGTGCATCGGCTGCGCGGTCTTGGGCATCGACTGGATCATGCTCGTCAGCTCCGCCGGGATGCGGTAGCGCGAGCGAAGATCCGTGTTGAAAGCATCGAGTTCCGCCTTCTTCGGCAGGCGGCAGTTCCAGAGCAGAAAGACCGTTTCCTCGAAGGTCGAGTTCCGGGCCAGGTCATCGATCGGGATGCCCACGTATTCGAGGATGCCCTTCGCACCGTCGATGAAACTCATCTGCGTTTCCGCAGCGACCACGCCCTCAAGACCCTTGGAAAACTCGGCCATCTGAGGCACTCCAGGCGGATGGATTCGGTGAAGGTACAAGACTGCCCGGCGATCAGACCGCCGGGCGCGCAACTCTAGGATGGGCTGGCGAAACGCTCCACTCGCCCGAGAGGATCGGTCAGCAGATTCGGTACTCTGAACGCGATTCGTGGCTTGTCCCACCTTTGGCCCCGGGGCAAGCCACGGCGCACGGCCGCGCTCCCCGGCACGGGGGGTACCATCCGCCCGCATGATCCCGATCTGTACCGACCGGGCCACCCGCCGAACCCCGTTTGTCACCTTTTCGCTCATCGCGGCCAACGTGCTCGTGATGATCGTGATGGCCTCGATCGAGCGACAGAGCCCGGAGCGGGCGCACCAGATCGTGTCGAGGTTCTGGGTGCACGGGCCCGAGTTCCACTGGTACTCGCTCTGGACCAGCGCCTTCCTCCACGCGGGCGCGTTGCACCTGCTGGGCAATATGCTCTTTCTCTGGGTGTTCGGGCCGGGGGTCGAAGACCGCCTCGGGCACATCGGGTTCACGGCGCTCTACGCCGCTGGCGCAGCCGGTTCGGCGGGAGCGCACGCGTACTTCGAGAGTGCGCCGGCCATCGGTGCATCCGGGGCGGTGGCGGCAGTCACGGGCGCGTTCCTGGTGATGCTGCCGCGCACGCACATCAAGGTCCTCTTTTTCTTCTTCTACATCGGCATCGTGTGGATCCCTTCCACCTGGTTCATCGCCTTCGGCATCGCCAAGGACCTGTTCATGCACGCGATGGCGCCGCACAACGGCATCGCCAACCTGGCGCACCTGGCGGGGTACGCCACCGGGGGGGTGGTGGCGGCGGCGCTCCTGTTGACGCGAATCATTCAGCCCGAACCCTACGACCTGGTGACGGCCTTTCGGCAGTCCAAGCGCAGGGCCGCCCTGCGGAGGGCTCACGAGGCGGCGCAGCGCGACATCCGAAGCGGGCAGGCCCTGGCCCCCGAAAGAGCCTTCGGCGAGCAGGAGGTTTCGCTCGCGGCCGCACGCCGCAAGGTGGTCGATCGCCTCGCCGCGCGCGACCCCGATGGGGCGACTCGCGCCTACCGCGAACTTGTGGACGAGCACGGCGTAGAGGCCGGGGCGCTCGGGAGCCAGACCCTCACCGCCATCGCCAACGCGTGCTTTGAGCGGGGCGACCATTCCACCGCCGCCGTGGCGTACGAGCGCTTTCTCGCCCATTACACCAACGACCGTGAAGCGCCGCGTGTCACGCTGATGCTCGGCCTCATCCTGGGGAAGTATCTGAACGACCCCATCCGGGCCAAGCAGGTGCTGACCGAGGCACTGCGGATGGACTTGGACGAAGAACACAAGGCCCTGGCGATCAGGCTCCTCGATGACCTGGGGTGAACCGGGCGCTATGTTCGACCATCGCCGTCTCCCGGCCTCCCAAAATGGGCTTGAGCGGCCCCCGCAACCTGGGTAACCTGAAGGCGCTCGCGGGGGACATCGACGGACCGGGCCTTGCCCGGCAAGGGGTGTGCGTCGTGACGTGGGCTTGGTGCAGCCGAAGGCGGCGGACGCAGAATCGCCGGGCGTTTTCGCTCGTCGAACTGTTGGTCGTCCTCGCCATCATCGCCATGCTCATGTCCATGATGCTCCCCGGACTCGCCGGGGCCCGTCAGGGTGCAAAGGCGCTCTCCTGCCAACTGAGGCTCAAGGCGATCGGGAGTGCGATCCGCTCGTACCTTGACGAGCAGGGCGAGGGCGAGCAGGTTTTCCTTGACCTCTACCCGCGTGCTCCCACACTCCGCGACCGCTGGAATGCCATGGTGCTGCTCCAACCGCACTTTCCGGTGTCGGTCGAGAACGGACCATTCGAGTGTCCCGCGGCGGCGGGCATCACCAGCGTGCGAGACCCCATCAACCGGCAGACGCTCGCCCGACGCGGCATCTTCCACGAGTTCGATTACGACCGGGACGGCGCCCTTGAAGCCACGGAGTACTGGTTCAACGACTCCCGCTCGGCGACCTACGCAGACCTCTTCGGGCCTCGCGCGCGGAACCCGCGTAAACCGCTTGGGGTCAGCGGGCAGAACCTCCGGCGCCTTGACCACCCGGACGCCGTCGTGTGGGCGGCGGACGGCATCGATTGGATCCCGCGCCACCGGGGCACCACCCACATGCTCATGGGCGACATCAGCCTCTCGGTCCGTTCGCTCCGCCCGCGCGAATACCTCAACGCTGAGGCACGCGGGCCGTGGGGAGAGCCGGGGCCCTTCTACAACTGGGGCCACTACAACCCAGACATATACGGGCCGACACCATGACCGCGACGCCCCTTGACCCCGGCGTGCCGGGGGGGCGCTCCGGCGGGCGGGGCCGACACGCACCCCGTGCGCGTCGAAGGGTTGTGCTCTTCGCCGGGCTGCTTCTGGCGGGGGCAGGCGCGGCGTTGGTGTGGCGGGACCGCTCGACGCCTGATCCGGACAGCGCCGAGCGGCTCGGCGCTCCGGTTGAAATGCTCTGCCGCGAGTCGGGCAGGCGGTTTCGCCTCACGCGGGGGCTCGTCGAGGCGGAACTTCGCGGGCGGGTCGGGCAGCTGCGCGAGGATGACGGCGTGGCCTCTCCATACGCCGACGATCGGCCCGTGGCGCGGATGGCCTCGGAAGCGCAGTGGCGAGAGACCATCGAGCGGATCAACCGCGAGAAGCGGGGGGGGTGAGGCACGCCCGCTCGGCGTGTCACTCTGGAGGGGTCAGCGCCTGGCCTTCCGGTTCGCGGCCTCGCGCTTCTCTTCTGCGAGCGTGGCCCGGATGATTCGCATAAGCGCTGTGGCGAACCCGAGGGCCAGGCCCCCGAGCAGCCCCCAGGGGGCCGTGCCGCGCCATCGGTCGAAGAGCCAGCCCAGCAGGACGCCGGCGGCAATCGTAAAGATGAAGTCGAAGGCCGTGGCCCAGGCACGCCCGGCGCCGAGGAGCGCATCGGACGCGCCGGGATCTTCGAGTGACGACCGCGTCATGGGCGGCTCGCGCAGCACTTCCGGGATCACCTGGAGACGCGGGTCCGGGGTGAGCGGGTCGCGCGGGAACCCGACGCCCTCGGATTCGTCGGACGCGCCGTCACCCTCATCGGGGTCGGAGGCGGCAGGATCAGGGCTGTCGGGGAAGGGAGTCATGGCGGAGTCTGCGGGTCGCGAGTGGTGCGTGCCGAGCGAACGACGCGGACTGATTCAACGCGAGTCGAAGCAAAGCGGCCTACGGCGGCGGGATCCGAAGCCGTGTTCCAAGCTTGAGCGAAGCCGGGCTCTTGAGGACATCACGGTTGGCCTCGAAGATCGCGCCGGCCCGATCACCCGAGCCGTAATACCGGAGGCTGATTTTCCAGAGTGAGTCGCCGGGCTCGACCACGTGGAAGCGGTCGCCGGCGGGCGGGCTCAGCGAGCCCGGATCGCCCGAAGCCGGCGCCGATTCCGTCGCGTCGGGCGCCGCTCCGGTGGCCCCCGCCGGGGCTCCGTCGATCCCTCCGCCCGGCGGCTGGCGTTCCGTGGCCATCGGGCTGAGCGAACCATCCGACGGCAGGTCGCGCTCCGCGGAGTAGTCGGGGAGGTGACGCGGGGCGCGTGCCGGCCTCCACGGGCCCGGGGCGATCCAATACACCCCGACCCAGGTCAGGGCGAGAAGGACCAGGGCTCTGGGGAGGGCGTTTGGCATGGCGCCGGCAAAGACCCCGCTGAATCGCGACCCGACGCTCAGGGCCCCGTGCGCCCCTTGGCGATCAACTCCTGCTCATCGCGGTCGTGCTTGGGCGACCAGACGATCGGCGCGGCTACGGCGACCGAGCTGTACGTGCCCACGCCCACGCCCATGAGCAGCGCGAAGGCGAAGGCCCGCACCGCCTCGCCCGCGAACAAGTAGATGATGAGGGCCGCGAACACCGTCGTGCCGCTCGTGATCAGTGTGCGGCTGATCGTGGAGTTGATCGCCTCGTTGATGACGCGCGTGCTGGCGTACTTGAGCTTGCCCTTGGTCTCGCGGATGCGGTCGAACACGATGATCGTGTCGTTGAGCGAATACCCCATGATGGTGAGCATCGCGGCGACCATGTTGAGATCGATCTTGAAGGGCAGGAGCCCGAGGCTGCGGGCAATGCCCTGGGTCGCGTTGTGGTCGTAGAGGATCTCGCTCAGCGCGATCAGGCCGAGCACCGTCAGGCAGTCGTGGATGAGGCACACGATGGCGCCGAAGGAGTAGCGCAGGTTGCCGAAACGGATCCAGATGTAGATGAGGATGAGCGCGAGGCTCAGGATGATCGCCGCCGCGGCCCGCGAGCGGAAGGTCTGCGCGATGGATGAACTGAACTTGTCCACTCCCGCAAGCGAGCTCGAACGGGAGAGCGCGTTGGAGACGATCTCCCACTCCTGCGCCGCGAGGTTCTCCCATTCCTGGGTCTGGCCCGGGTCGGAGAAGTTGGCGCGGGCATCGCGGACGATGATGGCCGCCGCCTGCACGCCCTCGCCGATGGTGCGGAGGGGGATGACCTGGCGCGTGCGGGCGAGGCTCTCGGGGTGCTCGGCCTGGCGCAGGGCTTCGAGGCGGTTGCGGAGGTCGACCAGGGTGGGCATGGGTTCAAGATTCTCGACGAGAATCGCGACACCATCGACGAACGGGGTCACGTCCGGGTTGGCGTAGTCCTGCCACGGGTTGCCCGGGAAGTTGGACCGCAGGTCGTTTGCCGTGATCGGGAAGACGTGCGTGTTCCGTCCGCCGTCCTTGTCGGCGAACTCGATCGGCGGGCGTTCATCCAGCTCGTCCTCGAAGGCGAGCTTGATCTCGGACTGCACGAGGTCGCTGTCGGTGATCGTCGTCTTGATGGAGTAGCGGTCGGCGACTGTGTTCCCGCGTTCGTCGGTGCCGGGCTCAAGGCCGAGCACGTCCGCGAAGCGGAGCTCGCCGGCCAGGTCGTTGGACGGGTCATCGTCGGAGTAGATCCGTTCGGAGGCGGCGTTCAGCCGGTCCACGACATCCGCGCGGGTGAGCGAGAGCCGCGAGCCGTCCGCAAGGGTCTTGAACTGGATCACGACCTGCGTGCCGCCGCGGAACTCGGTGTCCAGCATCCTGGCGCCCATGTGAAACACCGCGAAGAGGCCGAGCGCGATGTAGCAGGACGAGACGCTGACGAAGATCCAGCGGAGGCGGAGCCAGTTGATGTTCGGCGTGAGGGCCCGCTGGAGGGCCGCGATGCGCATCGGCAGCATCGAGGCCTTCCGCCACTTGCACACTTCAACCGCGAAGGTGAAGATGCCCCGGCTGATCACCAGCGCCGCGAAGAGCGTGGCGAGCACGCCGATGCCGAGGGTGATGGCGAAGCCCTTGACTTCCTGCGTTGAAACCCCGGGCATCACCAGCACGATGCAGACGATCAGGTTGGTGATGTTGCCGTCCACGATCGAGGACATGGCCTTGGAGAACCCGAGGCGGACCGCGGCACGCAGGTCGAGACCCTTCTCCAGTTCTTCGCGGATGCGTTCGTAGATGAGGACGTTGGAGTCCACCGCCATGCCGAAGGTCAGAATGACGCCCGCGATGCCCGGCAGCGTGAACACCGCCTTGTTGAGCGCCATCGCGCCGACGATGAGCACGGCGTTGCACAGGAGCGCGATGACCGCAATCAGGCCGAACTTGAAGTAGTACACCCACATGAAGGCGCTGATCAGCACCAGCGCGATGATGCCCGCCTTGAAGCTCTTGCGCAGGTTCTCGATGCCCAGTTCCGGCCCCACCGTGCTCTGGGAGAGGGGTTCGGGGCTGAGTTTCGCCTGCAGCGAGCCCGCGCTGAGCAGGCGCACGATGTAGTCGATCTCGCTGGGCGCAAAGTTGCCCATGATCTGCCCGCTGCTGCTGATCTTGCTGTTCAGGTTCGGGGCCGTGTAGACCTGGTCGTCGAGCAGCACCGCCATGTTGTTGCTGACGTTGGCGCCGGTCAGGCGGCCCAGAAGCAGCGACCCGTTGGCGTCCATGCGGAAGTTGATCGCCGGGCGCCCCTGCTGATCGACGCCCGCCGAAGCCCCCGCCACCGACCACTGCCCCACGCCGTCGTCCGTGTGCGTCAGGCGCGAGCCGGGCTGGTCCCAGCAGAGCATCCAGAACTCGCCGTCATACTCCTCAACGACGTAGCCCTCGCCCCCGTACGACGCGAAGTAACCCGCCGGATCTCCCGCGAACCGCTTGGCCGGGTCCGGGTCGTCCATGGTCCCGAAGATCCGCCGGAATCCATTGAGATCGTCGTACCAGCTGTCAATCTTGTTGATCTTGAACCAGCGCGCATCGCGCGCCCCGGCCCGGCGCGGCCCGAGTTCGCGCAGCCGCTGGCGCAGTTCCAGCGCATCCGGGTGCGACATCCGGCCGTTCGCATCCACCGTGATGCGGAAACTGAGCACGCCCGCATCGCGCACCAGCCGGACGAGGTCTGACGGGTCGTCCAGGCTCTTGCGGATCGCCTCGTACGCAAGGTACTCCTTCACCGTCTCGTCGATCCCGCCCGCAGCGTCCGGGTACCGCTCCTTCAGATCTTCCACCGCCCGCTCGCGCGGGCTGGGGCGGGTGAGGGTCGTGCGCGCCTGTGAGTCCCACAGGCTCACCTGTTGCGGGCTGCGTCCGATCGCTTCCCGCACTTCGTCAGCGGTCGGCGCCGAGCGGAGCAGTTGCCCCTGGCTCGTGCGCAGGCGACGCAGCAGTTCGCTCCCGTGATCCACGAGGGCGGCCCGAGCCTCCGGGGTCGCGTCCGCCGGGAGCGTGCGCAGGTCGTGCTCCGCCTTGGTGTAGGCATCTCGCGTGGTCAGCAGATCTTCGAGCAGCCCGCGCACCCGGGCGCTCTGCCCCGCGATCGCGTCGATCCGCGCCGGACGGGCATCCGGCTCGGCGATGAGCAACTCGCGCAGGTCGCTCGCATCGACGGATTCGGAGGTGAGCCGTTCCAGCGCCGCCTCAAACCCCGCCCGCTGCTTCTTGACGCGAGGCCCCGGCAGAGGCATCGAGATCTCGATGCGGTTCTGGCCCTGCGCCACGATCGAAACCTCAAGGAGTCCGTTCGGGTCGATGCGCTGCTTGAGGACATCGATCGTCCGCTGCACCACCGCCTTGGCATCTTCGCCCGGCGCAATGTCCAACTCGTAGACCAGCGTCGCGCCGCCGCGAAGGTCCTTCCCGAGGCGAAGCTGCTCGCTGGGGGGCACGATGGCCCACCCGAAGAAGATCAGCACCAGCGTGATAAAGATGAGGTTCCGGATCGAACGGTGCATCGTCACCCTCGCGTGGGCGCGGCGGAGGCCAAGCCCAGACCAATCCCTCGCACGCATCTGCGCAGCCGGGGGTGCGAACCATAGGGTCGGCGGATGCACAAAGCACCGAACGACGCGGGCGACGCGTGCGTACGCCATTGCGACCCCGGGGCGTGCTCGGGCGGTCTTCGCTACGATGGAGCCCGGACATGGGCCGCCTTGAGGACATCTTCGCCGAACTGCGGCGCGAAGGGCGCTCGGCGCTGATCCCCTCGATCTGCGGTCATCACCCCGGCCCAGGTTCAACCGCTCCGCTCCTCGCCGCGCTGAGTGGGTCCGGAGCAACCGCCTTCGAGGTCGGGTTTCCCTACTCCGACCCGGTCGCCGAGGGGCCTGTCATCGCCAAGGCGATGCGCCGGGCACTCGGGGCGGGTTCAACACCGGATTCGCTCCTCTCGGAAGTCGCCGCGGCCCGGTCTGCAACCAACGCGGCGCTCGTAGCCGTAGTCTCCGTCTCGCTGCTGGCCCGGGCCGGCGAGCCCGGCGTTTTTGTCGGGCGGCTCCGAGACTCCGGGTTCGACGGGCTGATTGTGCCGGACTGCCCGCTGGAGGAGGCCGGCCCCCTCTGCGATGCCGCTCGCAAGGCGGGGTTGTCGATGCCTCTGTATGTCGCCCCGGGGGCACCCCCCGAACGGGTCCGTGCCATCGCGGAGCAGGCCACAGGGTTTGTGTATGTCATGGCGCGGTTCGGGTCGGGCCAGAGCCAGGGCCCCGGGGGCGATGCCGCCCGCCTCATCGCCGAGGTCCGCAGGCACACCACCCTCCCCGTCGTCTCGGGGTTCGGCATCGGGACACCCGAACAGGTCCGGGCCGTGACCCTGCACGCTGATGCGGCGGTGGTCGGCTCCGCCCTCGTTCGGCGCATCGACGAGTCGCCCGATCCCATCGCCGGCGGCGCGGCGCTCGTCCGCGAGTTCTGCGCGGCCCTCTCTCATCGACAACCTTCGCCCGGGCGGGGCGCGGAGTCCGGGGCACACCAGGCACCGGGTTCCGGCTGGCCTCAGCCGGCGGGCGCGGGAGAAGGGCCCCGCGCCTGATCCTCGGGCCCTCGGTCCTTGCGTGCAGTTTCATTCATCGCCATTCATGGGGCTCGGCGTCCGAAAATACCGGCCGCGGGGGCCCGGCCCTTGCAGAATCATCACCCGCCGCAACAATCACCCCGGACCTGCGGGCCGCGACGCCCGATAGAAGTCTCTGCGGCACATGGAGCCACGCGACATGTCGAAGATATTGGATGCTCGTCCCGACGCCAACGTTCATTCCTCCTGGAGTTCCACGCTCGTGACCACCGAGACCAACCCCGCCGATGCGGTGCTCGACCAGTTCGGGGCCGACGTCTTCAGCGAGCGCGTGCTCCAGCAGCGCCTGCCCAAGGACGTGTACCGGCGGCTCCTCCGCACCATCCATCACGGCGATGCGCTCGATCCGGCCATTGCCGACATCGTCGCCGCGGCGATGAAGGACTGGGCGATGGAGCGCGGCGCCACGCACTACACGCACTGGTTCCAGCCCCTCACCGGCCTCACGGCGGAGAAGCACGACGCCTTCCTCGTGCCGGACGGCCAGGGCGGGGCCATCACCGAGTTCACCGGCTCGGCGCTGGTGCGGGGCGAACCCGACGCGAGCAGTTTCCCCTCCGGCGGTCTGCGCGCGACGTTCGAAGCCCGCGGGTACACCGCCTGGGACGCCACCAGCCCCGTCTTCATCAACCGCAACGGCAGCACCGCGACGCTCTGCATCCCGACCGCCTTCGTGAGTTTCAACGGCGAAGCCCTTGACAAGAAGACGCCCCTGCTCCGCTCCATGGATGCGCTCTCCGAGCAGGCGCTCCGCGTGCTGCGGCTCTTCGGCGAGAACGCCGGCGTCACGCGCGTCACCACGACCGCCGGGTGCGAGCAGGAGTATTTTCTCATCGACCGCGAGCACTACCTGCGCCGCCCCGACCTGATCGCCAGCGATCGCACGCTCTTCGGCGCGCGCCCCCCCAAGGGCCAGCAGCTCGAGGACCACTACTTCGGGTCGATCCCGCCCCGCGTGCTCGGGTTTATGAGCGAAGTGGAGCGCGAGCTCTACCGGCTCGGCGTGCCCGTGAAGACCCGGCACAACGAGGTGGCGCCCTGCCAGTTTGAGCTCGCTCCCCTCTACGAGACCAGCAACATCGCCTCCGATCACCAGATGCTGGTGATGGAGGCCATGAAGCGCGTCGCCCCGCGCTACGGCCTCCAGTGCATCCTGCACGAGAAGCCCTTCGCCGGCATCAACGGCAGCGGCAAGCACCTCAACTGGTCGATGCAGACCAACACCGGCGTCAACCTGCTCGACCCGCAGGACGACACCCACACGAACATGCAGTTCATGGTCTTCCTGTGCGCGGTCATCCGCGCCGTGGACGTGCACGCCGACCTGCTCCGGTCCAGCGTCGCCAGCGCCGCCAACGATCACCGCCTCGGCGCCAACGAGGCCCCCCCGGCGATCATGAGCATCTTCCTCGGCGACATGCTCACCGACCTCGTGGAGCAGCTCGAAGCCGGCGCGCCCAGGAGCACCATGAAGGGCGGCAAGCTCGATCTCGGCTCGCGCACCCTCCCTCAGCTCCCGCGGCACACCGGCGACCGCAACCGCACCAGCCCCTTCGCCTTCACCGGCAACAAGTTCGAGTTCCGCGCCGTGGGGTCATCGGCCGCGGTCGCCTGGCCCGCGACGGTCCTCAACACCATCGTCGCTGAGAGCATTGACGTGCTCGTCTCGGACCTCGAGAAGACCGCGGGCAAGAACCCCACGCCCGCCAAGCTCGAAGCCGCCGTGCGCGCCGTCCTCCAGAAGACCGTCAAGCAGCACAAGCGCGTCATCTTCAACGGCGACGGGTACACCCAGGCGTGGCACGCCGAGGCCGCCAAGCGCGGCTTGCCCAACATCCGCGAAACCGTCGCCGCGCTTGAAGTCCTCAACGCCCGGAAGAACGTCGAGGTCTTCCGTCGCTTCTCCGTCCTCAGCAAGGCCGAGGTCGAAAGCCGCCAGGTCGCCTTCCTTGAGAAGTACTGCAAGCAGGTGCTGATCGAAGCCGAGACCGCGTCGCTCGTCGCCTCCACCCAGGTGCTCCCCGCGGCCCTCCGCCACCAGACGCTCCTCGCCCAGGCGCTCAGCGCCGCCGAGAGCGCCTCGGCCCCCGCCACGCACCAGCGCCAGGCCCTCACCGAGTTCGTGAGCGCCGTCGAGACGCTCGTCGCGGCGATCGGCGCCCTTGAGCACGAGACCGACAATCACGACGGCGACCCCGCGGAGCACGCCAGGCACGTCCGCGACCACGTCCGCCCGGCCCTCGGCGAACTGCGGGCGGCGGTCGACGCCCTCGAAACCCAGGTCGCCCACGACCTCTGGCCCCTGCCGACCTACCGGGAGATGCTGATCATCCGGTAGCCCCCCGGCGGTGACCAACTCGCGAAACCTCATGTGTGGGGCGGGTCCGCTCGGGCCCGCCCCGCCTTTCATTCCACGATGTAGACACTCCGGATGTCGGGGGCCCGCAGTCCGCGTGCTCAGACGCGAGACTGCGGCCTTCTATCGTCCCACTCTCAACTTGAACACACGCAAGAAACGATTCGAAACGACGGGTCTAACCCACCGCGGTCGCGCTGCGCGGACCGCGGGCACCCCGAACTGGCAGGAATCGCACCCCGCCGGGCCCCCGGTATCGGGTGCCCGCAGTCCGCGTGCTCTGACGCGAGACTGCGGCCTTCTCCGTCTTTCATCCGCCGCGAACACTTGTCTTCGTGCCACCGGTCACTGGTCTGCCAGTGATCGGTGCTCGCCGACTCAGGCCCCAACGCACCAGCCGCATCGTTGCTGGACAAACCGTAGATCCGCGGCACGGGTCACCCTGACCCGTGGCCGGGCCCCGATCGAGCACGCGGTGTCACTCAATGCCGACCCCATCCGCGTGGACGCACGCGAGCGGGGTCGATGCCGCTCCGCCCTCCCTGCCCTTGGACGAATCACGGGCACGATGTGATTCGGTGCCGCTTCGGTTCGCTCACGTCGCGCTGGGGTGCCAGATCGTCTTCATGTCCACGAACGGCTCGATCCACCACGGCCCGCAGGCCGTCTCCGCCCCCATCGCGGCCTCATCGCGAAGCGTCACGCGCTTGAGGTTCTCCGCGGCTCCGCCCCGAAGCAGCTCAGACTCTTTCGCGTCCGCCGGGCAGGCGTGCACGCCATCTACCTCGCGGTGCCCCGCGAGCCAGGGCAGAAGTTCGGCCCGGGGCCCCGTCAGCACATTCACGACGCCCGCGGGCACATCTCCCGTGGCGCACGCCTCGGCAAGCAGGACGCCCGGCACGGGGTTGGCCTCGCTCGCGATCACCACGGCCGTATTGCCCGCACAGAGCACCGGGGCCAGCAGCGCGACCATGCCGAAGAATGCAAGTCGATCGGGAGAAACTACGCCCACGCACCCGACCGGCTCCGGAATCGTGAAGGTGTAGTACGGGCCCGCGACGGGGTTGTTGCAGCCGAGCACCTGCGCGTACTTGTCCGCCCACCCCGCAAAGCAGACGAGACGGTCAATCGATGCCGCCACTTCCGCCTCCGGCGACATCACGCCGTCGGGGATCGCCCGCAGCGACGCCGTGAGTTCTTCGCGCTTGCCTTCGAGCATCTCGGCGACGCGGTAAAGAATCTGGCCGCGCAGCAGCGCCGACATCCCGGCCCACTTGCCCCGGGCGCCCTGGGCCGCCTCGACCGCCGATCGAAGGTCTTTTCGAGAAGCCCTGCTCGCGTGGGCGATGGTCTGCCCCGACGTGCCCACCAGCGCCGTCGAGCGCCCCGACTCGCTGCGCGGGAACGACCCGCCGATGAACAACTTGAGTGTCTTCTGGACAGGAAGCCGGTCGCTCATGTGCGCCAAGTGTACGGGCGGCCCGCCCTCAACGCCCAAGCACCTCGAAGTCCTCATCCGAGAGCTGGTCTTTGAGCTGGCTCAGCGTCCGGTTCAGCGTGTCGATCATCCGGCGCGTCGAGACGATGGCGTTGTCCATCGAACTCCGCCCCGTCACCTGCTTCATCGCGTCGAGCTGGTTCGTTTCAGCCAGGTACTTCTCGGACCTCGTCTTGGCGTCCACCAGCCCTTTGAGCAGCGCTTCCGCCTTGTCGCGGGCGATCGTGGTCTCCAAGAGAATGCGCTGTCGTTCAGTCATCGTCGCCGTAGTCATGGCGTCCTCGTGCACTCCTGCGGGTTCAAGTCGTCGGAAGCACTCCGTGCATCCGCAGTTCTGAAGGGGTGATTGTCGCACCTTACCACGCAACGTTCAACATCGGCTCGGAAGTTTGCGAATACCAACCGAACAGGCCGGGCTACCACACTCATGGCCCTCGATTCACCACGCTAGCCCGCCCGTCTGAGCGCATCAACCCTTTGCATCTCAGGAACATACGTTCGGATCGCCCGCATCACGCTTTCAGAGTCGCTCGCGTTCCGGGCCGCCGAAAGGTCCGCAATCAATCTCAAAAGGTCCGGATCGGCGTCGTCAGCAATCCACGAATGAATACCCTGATATGGGGTATCTCTGAGGAGTTCTCGGTCGTAAGCAAGTTCTTCGTGAACCTTCTCGCCCGGTCTCGCCCCGGAGATCACGACATCGACCGGCGTTGCCCCGGCCCGCATTCCCCACGGGCGCGTCCACTCGACATCTCCCCCTTGGGGCGCGACCAGGCGCGGCTCAAAGCCGTGTGCAAGCGCAAACCGGCATGCCAGGTCCAGAATCCGAACCGGCTGACCCATGTCCAACACGTACACCGGCGCTTCGTCCGCCGGCTCCTCGATCGCGCTCGCCTGGATCACCAGCGCCGCGGCCTCGGGGATCGTCATGAAGTAGCGCGTCATCCGCGGATCCGTGACCGTGATCGGGCCGCCCTCGGCAAGCTGGGCAGACCAGATCGGGATCACGCTGCCGGCGGACCCCAGCACATTGCCGAACCGGACCATCGCAAAGCCCGTTCCCGAAACCCCGGCCCGGCGGCTGCGCCGCGCCAGCCCGCGAACGTATATCTCCGCCAGGCGCTTCGTCGCCCCCATCACGCTGGTCGGGTTGACAGCCTTGTCAGAGGAGATCAGCACGAAGCGTTCCGCCCCGACCGCCAAGGCGGCGTCCGCGATGCTCTTGGTGCCGAAAAGGTTGTTGGTGAGCGCGTGCGCGGGGTGCTCTTCCATCAGCGGCACGTGCTTGTGCGCCGCCGCGTGAAAGACCGCGTGCGGGCGGTGCTCCACCAGGCGACGCAGCGTGGCATCCGCATCGACCACGTCATGGAGCACCGCCTTGCGCGGCACCCTGGGAAATCGCCGGGCGATCTGCCGGTCGATCTCGAAGAGCGCGTTCTCGGATCGCTCCATCAGGATGAGCAGTTCGGGCGAGTAACTCGCCGCGATGCGCGCGATCTCAGACCCGATCGACCCGCCCGCCCCGGTGATGAGCACCCGCTTGTCCGAGAGCACGCGGGCGATACTTGCGCGATCGACGGGGTGCGGCTCGCGGGAGATGAGTTGCTCCCAGCGGATCGTTGAGGTGAGAGGCGACGGCCCTTCCGCCACCGGCGAGGCAGCAGCGTGGAGGGCGTCCTCGAGCGCGGGCACCCATACCTGGTGAACGCCGAGTTCGGTGAGCTGCGCCCGCAGCATGCTGACCTCGCGCCGGTGCGCTTCGGGCACGCAGGCGATCGCGCTAGCGAAGGGCGCCGCCCGATGGATGAGCGCCTTGTCCTGGGCGAAACCGAGAATCCGCCCCCCGGGCGGACGCCCCGGCCCCACGAGCACCCACCCCAGCGGCGCCGCGAGCCCCGGCTGCGATGCAGCCTGAACGCTCAGCGGGAGCAGTGTCTGGGCGGTGCCGATCAGGATGCACGGTTCGGGGATCGGGGGCATGGACACTCCGGCGCGGCTCCCGAGAGGGCGCCGTCAGGTAGATCGGCCGTTCACGCACCGAAGCGTGAAAGCCCAGTTCCTGCCCCCGCGGAGTTCTGCGTTCAAGGGCTGCCGCTCGCCCGTGCGGCGCGCCCGCCATCACGAGCCCGAACCCCCGCGACGCCGGCGGGTGGCCTGCCCGGAATCAAGCGATGCGGACGGGCATCGCGAGCAGAGCGTATTCTGCTCCGATGCCCATTCGCATCTTCGTCGTGCGCCACGGCAAGGCTGAACACGAGGCCCCGTCCGGCCTTGACGCGGATCGAGGGCTGACGCCCGGCGGGCATGTTCAGGCGCGATGGATCGCGGACCAACTGAAACAACTCACCCGACCGGCAGCGTCGCACCTCCTCGTGAGCCCCATCCGCAGGGCTCGCCAGACCGCCGCGGCGATCGAAGCCGCGCTCGTGCTCACCGCAACGCTCGAATCCCGGCTGGCGACCGACCGGCGCGTGTCAGATGTCCTCCAGGTGGTTCAAGAGTTCGCCGCGAACGAACGCAGGGACCTCGTGATCGTCGGCCACAACCCCCACTTCGAGGGGTTTGTTGGCGCGATGCTGGGGCGAGGGCCGGTCTCCATGCGAACCGGAGAGATGGTCGGCCTGCGGTTCGCGTCGGAGATCGAGCCCGGGAAAGCGATGCCATTCGGGGTGTGGCGGTACGAAGGGGAATAGTCGTTGACGAGCCCGGCAGCTCCCAAAGGTTGCGAGCGCCAGGGAAACCGTGTAACGTGCCTTGAGTGATCGATCCAGCCCGGGGAGGCTGGCGATTCGTGGAGGTACGCGATGGACTTTCTGACCCTCTGGCTTCCGATCGTGCTCACCGGCGTCGCAGTCTTCGTGGCTTCGTCAGTGATCTGGATGGCGACGCCCCTTCACAAGAAAGACTACTGCGCCCCGCCCAACGAGGAGACCATGCTCGCAGCCCTCCGCGAGGGCAATTACGCACCGGGGCTGTACTGCCTTCCCTGGTGTGCTGGGGCCAACTTCAAGGACCCCGCGTTCCAGGAGAAGCTCAAGCGAGGCCCGTGGGCGCACCTGGCGATCATGGCCGGACCTCCCTCGTTCGGCAGGTGTCTTGCGCAGTGGTTCGCGTTCCAGGTGGTGCTTGCCCTTCTGATCGCCTACGCCGCGGCGGCGGCGATCTCCTTCCACGCAGGCACCCCCTACCTCAAGGTGTTTCAGGTCGTCGGAGCGACCGCGTTCATCGCCCATGCCTCCGGCCCGGTGTGCGAATCCATCTGGCGGGGCATTTCGTGGCGATCCAGCGCGGTCAAGATGATCGACGCCGTCGTCTACACCCTGATTACCGCCGGCATCTTCGCGTCCATGTGGCCTCGAGCGCTCGCGGCTTAGCGGTTCGGCTCCGCCTCGGACGCCTCGGCCAACTTGACCAACTCATCGAGACGCGCGCGCAACAGCGACGCCAGCGGCGCATCGCGCCTGGCGCTCACCGACCCCTTGACCTCTCCGGCCCCGAGCAGATCGACAAAGCCCGCGGTGGAGCCCGCAAGGCGGACCATGCCCCCGCCGAAGTGCCCCTCGACCGCTGCGGCATCGAGCGGACCATCGACCCTGAAGAACCCCCCGCCGGCATACACGCCCACCCTCCCGTCCGCCACGACGACATGGGTGATCGCGGCGTTGATCGCCGTCGAGTCGATCGGGGTCTTGCCGGGAACCGGCCGCATGAACAGCGTGATCCGCACGAGATGGCCGTTGACCCCGTCCAGGGGCGCGCCGGGGCGGAGGCGTTCGCGGGGAAGGTCGGTGAGCAGGATGTCGGCTGCGTTCGGGTCATCCGCCTGGTACACCCGCGTCAGAAACGCGGGCTCGACAGAAACCCCGCGTTCGGTGTTGAACGCCATGTAGGGTGAAAGGGCTGTGCTGCACGAGGTGAGGCCGCCGGCACCCACAAAAACACTGGCTGCCGCAGCGGTCAAGAATCGGAAACTTCGTGAAGGCATTGGGCGTCTCACCTATGAGCCCGGGAGAATACCAGAAGCCGAGCGGGTGTGTCAGGCCGTCAGGGAGTTGGGCGACGCCGCGGTGAGGCGCGCGTGGTTCGGGGGGCTGCTCGTGCGAAAGGAGTTCGCGATGTCTGGGCACAAGAACGTGTGGATGTTGGCGGCGTTAGCGGCGGCGTTGTCTGCCGCAGGCGCATCAGGCCAGTTGACCATCGGCGGGTTCAGCTACGGCAACAGCCACATGGGGTTTCGCGGCGCGACAACCACGCCCTCAGCGCCGTTCGCAGCCCCCGGCCCGGTGTCGAGGCCGACCTACGGGAACCGATACTGCCGGGTCTACCCCGTGTACACGGGCTCCGCGCTGACCGTCAACGGACGGTACCGCGACGACAACTGGAACATCGGGGTGCATCTGGGCAGCGGGTTCGAGGGCTACCCCGACAGCGGGTGCGACGACTGGCGCAGCCCCGCCTGCGTGCCCCCGTACTGGCCGACATACTGCACGCCGGGGTACACGATCTTTCCCGGCGGGTACCTCTACGAGTGGGACCGGCGCGGGTACTCGCAGCCGGTGGAGTATGCCGGAACCGTCTATGACCCGAGGCTGGGGGGAGGGCGGCCGGTCTATGCCGCGCCGCAGCCTGCCCCGCCCCCCGCAACGGCGCTGGAGCGGGCGCGCCTCGCGCTTGCGCAAAACAACGCGGGCGAGGCCGTCAAGGAGTACAAGGCGCACATGGCCGAGTTCGCGACCGACACCGTGGGGCTCCGTGAACTCGGGTTCGCGCTGATCGGTGAAGGCCGGATGAGCGAAGGCGTTGCCGTGATCCGCGAGGCGTACGCGCAGCGCCCGGCACTTGCCGATGAGCCGGTGGACCTTTCGGTCTTCGGGCCGGAGGGCGTGCGGATCGCAACCCGCCTGGCGCGGCGGGTCTCCACGTACGCGAACCAGGGGCAGGGGTCGAGCGATTGGCTCGCCCTCTGCGTGCTCCTGCAGGCGCAGGACCGCGACCGCATGGCCCTGCACAACCTCGTCAAGGCGGTGGAGAACGGGCTGGAGAGCGAGATTGCCGTGCCCCTCGGCGATGCGCTGCGCCGCCGGGCCTACGCGGGCCAGCCGTAGGCGATCTCTCGACCGGCCGCCGGTGCTACTCCCACTCGATCGTGGCCGGGGGCTTGCTTGAGATGTCGTAGACCACGCGGTTGACGCCGCGCACTTCGTTGATGATCCGGCGTGAGATGGTGCCGAGCACTTCAAACGGCAGGTGACACCAGTCGGCGGACATGAAGTCTTGGGTTTGCACGGCCCGGACCGCCACGACGCTGTCGTAGGTGCGCCCGTCGCCCATGACGCCCACGCTCCGCACCGGGAGGAGCACGGCAAAGACCTGGCTGGTGTGCTCGTAAAGACCCGCCGCGATGATCTCTTCAACCACGATGTGATCGCAGGCCCGCACGATCTCCAGTCGCTCGCGTGTCACTTCGCCCAGCACCCGCACCGCGAGGCCCGGCCCGGGGAACGGGTGACGCCACACGATGCCCTTGGGGAGCCCGAGGTGTTCGCCCAGCCTGCGGACTTCGTCTTTGAAAAGCTCGCGGAGGGGTTCGACGAGCTGGAACTTGAGATCGGCGGGGAGGCCGCCGACGTTGTGGTGCAGCTTGATGCCCGCGGCCTTTCCGGCGTGTCCTCCGCCGCTCTCGATGACATCCGGGTACAGCGTGCCCTGGGCGAGAAAGCCGGCGTCCTTCACTTCGCGGGCCGCCTGCTCAAAGACGCGGATGAACCGCGCGCCGATGCGTTTGCGCTTCTCCTGCGGGTCGGTGACTCCCGCCAGGTCGCCGAGGAACTCGTCCGCCGCGTCAACCACGCGCAGGTCAACGTGGAAATGATCGCGGAAGGTGGACTCGACCAGCCCGCGCTCGTTCTTGCGGAGCAGGCCCGTATCCACGAAGACGCAGGTCAGCTGGTCGCCGATGGCGCGGTGGATGAGGGCGGCGGCGACCGCCGAATCGACGCCCCCCGAGAGGCCGCAGATCACGTGCCCGGTCCCCACGCGCTCGCGCACGCGCGCGATCTCGCGCTCGGCGAAGTCGGCGAGCCGCCAATCGCCCCGGCAGGCGCAGACATCGAAGAGAAAGTTCCGCAGCATCTCGGGGCCGAGGGGTGTGTGCGTCACCTCCGGGTGAAACTGCACCCCGAACAGCCGGCGCGCCGGGTCCAGGCTTTGCACCGAGGCGACCGGGCACGTGTGCGTCGAGGCGACGATGTCCATGTGCGCCGAGGCAAGGTCGGAGATCTGGTCGCCGTGGCTCATCCACACCGTGGTGGATTCCGGGATGGACTTGAACAGGGGCGATGCGCCCGCGACATTGAGCCCCGCGCGCCCGAACTCCCGGTGCGCGGCCCGGCTGACCGTGGCCCCCAGGTGCTTGCACATGATCTGCATGCCGTAGCAGATGCCCAGCACCGGCAGGCCGAGGTCGAAGATGCGCGGGTCGCAGTCCGGCGCCCCCGGCTCGTACACGCTCGCGGGCCCGCCCGAGAGAATGATGCCCCGCGGTTTCATGGCGGCGATGTCGCGGGCCGGAGTCGCCGGGTCGATCAGCACGCTGAAGACTCCGGCCTCGCGGACGCGCCGAGCGATGAGCTGAGCCGTCTGGGAGCCGAAATCGAGGACCGGCACGACCTCGTCGTGGGGCAGGTTCATGGGGCCTCCGGTGCGAGAGGCGGAGACGATAGGCTCGCCGCGGGGCACGCATGGCGGAACGATGCGCATCGTGCCCGGCCCGGGCGGGCGCAGTACGATGGTGACGTGCTGGTCCGAGGCTTCATCGTGCTCGTGGCCCTGGGCGCCATCGCCTCGTGCACCCGCGCCGCGCCGCGCGGGTTTGATGCCGCCGCTCCGGAGGCGCGGATCGATGACATCCTCGACGCGGCGAAGGCCTCCGACGAACGCGCGGTCCCGGACCTTGTGCGCCAGCTCGACAGCGACGACCCCGCCGTGCGGATGCTCGCGATCCTGGCCCTGGAGCGACTGACCGGCGAGCGCCTCGGCTACGACTACGCCGCCCCCGCCTGGCAGCGCGACCCCGCTGTCGCCCGCTGGACGGCATGGGCCGAGGCTGGCCAGACCGGCGACGCGACCCGCCTCGGTGCTCCTCCCGAAGAGGGAAACGCGCCATGAGCCACCCCCCGACGCCAGCCTCGCCCCCGCACGTGCGCATCGAACTGGTCAGCCAGCCCCGGTACCTCAGCGGCGTCCGTGAGCTGGTCTCGGGGGTCTCGCGCCGCCTGGGATTCGACGAACGCACCTGCTCGCAGATCGCGCTTGCCGTGGACGAGGCGCTCGCCAATGTCATCTGCCACGGATACGGTCGTCGCGAAGACGGCCGAATCTGGGTCAACCTCTGGCCGGTTGAGGGCGCCGCGTCCGGGGTGCGCATCGAGATCGAGGACGAGTCGCCGAAGGTGGACCTGGCGACGATCAAGAGCCGATGCCTTGAAGATGTCCGCCCCGGGGGCCTCGGCGTGCACATCATCCGCGAGGTGATGGATCACGTCTGGTATGACCACCGCGAGCCCGCCGGCCTCCGCCTCACCATGATCAAGCACATTTCGCAGTCCCCCACGCCCCCCGGAGACAGTCATGCCTGACGGCGCACCCGTAGACATCTCGACCTCGCGCCACGGCGACGCGGCGGTGCTGCGCGCCGTGGGTGATGTGGACATGAGCGGCTCGCCCCTCTTCCGCGAGGGCCTTCGGCAGCTCCTGCAGTCAAGGCCCAAGCGCCTCGTGGTTGACCTGGGGGGCGTCGAATACATGGACAGTTCGGGCGTCGCGACGCTCGTGGAGGCGATGAAAATCGCCCGCGCCGGGGGCACCCGTCTCGTGCTCTGCGCGATGAAGCCCCGCGTACGCGGCATCTTCGAGATCGCGCGCCTCGACAAGTACTTCGCCATCTTCGATACCGCTGACCAGGCCATCAACGGCTGACGCCCCGGAGGCCTCGACCCGTGAGCAACACCACCGCCGGCCCGCGCCCCCGTGGCTGGCTCGGCCTCATCGACAGCCTGGGCGCCCGCGTTCGGGCCGGCCTGACCGCGATCGGCGGTGTGGTCTTTCTCACGATCGATGCGCTGGCGATCATCGTCGCCTGGCTGCTCCGGCGGGGCCGGCTCGGGCGCGTCGCGGTGGTGTCGCAGATCGTGCGCGTGGGCGTGCGCTCGATCCTCATCACTTCGCTGGTCTCGGGCGCGGTGGGGCTGATCCTGGCGCTGCAGCTCGCGCCCCCGCTCGACGAGTTCGGCTCGAAGCCGCTGGTGGCGAACATCATCAGCGTGGCCGTGCTGCGCGAGCTCGGGCCGCTGATCGGCGCGATCGTGCTCACCGGCTTCGCGGGCGCGTCGATCACGGCGGAGATCGGGACGATGGTCGTCGGCGAGGAGATCGAGGCCCTGGAGGCGCACGCCCTGAGCCCGATTCGCTTTCTCGTGGTGCCGCGCGTGCTCGCGACCCTCGTGAGCATGACGGCGCTCTCGGTGATCGCCTCGGCCGTATCGATCGCGGCCGCGCTGGGCATTTCGGTCGCCGCGCTGGATATCCCCTTCGCGACGTTCTGGCAGAACATGATCACGCAGGCGAAGACGATCGACTTTCTGACCGGTACGGCCAAGGGCAGCCTGTTCGGACTGCTGATCGGCTCGATTGCCTGCTACAACGGCCTGACCGTCACGGGCGGGGCGGCGGGCGTGGGCAAGGCGACCACCGGAACCGTCGTGCAGTGCGTGGTCGCGATCGTACTCGCCGACCTGGTCTTCACGGCGGTCTTCTACGCCCTCAAGCTGTTCTAGGGCGCCGGGCTTGATGCGCCGTTGAGGGCGCGCCGCGAGCCCGCCCACCACAGCAGCACGAACAGCCCGTGCACGATCAGCACCAGCCACACCACGCGCACGGGCCAGGGGCCGAGGCGGTCGATGATCGTCGGGGCATCGGGGCGGGCGGCGCCGACGTATCCGTAGTTGGTGCCCAGCGCGATGTTGAGCGCCAACATGAGCCCGACGTACAGGTACGACAGGCGGAGGGCGAGGCGCAGGGCCCGCCGGTCCGGGCGGTAGCGCCGGATGGCGATCTCGTATGCCGCAGCGCCGACGATCTGCGTGTGCTGAACCCAGAAGAACCAGAACTCCCACGACGCCCAGCCCACGCGCACCACCGGCGTGACGAACGCCTGCGTGCACAGGCCGATGCCCCAGAAGTACAGCAGCGCCCGCGCCCAAGGCCGCTCGCGGGCGAGGGCCCACGCCGCCGCCCACGGCGCGAGGTCGCATAGATGCAGAGGCAGGCTCTTGTCGAGATCGAACCGCGCAGGCAGAAGCCAATAGGTGATGGTCCACGCCTGCCACACCACGATGCCCCATGCCCACGCGAGCCGGACGCGGCGTTCGGCTCGGGGCGTGCGGGCGCACGCGCCGCCGAGCATCCACGCCGCCGCCAGCAGGAGGCACAGCACCACCGCCAGCACATGGCAGCCCGAGAAGGGCTCAAAGGCATCGCGGCACGAAGCGAGCGCCAGGGTGAAGCCCATGGGGGCGATGTTAGCGCGGGTCGATGAGTTCCAGTCCGGTGACGAGCGCCGAGAAAGAAACCGGCGAGGCTCGTGCCCCGCCGGATTGCTGCACACGGTCCATCAGGCAGGCTCAGTCGTTGTCGGTCTCGCCCACCTGCCAGCGGGCAAAGGCCACAATCTTCCCATTGCTGCCCACGATGTCCTTGACGGGCTTGGTCGGGTCCATCACGAAGGGCTGCTCAAGAAGTGCGACATCGGAATAGAACTTCTTCATCGCCCCCTCGACCATCTTCTCCGCGATCTCCTTCGGCTTGCCCGACTCCATCGCCTGCTCGATGCGGAACTTGCGCTCCTTCTCGACCATCGATGACGGAATCTCCGATGCGCTCACGCCCAGGGGGCGCGGGCTCGCGGCGGCGATGTGCATGCCCACCTGCTTCAGCAGTTCGTCGGAGACCTCGCCCTCGGCCTGCACCAGCACGCCGGTCTTGCCGTCGTGGTGGATGTACGAACCGAAGCGGGTCTTGCCCGCCGTGCCCGCAAAGCACTTACCCCGCCCGAAGCGGCAGTTCTCGCCCGTCGTGATGCGCAGGTCATCCACCGGCTTCTGCATCTCCGCGGTCGCGTCGAACTCCCCCGCCGGCAGCGCCAGTCCCTGCCGGGCGATGCTCGCGACGGCGTTCAGGAACTTCTCGTTCTTCGCCGTGAAGTCAGTCTCCGCCCGCACCTCGACGATCGTCGCCTTGGCATGATCGGGGGCGATGGCGACGCCCACGCGCCCCTCGCCCGCCGCCCGCGCCGTCCGGCCCTCCATCTTGCCCTTGAGCTTCTTGCGGAGGTAGTCTTCGGCGGCATCGAAACTGCCGCCCGACTTCTCGAGCGCATCCTTGCAGTCCATCATGGGCAGTCCGGTCTTGTTCCGGAGCTTCATCACATCTTTGGCATTGATCTCGGGCATCGCTTCACTCCACGGTCTGGGCAGGCAATCGGTTGGAACACGCGCGGCCCGATCGTCGGCGCCGCGGCTCAGAACTCGGTCTGGACGATTCAAGGACGGCGAACGACTCAGTCGACGCGGGCCGGGGCCGCATCCGCCGAAGAGCCTTCACCCGCATCCTCCGCCCGGAACTGCGCCCGGCGGGAGCGCCTGGGCTGCCCCGCGTCGCCCTGCGAGGCAGGCGCCTCGGCCCCTTCGTCACGCTGCTGACGAGCCTGCTTGCCGTCCACCACCGCCTTGCACAGCTCGCGGATCACGACGTCGATCGACCTCATGCTGTCGTCGTTGCCGGGAATGGCGATGTCGGCGGCATCGGGGTCGCCGTCGGTGTCGATGAGGCAGATCGTGGGGATGCCGAGTTTCTTGGCCTCGGCCACGGCCGTCACTTCCTTGCGGACATCGATGACGACGACCGCGCCGGGCAGTTTCTCCATGCCGCGGATGCCGTCGAGGTTGCGCCGTATCTTGTCGAGCTCGCGCCGGAGCTGGCTCTCCATCTTCTTGGAGTAGCCCGCGAAGTTGGTCTCCGTTTCGATCTTCTCCAGCTCCTCCAGGCGCTTCAGGCGCTGGCGGATAGTGCGGAAGTTGGTGAGCGTGCCGCCCAGCCAGCGCTCGGTGACGCGGTGCATCCCCGTGCCCGGCACGCGGTCTTCCAGCACGTTCTTGGCCTGGCGCTTCGTGCCCACGAAGCACACGTCGCGCCCCTCGCCCACGACCTTGGAGACGAACCGCTTGGCCAGCAGCAGGCCCTTCACGGTCTCCTTGATGTCGATGATGTGAATCCCGTTCCGCTTGCCGTAGATGAACGGCTGCATCTTCGGGTTCCAGTTGCTCGCACGCTGGCCGTAGTGAATGCCCGCGTCGATCAGGTCCTGCACGAGAGACTGTTCTGCCATGACATGCCCCTTTCAGGGGAGCGACACCGGCGGCGAAGACATCGGTTCCGGCTCTCGCGGCCGGGCCTTCGCACGCCCAAGGGCGCTTCGTCAATGACCCGCCGGCCCAGGCCGAGGGTCGTTCTGAGATTCGCCGACAGGGCCGACGTTCGGTCCCGCGAGCGTGCCCACCGATTTCGGGCAAGGGGAATGGTAGGAACGCACGCGCTCAGAGGCCAATCTGGGGGGCGGGGCGACGAACGGGCTGAATGGTCCCCCATCTGCGGCACTCCCTCGGGGGGCGTTTCTCGACGCGGATCTCCGACGCCGTTCAGACGCATCCGAGCCCCGACAGGGGACGGCCGCGGTTCGTGGGGGCATGTCACGGCGATTTACTGGGGATTGGGCCGGTGCGCGACAGGGCCAGCGCCGGCTTCGCGCGAAGCTGTCCATGATCACCTGAAGGCCTGTCGCGCATCGCTGGTACCGGTCGCTGCATCGGCTCCTCAGGGCGGACCGCCCCGCCATCCTCCCGAACTGCATCGGATCCCGACGCGAGATGAGCCTGAGGAGCCAGCGCGAGCGAGGATGTGCAGGGTTCGACCCTTCCCCATCGCGTGGCCGGGAGCCTCTCGAGCTGCCCGACCTTGCCCACAGTTCACGTGCCGAGAACAGGTGCGGCCCCTCCGAGACTCTCCGCGTCGATTGATGCCGGTACTCGGGTCCCCTTCCAACGTCTCCTCGCCTAGACTGCCCCGACGCGGCGCCCCGCCGCGCCGGAGATTCTCATGGCCGGAAAAGTCTCCTCCGATCCCAACGTGTTCCTTCTTCCAGACATCGGCGAAGGCCTCCAGGAGGCCGAGGTCATCCGCTGGCTCGTCAAGGAAGGCGACCGGGTGGAGGAGAATCAGGCGCTGGCCGAGGTTCAGACCGACAAGGCCCTCACCGAGATCCCGAGCCCCCGGACCGGCGTCATCGCGCGGGTGCATGGGGTGGACGGCCAGGTGATGAAGGTTCACGAGCCCTTCGTGTCGTATGCCGGAGGCGTACACGCTCCCGCCGCCCCGGCATCGCCCAGGGCGAGCGCGCCCGCACCGGCTGCCGCGGCGCACGCTGAAGCCGACGCCGATCCCGCGCCGCGCACCGAAGATGCCGGCACCGTGGTGGGCAAGATGTCAGGCGAACTCGCGGGCATGTCCGCCGCGCCCGGCAGGGCCTTGGCGACGCCCGCCGTGCGCCGCCTCGCGCGCGACCTGGCCGTGAACATCGACTCCGTGCCCGGCACGGGCATCGGCGGGCGCGTTACCGAGAAGGACGTGCGCTCCGCGGCCTCGGCTCCGCCCGAGACTCGGGCCACGCCCCCCGCCCCGCGCCCCGCGGCCCCCGTGTCGTCCGCCGCGCCGACCAGCGCGGCACGCCCGGTCCCGGCCGCCCGCCCAGCCCCCGCGCCCATCCCGGCGGGTCAGGACACGAGCCGGGTGCCCATCCGCGACGTGCGCCGGGTGATCGCCTCGCGCCTGCGCCAGAGCGTGGACCGCGCCGTGCACTTCACCGTCATGGATGAAGCCGACGTGAGCGCGCTCGACGCCCTGCGCCGCAAGCTCGCATCGGCGAGCGGCGAGAAAGTCTCCTTCCTGCCCTTCGTCTGCCAGGCGGTCTGCCGCGTGCTCTCGGGCGCGTTCAGCGCGATCAACGCGACCGTGGATGACGACCGGAACGAAATCGTGCTGCACCGCAGCGTGCATCTCGGGATTGCCACGGACACCGACAACGGCCTGATGGTGCCCGTGATCCGCGATGCCGACCGTCTGGGTGTGCTGGAGGTCAGCCGCCAGATTTCCGCCATCGCTGAGGCCGCCCGGAACCGCACCGCCTCACGCGACCAGCTCGCGGGCTCCACGTTCACCATCAGCAACGTCGGCAGCCATGCCGGGCGCTTCGCGACTCCGATCATCAACTATCCGGAGGTCGGCATCCTCGCCGTGGGGCGCACCCGCGAGGGCATGGTGACCCGCGACGGGTGGTTCCGCGTGGGCCAGCTCATGCCCCTCTCGCTCGCGTGCGACCACCGCGTTGTCGATGGAGCAACCGGGGCCCTCGCGCTCGCCGAGATCGTCCGGCTCCTGCAGAGCCCGGATCAGTTGCTCGCTCCTGCCCGCCAGTAGCGCCAAAGATCAGGTGTGCCCGAAGCACCGCTCACCCGCGTCTGGCGACTCGCCGCCGCGCTCTCCGCCTCGCCCGACGTGGCCGATGCGGTCGTCCGCCGCGTCGCCCGCGCATGCCCGGGGCTTGAGGTGATCGACGAAGCCCGGCTTGACCGCCTCGCCGTGCTCTGGGCGCGCCAGGCCCGGGACGATTGCCCGGCGGGTGATGCCCCCGGGGGCGGCGCTTCCCGAACTGCCCAAAGCGATGCGCCGCCGGTGCTTCCGGAGCCGATGCTCATGCTGCTCGCGGCAGTCGCCGGGCAGCCGCGCGAGGCGTGGATGCTCTCCCGGGTCTTCGGCCATGAGATTGTTCACGTCGCGCGGAGCATGGACTGCTCCCGGACCGCCGCCCAACGGTACCTCGACCAGGCGGATGCGAAGGCGCGGAGCCTCGCCCCCCCGCTCGATGCCGCCGGGTTGAAAGCGTCCATTCGCGCCTGGCTCGACGCTCAGCCCGCCGGCGCACGCGCGGAATCGACGCGGCTTGACGTGGCCCGCCGGCGCCGGCATCGACGGACCATGCGAAACTTGATCGGCGGTCTGCTCGTGCTGCTCGGGCTCTGGGCTCTGTTCGCTTCAGTTGGGCACCAGTAGACTGAGTCAGAGATTCCATGGCAGAGAAGCGGCTTGAATGCAGGCGGTGTCTGCGTTTCTGGCAAAGGTGAACTTCGAGTTCAGGCCACGATTGAGGTCTGCGCATCGAATGCGGCACCGCGATCGCGATTGCCAGTCTGATTCCCCCCCGCGTTCCGACATGGCTCGCACTTCTTTGGCAGCGCAGAATTCAGTAGCGGGTCGGAGAACAACGGGCGGGAGCATAGCAGCCACAGTTCATTCCGCTCGGTCGAGGGGCCGGCGATCGGTGCGGATGTTGGGGTCTTTCCGCAAGCACACGGCCGACCCGCACGAGGTTGAAGACTGAGAGCGGCAGGTCGGCCAGTCGCTGGACTTCCCAACGTCCCGCCGCCTGCACCCGCTGCGGCCCCCCCAACGCTCTGGACCCACCGACGATCTCGTTACCCGAGCATCGCGTGCGCTGGCCTGTCGTGAAGACCCGGTCGCGCTGGCCATGGCCGCCGGAGAGGATTCTCCAAGTTGACCGAGATGTCAAGGACCGAACACATGCGGATGCGTCCTCTCATGCCATTGGCCTCGCGCCACCAACCCTGGCGGTTGCGCGATTCGGCGCGTGCCTGGAAGTAGTTTCAATAGCCTGTTCGATCCGTTCCATGCGGGTGTGATGGACACGCTGTTCTGCGCAACTGAACATCGCCCAGGCCCTGCTGGTTCGGGACAGGGGCAGAGGTTTGGGCCGCAGGGGCTTTTCGGGAAAGATGTCAACTGATCAAGGTTTCTTTCCGCGTTTCGCACGGCGTCGAGACGTCGCCTTTGACGATCCGGAAGCCCTCGCGGCGGGTATCGAGGCTGCCTTTCGGCCGTCCCGAATGCCCGCAGCGGTCTTCGGCTTTGTCGTGTGCTCCGGGGCGGATCCTGGAGTGGTGCCCTGGGGCGCCCACACGTTGCTCGCCTCGGGCTTGTGCGCCGCTGCCGCAGCCGCCTGAGCCGCCGCGGAGCCCGCCGCGCTCACGCCGTTGAGGTGCATGGCGCCGCTCGACAGGCCGGGGAAGTGCTCGCCCTGCCAGCTCGCGGGGTACCTGGAGTCGTCGGTCTCGAGCGCGGCCCTGGTGGGCAGCAGGGGGCGGAACGTGTCGCACATCACCGCGAGTTCGCCGGTGTACGTCGCGCTCAGGCTGGCCTCGATCGTGCCCGGGTGGGGTCCGTGCGGGATGCCCTGCGGGTGGGCGGTCATGCTGCCCACCTCGATGCCCTTGCGGCTGCCGAAGTTGCCTTCGACGTAGTACAGCACCTCATCACTGTCGAGGTTGCTGTGGTTGTAGGGAACCTTGATGGCCTTGGGGTGCCAGTCGAGCATGCGCGGGCAGAACGAGCAGATGACGAAGTTGTGGGCCTCGAAGGTTTGGTGGATCGGTGGCGGCATGTGCAGTTTGCCGGTGATCGGCGAGAAATCGTCGATGTTGAACACGAAGGGGTAGTAGCACCCGTCCCAGCCCACCACGTCGAGCGGGTGGTAGTGGTAGACATAGGAGTGAACGCAGTCGCGGGCCTTGATGCGCACCTCAAACTCGCCCCGCTCGTCCCAGGTGAGGGGCAGCTCCGGGAGTTTGAGGTCACGCTCGCAGTAGGGCGCGTGCTCCAGGAACTGGCCGTGCATCTTGCTGACGTAGCGCGGGGGCGGCCCGATGTGGCTGCCATTGGTGGTTTCGATCAGCAGGAACTTGCCGTAGGGCATGTCGCCGATGGGCGGGCCGCCGTCCGCGGGCGTGCCGTCGCGCCCGTTGATTCGCTCATTCCAGATCACCTTGTAGATCACGCCCTTGGGGATCACCAGGTAGTCTTTGGGGCCGAAGCGCAGCGTGCCCAGCATCGTGTGGCAGACGCCCGAGCCGAAATGTACGAAGAAGCATTCGTCGCCCTGCCCGTTCTTGAAGTGATACTCCATCTGCTCCCGCGGCACGCAGACGGCCATCTCGCAGTCGGAGTTGCCGAAATAGACGACCCGCCCGGTCACCCAGTCTCCCGCCGGCTTCTGGCCGCCGGTCTTGACGTGACGCATACGCATCACGTGCTGCTCAACGAACTCGACCTTGGTTGAGTAGAGCGTCTTCCATCCGTCCACCTGGGTGGGCGGGTGGATGTGATACATGGTCGTCGTGGGCCCGCTGAAGCCCTCCGTGCCGAAGACTTCCTCGGAATACAGCGCGCCGTCCGGGCGACGGAACTGGACGTGGCGCTGGCGGGGCATTGAGCCGAGCTTGGTGTAAAATGGCATCGGGTTCTCCGGTCCGGGCGCGCATCGCGCCCTGGTCAGAGTCTACGGCTCCACCGCGGCGCAATCGAGGATATCTCTGTCCGCAAACGCGGTTCAGCATAGACGCCCGTCGTTGAAGGTGCCCGGGATGGGGCCCGCATCGCTCGAGCGGCTGCGCGACTGCGGAATGGCTGACCGGCGCGGCTCCGCCCGCGAACTGATCTCTTCAAGGGCAGGGTTGCACGAACAGGTCGAGGTAGTAGAAGAAGTCTGCCGCGTCGACCAGGCCGTCTGCGACGCCGTAGCCGGGGTCGAGCGGGTCAGACGAACCGGTGAGGTCAGCCACGAGCGTGTCTCCAGCCACGAATCGATCCAGGAAGTAGAAGAAATCGCTGGAATCAACCCGCCCGTCCGGCTCGCCGTATCCGGGCGCGTCGGGGTCGGCGGTGGTCGAGAGGTCGCCCGGGCAGAGGTCGGTGGGGGTGGTCCACATGCCGCGCCCGTGCGTCGCGGCGACGAGGAGGGTTGACGCGTTCATGAAGTTGACTTCGTCCACGCTCGCCGTGGTGGGGCCCTGGTTGCTCGTGGCCCATGTCTGGCCCCCGTCCTGCGAGGCAAAGAGTCCGACTTCGGTTCCGGCGTAGAGCCATCCGGCGCGCTGCGGGTGCAGGGCGAGGCCGCGCACAGGCGCATCGGGGAGGCCGGTCGCGCCGCTCCCCGTCACGTCGACGAAGGTCGTGCCGTCGTTGTCCGTCCGCAGCACGTTGTCCGGGCTGAAGCCCCCGAGCGCCACGTACGCGCGGCTGTGGTTCACCGGGTCGATGGCGATGCGTGTGACGTAGCGGTTCGGGATGGGGTTGAGACCGGCGTTGTCGTCCACCGTGATCCACGCGGGCGCAGCGCTTCGCCCGTTCGCCGTGCGGTACACGCGTCCGTCGTTCAGGCCCACCCAGATGATGTCGCCGTTGCCGGGGGCGGTGGCGATCGCGCTGATGTTGGTGCCGCGGTCAGGCATGATCGCCGTCCACGTGGGGGGCGAGAACGAGCGCGGGTTGGCGCAGCGCCACAGGCTGCGCCCGCCCGCGAGCAGGTGCCTCGTGTTCGGGTCCAGGATGAACGGCGCGATGAAGTTCGCACGGCTCTCCTCCGCGTCGGTGAGCCCGGCGTAGATGTACGAGGCGGAGGTGCCCGCATCGGATGATCGGTGAATCTTCAGGTTGATGTACTCGCCGAACACGTAGTTGGGGTTGCCTGGGTCGATCGCGCAGAATCCTCCGTCGCCTCCGAACGTGAGGTGCCCGAGGCCGGTGCCGACGACCCGGAGCGTCCCGTTGTCCTGCGTGCCGCCGACGACCGTATCAGTCGGGCCGTGCCCGACCGCCCCGTAGAACTGGGTGGTGCGGTTGCCGAGCCCGATGAACGACCATCCGCCGCTTGTGCTGGCGGTCATGATGTCGTTGGCCAGAAACGCTCCTCCGTCCGTGACGACGTACACCCTCGTGTCGGTCGTGCCGTTGAACCCGGGGTGGGTGGTGAAGTTGTGGATGTCCGGGTGCGGCTGCTGGGTGAGGATGTAACCGCCTGAGATTTGCGTGAAGGTCTGCCCGCCGTCGATGCTCCGCACGATGTGAACGCCCCCGGAGAGAATCACGTCCGGGTTGGTGGGATGAACCCAGAGCGGGTTTGCATACCAGCTTGACCCGGTGCTCTGGCCCGCCTGGGTGCGGAGGGTGAAGGTGTGCCCGTGGTCCTCGGACCGGTAGACCTTGCCCCCGTCCTTGCCCGTCGTCGCGTACACGATGTTCGGGCTGCTGGGGGCGTGCTGCACTTCGATGCGGGAGCCGAACCCGGTGAGGTTGAAGGCGCCCGTGGCGTTCGCCCACGTCGCGCCCCGGTTGGTTGAATACGCAACCCCGTGCACCCAGTCAGAACCGTTCCAGTCCATCACGTGCGCCACGGCCGCGCCCGAGTTTGGCTCGAAGTCCACGTCGAGGCAGGACTGAGCGCCCCGCACGGTGCTCCACGTCCGCCCGGCATCGGTGCTGCGCCGCACGCCCCCGTAGGTGGTTCCTGCCAGCACCACGCTCGGGTTGACCGGGCAGACCGCGATGCGGTTGACGGAGCCGAAGCCCGCAGTTGCCGAGAGCAGGCTCCAGGTCACGCCGCCATCCTCGGACTTGTAGATCCCCGTTCCGCCGATTGCATCCCCGTTGAAGAAGCCCTCGCCGGTTCCGAGGTAGATGGTGCTCCGGTCGGTCGGGTCCATGGCAAGGCAGCCGATGGCAAGGGTGTCGAAGCGATCGTCCACCGGAGACCATGTAGCGCCCGCGTCGGCGCTGAACCAGAGCCCGCCCCCGACCGAGCCCGCCCACATCCGCGTCGGGTCAACGGGGTCGATCAGCAGCGATCGGGTGCGCCCCGCCACGTTGGACGGTCCGCGCTCGGTCCAGGTGAATGGAGAGATACCCCCCGGCCCCTCGCGCATGGACGCTTCGAGGTTGGCCGTGCGCTGGGCGAGGGCGCGCTGGTACGCGCCGGGCTCCAGCCGCCCGTGCTCATCGCGGAGCGAAAGCAGACGCCATTGGTACGCCTGGTGCGGGTTCACCGCCTTGGGCGGCTTCTCGCCCTCGAAGCGGTGCGCCGGAGGCGCGGCGGCAATCGGCGCCGAGCCCGGCATTGGGCCCTCGCCCCTGGATTCGATCGACCTGCCGGCACACGCGCCGAGCACGCTGAACACCAGCCCGAGTCCGATCCGCGCACCGATCACTTTGGTCCGCATGGCACCCCCCGCAATGGCCTCTCACGATATCGACCGGACGCCGGGCGAACCGCACGGGGCGAGACGACTTTGCCCCTTGAACTGGTCACATCCGGCCAGATCCGCGGCATTCAGAAACTCGGTTGCACCACATCCGGGAGCCGGTGCAATACACTCTGTCACGGGTCGTTCGGCCCCATCACGCCGACGCCACGTCGGCACCCCACAGGGAGACTCAGTCCATGCGCAGTTCGCTCAAGAATGTCCTGGCGGTCGGAAGTGTCGGCGCGGTGCTCGCCCTGGCGGCGATGCCTTCCGCCCTCGCCCAACCGGAAAACCCCCGGCCCCGCCTTCCGGGCCAGGCTCCGCGGGTGCCCGCCCAGCCGGGCGAAGGGCAGCAGCCCGGATTCCCGGGCCAGCCCGGACGTGGTCCCGGAGAGGGCGGCCAGCGTCAAATGACCGTCGGCGGAGCGATGCGCCAGATGAACCGCGCCCTCTCGATGTATGAGGACGCCGTGGCGGAAGGCGAGGAAGAGCAAGCGCTGCTCTCGGTCTACGCCTTTGAACGCGCCTGCGCCTCCGCCAAACTCTCCCCCGCACCCAAGGAGGCGACCGAGGACCAGATTCATGCCTTCCGCGAGGCGCTGCTGGGGATCATGAAGTACGCCGTCGAGCTCGAAGAGGCCCAGTTCACGGGCGATGCTGAGAAGGCCGCCGAGCTGGTCGATGAGATCAAGGAACTCCGTGACAAGACCCACGACGCCTTCGGCGTTGAGGAAGATGAAGAAGACGGAGCCCCCGCTGAGCCCGCGCAGCCCGGCGGGCCCGGATTGCCGCGCCCCGGTCGCGGCGGGTGAGCGAGAAGCCGGTATTCGAGTCATCGCAGACGCGGCGCGGGCACGGGCTCGCGCCGCGATTCAATTGGTATGCGAACTGCGCCGCGTCGCTCGGGCGAAGAACCGAGCCCGTGGGATCGCGCGAGGCGAGCCGAGGGGGAGTGCCGGGGCTCTCTCGGACAAGAGCACGGTCGGTCAGCAGCGGCGGGAGGGACGGGCTGGGCCAGGAAGCAGAAAAGCCGCCCGAGTGAAGGGGCGGCTCGACTGAAATGGTACAGGCCAAAAAGAAATCCCGGCCGCGATCGTTCCCGCCCGCAGCCGAGTCATAGGAGGAGAGAGAGAGACAAGACCTTGGAAGAATGCCACAGGTTTCGGGACGTGCAAGGATTTGGAGAAGATTTTCCGATTCGGTGGTTTGTACGAGCCGCAACTCTTTGTATGGCTTGTGTTTGCGCGTCTGGAAATTCAACCCCCCGCGCGCGGAGAGATTACCCGGCCGGACCATCCCAGCGACCTTGGCAGCCGGAGCCTCGCTCTCACGCCGCGAACATGGCCTCGACGAACGACTCGGGGTCGAAGGGCTCGACATCCTCGGGCGTTTCTCCCACGCCGATGAACTTGACGGGGATGCTCGTCGCCTCGCGGATTGCGACGACGATTCCACCCTTGGCGGTGCCGTCGAGCTTGGAGAGAAAAATGCCGGTGACGCCCGCGGACCTGCTGAACTCCTCGGCCTGGCGCAGGGCATTCTGGCCGCTGGTGGCGTCGAGGACGAGCAGAACTTCATGCGGCGCGCCGGGAATCTGTTTGTCCACGACCTTGCGGAGTTTCTCGAGTTGGCGCATCAGCGGGTCTTGGGTGTGAAGCCGCCCGGCGGTGTCGAGGATGAGCACGTCGGCCCCGCGGGCCTTTGCCGCGGAGCAGGCGTCAAAGGCGACGGCGGCGGGGTCGCCCCCTTGCTGCCCCTTCACAACCTCAACCCCCAGCCGCTCGGCCCAAACTTCAAGTTGGCGCACCGCCCCCGCGCGAAACGTATCGCACGCCCCGAGAAGCACCGAACGCCCCTCCGACCGCAGCGCCTGGCAGAGTTTCGCGATGCTGGTGGTCTTGCCCACGCCGTTGACGCCGGTCACGAGGATCACGCTCGGGCGGGCGCCCTCGGGGGCGAGGCGGAGGCGTCGGTCCTGCTCGGGCCACATGGCCTTGATCTCGCGCTTGAGGTACTCAAGCACGTCTTCGCCCCGGGTCATGGCGCCGGACTTGTGGTCGGCCCGGATTCCGTCCACGAGGCGGCGTGTCGCGGTCACGCCCACGTCAGCCTGGATGAGCCGGGCCTCGAGTTCGGTGATGAGCGCCTCGTCGAGGCGCCGGCCCAGAAGCATTGTGCGGATGCCGCCGAAGACGGCCTCTCGCGTGCGGGTGAGCCCCTGCTTCACCTTGGAGATGACGCTCTTGAAGAGTCCCATGGCCGGGTCAGGTCTCCGGGAGGCGCGCGATGAGCTCGCGCAGGGCCTGAGGGTACGCCTGCTTCTCCAGTTCAAAGACCCGGGCGGCGAGCGCGTGCGCATCGTCGCCGGGCGCCACCGCGCAGCGCCGCTGAAGGAGGATCGGGCCCCGGTCGTACGCGCCGTCGCACAGGTGAACCGTGCAGCCGGATTCTCGCTCTCCCGCCGCGAGCACCGCCTCGTGCACCCGGTCGCCGTACATCCCCGGCCCTCCGTGCGCGGGCAGCAGCGCCGGATGGATGTTGACGATGCGTCCCTCGTAGCCGGGAGGAATGTCCACGAGGTGCAGGTATCCCGCGAGCACGACCAGATCGATCCCACGCGAGCGGAGCATGCCGCCGAGGACGTCGCGGGGGATGCGGCCGCGCACGACGAATGCGTCGAGACCCCGCGCAAGGCAGCGGTCGAGGCCCGCGCACGGGCGCGACGCGATCACGAGTTCGATCCGCGCCGGCAGCCGTCCCGCATCGATCTCATCCTGAAGGTTGAGGGCGGTGCGCCCCCCGCCCGAGATCATGACGCACAGGCGCGCCTCGGCCCGGGGCCGGCCCGGCTCCCGGGATCGCGGGTCGGCGTGAGTGTGGGGCGCGGGGTCGGGCATCTCGGGCTCTCACACCGTCGCGGGCGAACGGAACGGGATCGGCGTGCCCGTGGCATCGACCGCGACCATCGTGATCGTCGCGTTGGTGACGTTGACAGCGTCGCCGCCCGCATAGCGCTCCGAGACGACTTCGACCTGGATCGTCACGCTCTTGGTGCCCGTGCGGATGGTTGTCGCATAAAGATTGACCGTGTCCCCGAGCAGGACGGGGGCCTTGAAATCCACCCGGTCGATCGAGGCCGTGACCCAGCGATGCGCGCCGTGCCTCCTCGCTTCGACAAACCCGGCCTGGTCGATGTAGGACAGGATCACGCCCCCGAAGATCGTGCCGTACTGGTTGGTCTCGCGGGGCATGGTGACCACGCGAAGGGCGAGCGATCGTTCGGCGTGGCCGAGGGTCTGCGGCTCCATGCGGCAGGGTATCCGGCCCTCCGCGCTCAGGGCGCAGGGGTGTGGGGGCCGAGCACGATGGGTGCGATGATCGCGCTCGCGCACGTAATCACGATCACCGCCGCGAGGTTCAGGAGCAGCCCGATGCGTGCCATCTCGCCCCCCTTGATGTGCCCCGTGGCGTACACCATCGCGTTGGGGGGTGTGCCCACCGGCAGCATGAACGCCAGGCTCGCCCCCAGGGCTCCGGCAGCCATGAGCGGCATGGGGTCGAGCCCGAGGCTCGCGCCCGCCGCTGCGAGCACCGGGAGAAGGGCGCTGGCGATCGCGGTGTTGCTCGCGATCTCGCTGGCAAACGTCGCCGCGGCCGCGACCACGGCGCACGCGAGCCAGAGCGGAACGCCGCGCAGCGCCCCCAGCGAGCCCGCGAGGTGCCCGTCGAGGCCGGTCTCGGTCATGGCGCCCGCCAGGGCCAACCCGCCCCCGAAGAGCACCAGCACGCCCCAGGGCAGGCGTTCGAGCGTCTCCCAGTCCATCAGCGGGCGTCGGGGTTCGCCGGGAACGATGAACAGCGCGAGCGCGGCGCTCACCGCGATGCCCGCGTCCGTGAGCGAAGCGAGCGCCGTGATGGCATGAGAGGCACCCAGGCCCGCGAGCCACGGGCGAGCGATCCACGCCGTAGCGGTCAATGCCAGGATGCACCCCACCCGGCGCTGCGCGCGGGTCCAGGGCTCGGGGGCCTGGGGCGGCGCGGCCAGCGGGGTGCTGCCCGCGTACCGGGCCAGCACGAGCCACGTGCACCCGAGCAGCACGAACGCCACGGGCACCCCGATGATCATCCACGAAGCGAACGAAACCTGCGTACCGAGCGACTTCTCCGCCACGCCGGCCAGCAGGGCGGTGGGGGGTGTGCCGATGAGCGTGCCCACGCCGCCGACGCTGGCGGCGTATGCAATGCCCAGCAGCAGCGCCGCGCGGAGCCTTCGCGGGGCTTCACCCTCCCCGGCCAGGGCGGCGACGCTGGCCCCGATCGGGAGCATCGTGGCGCACGTCGCCGTGTTTGAGACGAACATGCTCAGGCCGGCGGTCGCGACCATCAGGCCCAGCAGCACGCGGCGCGTTGAAGTGCCGCTCACCCGCAGCACCGCCAGCGCCAGCCGCCGATGAAGCCCGCACCGCTCCACCGCCAGGCCGATGACAAACCCGCCGAAGAACAGGGCGATCACGTCGGAGGCGTACGCCGGGGCGACGCGCTCCACGGGTTGCACGCCCGCGAGCGGAAAGACCGCCAGCGGCACGAGGGCGGTCGCGCTCAGGGGCAGCGCCTCGCCAATCCACCACACTGCCATCAAGATGGCGCACCCGGCGCATGCCCGGGCGCTCCCGCTCATGCCTCGTGCCTCGCCTTCGTCGCCGACCACCTGGGCCGGAAGCGCGGCATAGACAAGCAGCGCCAGCACCGGGCCCAGGGCGAGGGCGGCAAGGCGAACGCGTTGAGAAGCCTCCGCTGAACGCATGGCCATTCGTAGGCCCGGCGCATCTACGCGGTCGTGATGCGCCCCGTCCCCGCGTCGTACTTGGGCACGACGCCGACCGAGTCCGGCGCCGAGCACCGGGCGATGTCATCGTCCAGGCCGATGTGGATCAGGTTCCGCCCGCCCCGGCTGCGGCGCATGGCCTCCAGGAGCCCCCCCGATCCGTGCGCCATCGCCTCGCGGTAGGCCCCGAGGCAGAGAATCGCCCCATCCTGGCCCGTGGTGGAACGCCCGCCGGCGAGGAGCCGGTGCGCGAGCAGGCCGGCCGCGAGGCAGTCATCGAGAGAGACCTCACCCCTCGTGCCGGCGCAGAGCAGGTGGACCGGGCGCGGATCGTGCACCACGCGGGCGCAGATCGCCCCGGCGTTGGCGATCGTGCCCACCAGCACCTCGTCCGCGAACTTCGCATGAAGCAGCGCGGCGGTGCCGTTGGTCGTCGTGAAGTACACCACCCGGCCCCCGACCCGTTCCGGCGTGTACGACGCAGGGGAGTTGTCCAGGTCGAAGCCTTCGATGCGCTGCCCGGCACGTTCTCCACCCAGCAGCGCACGCAGACTGCCGGATGGACCTGCGGCCGTGCCTGCTGTGGGGGAGTCCGAGGATGTGTCGTGGCGGCGTGCCCCCGCCCGGGCGTCTTCGACCGTCAGGCACGGCACGATGTTCGCCGCGCCCGCAGCCAGCGCCGCTGCGATCGTGGTGCTCGCCCGCAGCGCGTCGATCACCACCACGACGCTCCCTCGCAGCGACTCCGGCTCGACGAGACTCGGCACGAGATGCGAGAACAGGGGGCGCTCAACCTGGACTGCGGTCATCGGTGGCACGTCAGGGGCGGGCATGGTGCAGCGTAGGGTGCGGCGGGCGGATGTTGTCGCCCGTCGCATTCGCGCATGGGTCGAAACACGACTCCCCGCCGCTTACCGGCCCCTCAAGGCGAACCCCGCGCATCGGCCTTGCCCCCGCGCAGATCGAGCCTACATTTGTAGTGTTCATGATCTGTGTTGGGGAGTAGCCAGCCTCCGATGAGGCGGAACGGGTCGTCAGCACGGAGCGATGCTCTGCATTTCTCCCGGCCCCTCCTGGCGCTGAGCGCCACGCGCGAGACCACCACCCGAGTTGTGGTGGCCCTGTGCGCGGAGGATGCTCGTGGTCGCGAAATCTGTGACTCCAAAGGCCTTGGGCGGCGCGGCGCGTTCCGGCGTTGCGTGCCCCCTTGTTCGGCCCGCGCCGGGGACCACGTCTCTGTGGGCGAGGGCGATGCAGGCCGAGCCTCGGTTTCACCTGGCTCGTCGCGCTCGCGGCGCACCGCCTCGCGTCGCGCGCAGGCGGGTCGGTACGACTGACCCGATGCCGCCCCGGCCCGTCGTCAGTTCACGTTGCGCCGGCGTGCGCTGCGCCATCGTCGAGTTCCGCAAAGCCGGAAGGGAGATCGCGTGATCCTGCTCTGGACGACCTTTGTCGTCTTCATCCTCGCGATGCTCGCGATTGATCTCTTCCTCCTGCACCGGAAGTCCGAGGTCGTGCCGCCCAAGGCCGCGCTCCAGTGGACGGGCGTATGCGTCGTGATGGCGCTGCTCTTCGCCGTGGCGGTGTACTTCATCTATGACCGGAACTTCGCGGGCATGGGTGAGCGTTTCATGCGGTATGACCATCGAAACGACCCGGCGGCCGACCCAAGCCTCGCCGGGAGCGAAGCGACCTTCAAGTACCTGACGGGCTGGCTTGTCGAGTATTCGCTCTCGTTCGACAACATCATGGTGATCGCCATGATCTTCGGGTACTTCCGCGTGCCCGGAAAGTACCAGCACCGGGTGCTCTTCTGGGGCATCCTGGGGGCGCTGGTGATGCGAGGCGCCATGATCGCCGCGGGCTCGGCGCTCCTTGAGGCCTTTCACTGGATCATCTACGTCTTCGGCGCGCTCCTCATCATCACCGCGATCAAGATGCTCCTGACGCGCGAGGATGACGCCTTCGACCCCGGCAAGAGCCCCATCGTGCGCATCGTCAAGCGCATCGTGCATGTCTCCCCCGCCTACGAGGGCGAGCGGTTCTTTACGCGCGTGCCCCGTGACCCCGCGCAGCCGGACACGGGGAAGCACGCGATGCGATTCGCGATCACGCCGCTCTTTCTCGTGCTGCTCACCGTCGAGGCGACCGACGTGATCTTCGCGGTGGACTCGATCCCGGCCATCTTCACGATCACGCGCGACCCTTTCCTCGTCTTCACCTCCAATGTCTTCGCGATCCTGGGGCTGCGCTCGTTGTACTTCGCGCTCGCGGGGATCATCGACCGCTTCCGATTCCTGAAGCCCGCGATCGCCATCGTGCTCATCTACATCGGCGTCAAGATGATCATCGGGGTCTGGGACATCCACATCGATACGCGCCTCTCGCTCGTCGTCGTCGCGGGCATTCTGGGGGTGGGGGTGCTGCTGAGCTGGCTGACCGCGCCCAAGGAGGCCCACCACGTCGCCGGTGACGCCGGAGCCTCTCCCGGAAGCGATGCCGCCCCCGCCGTGACGCGCGAACCGAGCCCCGTCGATCACACCCTCGCTCGCTGACCACGCCCGGCCCGGCGCCGTACCATCATCCATGACCGATGGGCCATACGCCTCGTTCCAGCGCCAGGGCGACATCGGGCGTCTTGTGCTCCAGCGCCCCGGGGTCCGCAACGCGCTCTCCATCGAACTGCTCGAAGCCCTGCACGCGCTCATGGGCGAGGTGGAATCCACTCCGCCGCGCGTGCTCGTGGTTACCGGCGAGGGCAAGGCCTTCTGCGCCGGTATGGACCTGCGCCAGGTGCTCTCCGCGCCCGAGGCCCCGCACCGCCTGCTTTCTCTGCTCGCGCGTCTGACCCATCGCCTCCGCATGCTCCCGAGCATCACCCTCGCGCAGGTCAACGGCGCCGCGATCGGCGGCGGGTGCGGCCTCGCCTGCGTCTGCGACTTCGCCCTCACCCACGCCGACAGCATCATGGGCTTTCCGGAGGTCGATCTCGGCGTCTGCCCCGCCGTGGTGGCGCCCTGGCTTGTCCGCAAGGTCGGCCCGGGCCCCGCGCGGCGCATCCTTCTCGGGGGCGGCACGTTCTCCGGGCAAAGGGCCCTTGAACTCGGCCTCGTCAGCGAGGCCCTTTCGTCGCGTGATGAGCTCGGCCCCAGGGTTGACGCCGTGGCTGCGCGCATCGCGTCGGGCGGGCCGCACGCCCTTGCCGCCACCAAGGGGCTGCTCAACGAACTCGATGGCTCGACCGACCTGGAGGTGCTCCTCCGCGCGGCGGAACTCTCCGCCCGCGTCATCGCCACCCCCGAAGCCCGGGCGACACTGCGCGCGCGCCTGAAGTCATGATGGCGGCGTCGGGCGAAGGCTTACTCGATGTCCAGGCGCCGGGGGGCCACCGTTGCCACCATCCGCACCGGCGGGGCCTCCATGCTCGAACCGATCCGGTCGGCCTGGTCGTCGTCGGGCAGCAGGGTGAAGTCGATGGTCGCGCGCTTCAGCCGAGGCCCCACGTCATACTCCATCGTGAACGATGCATCATGGACGCGGCGCACCAGCGTTCGAGTTGATTCATCCACGAGTTCGCCGTCCTCGTAGCGTTCCACCGTGGCGTTCAGGGCGAAGGGCCCGTTCGGCTCCGCCGCGGTGACGCGTTCGATGGTCCACACCTCGCGCACATCGGCGTACGGATCGGGGAAGACCTCGAACTGGATCGAGGTGCTCTCGATCTCCGGCGTGAGGATCGGGTTGACCGGGTAAGGCCCGAAGTTCTCCCCGTTGCGCACGAGGTTGGCCAGCCGGTGCATCACCAGCCGCCCGACCACGTGCGTCGAAACGCTGTCGGTTGTCGACTTGTAGCTCTTGAACGATGCATCGAGGGCGGCGAGCGTCGCCGTGAGCAGCGTCGCGCTGATCGCAAGGGCGATCAGCATCTCGACAATGCTGAACCCGGCCCGGGCGGTGCGCGCGGGTCGCCGCGCGCGGCGAGGGCAGGGGATCGTCGCGGCAGGGGTCGGGGCGGGGGTCTTCACTGCGAGCCCTCTCGGTAGGAACTCACGACGGGAGAGATGGAGACGGGCAGCATGATGCCGTTGGGCAGCGTCATGTCAGGGTCAAACCGGAGCTCAATGCGCCCGTAGCCGTGGAAGGGCACCACCTCGCTGCCCTCGGGCTGGTCCTCGTCGGGGCCGACGTCCGCCAGGCCGTCGCCGTCGGTGTCGTAGCCGACGATGCGCTGGCCGTCGACGATGGGCAGGCTCTCGGGGTCAAGGCTCTCGCCGTCGCCATCCTCGGGGCCGAAATAGCCCAGGGTGGTGTTGAAGCCGGCGGGGCTGCCGATGGGGTTGCCCGCGATGTCCACCAGCGGCCCTTCGCCCATCTCGGGACGGAACGTGAGCAGGAGGGCGCCGTCGATGGTCGCATTGCCGCGCACGTCGAGCACGCCGGCGATGATGGCGCCGCGGAGACTCACGTTCTGATCGGCGGGGCTGTTGAACGAGCCGATGTCCACCGAGTAGTTCGGGAGCATCATGCTGCTCTTGGCAAGCTCGGCGAGATCGTCGGCGTCGGGGTTGAGGTCGGGCTCGTCGGGCTCGTCCGGGTGGGCTTGGGCGAAGCGCGTCGAGCCGGTGAACTGGAGCTTGTTCCGCACGTGGGTGTAGGTGTCGGGCGTGTCGCTCACGATCGACCCGACAAAGAGGCACCCGTGGAAGCGCACGTTGTTCGAGTAGAGCTTGCTGTCCGTGACCCGCAGCCCCTCGATCACGCAGGCGTCGGGCAGGCTGTCGTACTGCCCCGCCGCGAACGACCCGATCTGGCTCTCCAGCACGTCGCCCTTGTCGAGCGGGTCGCTGGCGATCGAGATCAGGCGCGAGGGCGGGATGGCTGTCTCCGGGAGCACCGGAGGAGAATCCTCGGCGGGCTCATCCCCGTCATCGCCGTAGGCGTAGCGGGCCCGGACCGGCTTGGGACGCCCCGTGTCGGGGTCCATCTCCATCTTGCCGTAGACGGTCCAGAGAATGTGCGTGTTGTCCTCCGTGGTGCGCACGTAGGTCGCCCCGACAAAGGTGCAGTCGATGAAGAGCCCGTTGAGCCCCATCGGCACCTGGACATCGTGGAACACCATCTTCTCGAAGACCGGCCGGTAGTAGTAGTCGTTGTGCGCGGGGCTGTTGTACGGGGCCTTCTCGAAGTACGCAGTCTCCCAGTTGTCGGGCAGGCCGTCGGCGTCGGCGTCGGGGTCAAGCCGGAAGTACCGCACGTTGCCGGCGCTGCCCGACTCCTCGTAGGTGGCCAGGTCGGCCGCGTCGATGCCCAGGTTCTCCGCGACCTGCGTCCAGAAGTCGTCGCCGTCCGAAGCCTCGCGCAGCGCGTTCTCATCATCCGAGAAGCTGTCGGCGCTGATATCAGGCAGCTTGGTGTCGTCCTGGTCGAAGGCGATCGGTGACGATCCGCCCGTGGCGCGGATCGCCCCGAGCACGCGGGGGTGATAGTCGCCGAGCGCGCCGGTCCAGTCGTTCGACGTGATGCGGAACTTCAGGCTGCCGCGCACCTTGGTGTAGCGGTCCAGGGCGTCGATGACGCCGTCCAGGTAGCCCAGCGCCTGGTCGCGGTACACATCGTCGGTGTCGTCGTGGTCGAGCAGAGTCTCGGAGTCCGAATCCCAGCGTCCGTCGCCGTCCGCGTCGACGAATCCGTAGACGCCGTTGCGATTCCGGTCGGGCGTCACGCTGTCGATCAGCACCGCCAGGTCATCGTCCACATCGACGAACTCGGCCTCGAGGTCCGCGTGCGGCGTGCCCGCCCGCAGCGCGTCGCTCAGGGCGACCATCCCGTCCTTGTTCGTGTCGTAGTGCCCGATGAAGATGTCGAGCTCGTCGAGGTATCCGTCGCCGGTCACATCCGCGAAGGGGTTGGTGTCCGGGTCGCCGTTGTAATCCCCGCCGTCGGCGTCGGGAATCGCAGCCCCCTCGGTGGGGTGATTGACGCGAAGGCGGTTGTCACCGTCGACGTCGGCGCCGGCCACCGCTTCGTAGAAATCCGTGAGCTTGTCATCGAGGTCATCGTCGAGGCCGGAGAAGTCCGAGCGGATCGTCACCGGGTCGCCGTTCTCCCAGTCCACGTCCTCGTACCGGGCCCCCAGGTCGCCCGAGATATGCACGTTCTTGCCGATCATGATGCGGCTGGGCGAAATCACCGCGTGCGCCACGCGCTTGCCGATGCGGAAGTCCTGCGAGACCACGCGGGTCAGCGGCTGACCGCTGCGCTGGTACGCAAAGTCATATCCCGTCACGATCGCGCGCACGCCCGTGCCGTCCGCCAGCGGGGCGTACACGATCTGGTAGGCGATCTGCGTCGGCTCCGCGTCTTCGTCGCTGCTCAGGGCTTCGAGCGAGATCACCGGCGTCACCACCCAGTCCGTGCCCGCGAAGATCTCTTCGTCAAAGCCGTCCGGGGCGTCGGAGATGGTCGGCGTATCCACGCCGCCGTACGCGATCACGTTGCCCTCTGCCGCGTGCAGGGCGCCGAGTGCCTCGGCGAGCGAGCCGGGCTCCGAATCCTCCGCGTGCCCGCTCGGGGGCGGCAGCACCTCCACCGTGCCCAGCGCTTCGAGATCGCCCGTCCAGAGGGCCAGCACCGCGTCCGCGTTCATGTCGCTGTGCGAGATCACGAACCGCGACGACGCCTCCGCCAGCCGCTGCGCCGCGATCGCCAGCCCCGTGTCCGCCGCGCCCATGGCCCGCATCACGTGCAGGTGCGTGGCGGCGGCCTTGATGTTCCCCTGGCTCGCGATCGCCATCGCCGCCGTGAGCGATCCGAAGAGAATCAGGAACATCATCGACAGCACCGAGACCACACCCCGGCGGAAACGCCGGCGTCCGCGCGGCCTCCGCGCGCCGGGCCGAGCCGTGGGTGTCGTCGTGGTCAGGCGAGGCATGGCGTCGCTCCTCCTCATCCAGGCCCGCCGGTGCGGGCTCAGGTCCGTTCCCTCGCGTGCCCCGGCATCCGCCGGGCACGAGCCCCCGATCACGGGCTCAGTTCGCGGGCACAATCCAGCGCATCGTCAGCACTTCCGCTGCCTCGTCGTCCTGCGGGCCCTGGTAGAGCACCCTGACGGTGACACGCAGCGGAAAGTCGCCCGGCCCGCGGCCCTCGAAGTCGCCCGAGGGCGCATCCATCGCGTTGTCGTCGAGCACTTCAGCGAGGTCAAACGGGTTGACTTTTTCAACCGTCACCTGCTGGCTCCAGCCGCTCATGGGCTGAACCTCGTCCTCGATGACCACCGGGTTCCCGTCGGCATCCAGCCTCGGAATGATCGCGCCGGCGGCGTTGATCGGGCCGGTGAAGTCGCCCCCGGCGCCGAAGAGCACGCCGTCGAAGTCATCGACATCGTCGTAGTCGCTGTGCGTGACTTCACCCTCCTCAGGCCCCCAGCCGAGCAGCGTGCTGCCGTCGACCTCCAGCCCGGTCACGGGGTCGTGCCGCGGAAGGTGCCGCGTGTACTCGCGAATCTCGTTGGCGAGGAATGTCGCCGTCGCCGCCTGGCTCGACCAGGCGTTGGACTTCATGAACGCCTGCTGGGCATCCACCATCGCCACCACACCCACCCCGATGATGACCACCGCCATGGCGGTCTCGATGAGCGTGAAGGCGCGCCGGGCACTCCTCCGGGCGCCCCGCCCCCGGGGGGCGAGCGAGGCGTGCGGCGCGGCGACGGTCCGGGAACGGCTGACGCCCATGCGTGGCTCCTCCGCCCCAAGCATCGGTTACTTCACGATCTGGCTCATCTTGAAGATGGGGAGGATGATCGCCATGGCGATGAAGCCGACGATTGTGCCCATGACGAGGATCATGATGGGTTCGATAAGCCCCGTCGCGGCCTTGATGTGGTCCTTGAGCTGCTTGGCGTAGTACTTCGAGATCTGGTCCAGCACCTCGCCCAGCTTTCCGGACTCTTCGCCCGCCGAGATCATCTGGCACACCGCCTTGGGCAGCATGTTGTCCTTGATGAGCGGGGCGGCGATCTTCTTGCCCTGCTTCACGCTCGCGTACACCCGGCCCCACATCCCCTTGTAGATGCGGTTGCCCGAGACGTCGCCGGTGATCGCCAGGGTGTCCAGCATCGGCACGCCCGCATTGATGAGCTGGCCCATGGTCTGAAGGCCGCGGCTGATGTACAGCGACTTGAACATCGCCCGCACCACCGGAATCCGGAGCTTGGCCTTGTCCGCCCAGAAGCCGCCCAGTTCAGTCTTGAGGACGAAGACAAGCCCGATGATGCCCGCCGCGGCCACGCCCACGACGATCGGCCACTGCTTCGTGAGCGTCTTCGAGAGGCTCATGAGGAAGGTCGTGGCCCAGGGCAGCACATCCTCCTTGCCCTCAAACACCGCGTAGAACTTGGGCAGCACGAACGTGAGCAGGAAGACCGTCACGCCCACCGCCAGCGTGCCGATGACGCCCGGGTAGATCGACGCGCCCACCACCATCTTCTTCGTTTCGATCTGCTGCGCGATGTATCCCGCGATCCGGTCGAGCATGTCCGCGAAGGAGCCCGACATCTCGCTCGCCCGCACCATGTTCACGTAGAGCGGCCCGAAGAGCTTGGGGTGCGTCGCCACCGCGTCGGAGAACTGCTTGCCGCTCTCCACGTCGTTCTTCAGCTGCAGGATGATCTTGCGGAACGTCGGGTGGCTGGTCTGATCGGCGATCCCCTCCAGCGCCGTGCGCAGGTTGATGCCCGCGCGGATCATCACCGCCATCTGCGTGGTGAAGTCAAGCACGTGCTTCTGGGTGGGCTTCCGCTCGTTGAGCTTGCGGAGACCGCTGAAGATGCTCATCGAGCCCAGCCCCTCGTTCACCGGAGAGAGGCTCATCACGCGCACACCCTGCCCGCGCAGCATGGCTGCCGCGGCGTTGGCGCTCTCGGCACTCAGCGTGCCGCCCTGCACCTCGCCCGACGTTGAACGCACCTGGTACCGGTAGTTGGGCATGGTCGCTCACCCTTCGCCGAAATCACTTGAACCGAGCACGCATCCGCGGATCACGCCGCCAACTGACGGTCGAGCTTGTCGGGATACACCGCCTGCGCGATCGCATCCTCCTTGCTGATCATCCCGTTGAAGTAGAGCTCCGCGATCGAGGTGTCCAAGCTGCACATGCCGATCGCCCGGTTCGTCTCGATGACGTTGGGGATCTCGTGCGTCCGGTTCTCGCGGATCAGGTTCCGCACCGCCGGCGTGCACAGCAGGATCTCCACCGCCGGCACCATGCCCGGGCGGTCCTGCCGGGCGAAGAGCGTCTGGCTCACCACCGCCTGCAGCGTGCCCGCGAGCATCGAGCGAATCTGGTTCTGCTGCCCCGCCGGGTACATGTCCACGATGCGCTCCACCGTCTGGCTGGCGTTCACCGTGTGCAGCGTGCTGAGCACCAGGTGCCCCGTCTCCGCGGCGGAGATCGCCAGCGCCGCCGTCTCCAGGTCGCGCATTTCGCCCACCAGGATGATGTCCGGGTCCTGGCGCAGCGCGTGCTTGAGGCCCGACGCAAACGTCGGCATGTCCTGCCCGAGCTCACGCTGCTCGATCAGGCACTGCTGGCTCGTGAACTTGTACTCCACAGGGTCTTCGAGCGTGATGATGTGCTTGGCGTACCGCTCGTTGATCGCCTGGATCATCGCCGCCAGCGACGTGCTCTTGCCCGAGCCCGTGTCCCCCGTCACCAGCACCAGCCCGCGCGGCAGGTACGTCAGACGCGCGATCACCTCCGGCAGGTTCAGCACCCCCAGGGGCGGCACCTTTGTCTTGATCATGCGCATCGCCATGCCCACGGTGTTCCGCTGCATGTGCGCGTTCACGCGGTACCGGGCCAGGCCGTGCACCTCGTACGAAAAGTCCGCGTCCTTGTGCTTCTCAAAGGCGTTCCGCACATCCGGATTCGCCATCTGCTCGAACATCCGCATGGCGTCCTCCCCCTTGATGACGGGGAAGTCCATGGGCGTGATCGCCTGGTGCACGCGCATGCAGGGCTGGTGCCCCGCAATCAGGTGAACGTCCGAAGCGTCTGAGTCGTACGCCGCGCGGAGAATCGTGTGCAGGTCCACCGGGTGCCTCCAAGCAGGGCGGCATCTCCGCCGCCTCGGCCCGGAACATCGACCCAGAACCCCCCGCCCTCACGTGCCCCTCCCCCCGATTCGACGCGCCAGGGTCCGGTCATGCGGGCTCGCCTGTTCTCGGACGAAGCCGGCGGCCGCGCTGATCGAACGCTCGCGCATCAGGGGCCAGGCGCTACCCGTTCCTGTTCCGGGCGCCGGCCCCCGCCGCCTGCTTCGCCGCCGCAACCGCGAGCTCGTCGCACCGGGTGTTTTCCGGGTGTTCGTTGTGCCCTCGAATCCACCTGAATCGCAGATCATGCCGCGCGCGCAGGTCGTCGAGCATCTCCCAGAGGTCCTGGTTCTTCACCGGCTGCCTGTTCGCCGTCTTCCAGCCCCGGCGCTTCCAGGCGTCCATCCACTCCTTGAGCCCGTTGAGCACGTATTGAGAGTCCGAGGTGATCGTGACCCGCGACTTCCGCCGCAGCGCCCGCAGCCCTTCGATCACCGCGCGCAACTCCATGCGGTTGTTGGTTGTCTCCGCTTCGCCCCCGCTCGCTTCGACTTCCTTCCCCGTCGCCGGGTGCCTCAGGATGTACGCCCACCCTCCCGGGCCGGGGTTGCCCGAGCACGCCCCGTCGGTGTACAGCTCCACGAGCGCCGTGTCGTGCGGGGGTTCCATCCCGCCAGCGTAGCCCCCCTCGCTACCATCGCGCATGACCGTCCACCGCTTTGAAGTGCGGCCCGTCGACGATGCCTCAGACCCGCGCGCCCGTGCCATTTGCCACGACGCCCGCAGGCTCGGTTTCAACCTCGCCCGCGCCCGCACCGCCCGGGTCTACCTGATCGAGGCGGGCCTTTCGCCCGCTGAGCGCGACCGGCTCGCCCAGCGCCTTCTCGCGGATCCGGTCACCGAGCAGGCTTCGCTCGGTGCGTCTGCTCCGCGCGGCACCATCGTGGAAGTTCTCCCATTGCCCGGCGTAATGGACCCCGCCGCGCAGAGCGTGCGCGACGCAGTGCGTGCCCTCACCGGGCACGAGGCCAAGGTCACCACCGGCTGGCGCTACGACCTCGAGGGCCTCCCTCCGGGAGAAGCCGAGGCGCTCGCGAGCCGCCTACTCGCCAACACCGTGGTCCATGCGGTCCACCTTCAACCGTTCCATCCCGCGTCGCTGCCCGCGGGCTCACCCGCGGCATTCCAGGTGCGCCACGTCACCCTGAGAAGTCTCGACGATGCGGCGCTCGAACGCCTCAGTCGCGATGCGCACCTCTTCCTGTCACTCGATGAGATGCGGGCCATCCGCGACGAGTACCGGCGCCTCGACCGCGAGCCCACGGATATCGAACTCGAAACCCTCGCGCAGACCTGGAGCGAGCACTGCGTTCACAAGACCCTCAAGAGCACGATCCGGTACTCCGGGGCTCCCGAGCCGTCAGGCCCCGCGGGCACTCCGCGCCCGGGGCATTCACCCAACCCTGACGGCAGCATCACCATCGACAATCTCCTCAAGTCCACGGTCGCCGCGGCGACCCACGAACTCATCGCCGACGGCGTGGACTGGACCTTGAGCGTGTTCAAGGACAACTCCGGCGTCATCGCTTTCGACGATGCGTGGGGCCTCTGCATCAAGGTCGAGACGCACAATCACCCCAGCGCCCTTGAACCCTACGGCGGGGCCGCGACCGGCGCGGGCGGCTGCATCCGCGACGTGATCGGCACCGGCCTTGGCGCGAAGCCCATCGCGAACACCAGCGTCTTCTGCGTCGCCCATCCCGGCGACTGGTCCGAGGCCGCGCCCGGCAGCGGGGCGCCCGCCCCGTCCGGGGCCCGAGGCCGGGAACCCGCTTCCGCAGCCCCGCTCCCTCCCGGCTGCATACATCCGCGGCGCGTTCTTCAAGAAGTCGTCGCCGGCGTTCGGGACTACGGCAACCAGATGGGCATTCCGACCGTCAGCGGCGCTGTCGCCTTCGACGATCGCTACGTGGGCAACCCTCTGGTCTTTTGCGGCTGCATCGGCCTCATCCCGCGTCACCTGGTGAAAGGCCGGGCTCAACCCGGCGACCGCATCATCGCCCTCGGCGGCCGAACCGGACGCGACGGTATCCACGGCGCCACATTCTCGAGCGCCGAACTGACCGACAGCCACGCCGACGAGTTCGCTCACGCGGTGCAGATCGGCAACGCGATCACCGAGAAACGCCTGCTGGACGCCATCCTCCGTGCGCGGGACGTCGGCCCCCTGCCCTCCGCCGCCCATCCGTCGCCTTCCTCCGGGTACCCCCACGCCCCGTGCGGGGGTGCTCGCGCATCCGAGTCTCGTCCTGCGCACTCACCGGCCCGTGCCGCAGACCCGCCGACTCGCCCGCTCTTCTCCGCCATCACCGATTGCGGCGCGGGCGGCTTTTCTTCCGCCGTCGGCGAAATGGGGGCTGAACTCGGCGCGCACGTCCACCTCGATCGTGCCCCGCTCAAGTACGACGGCCTCACCTACACCGAAATCTGGATCAGCGAAGCCCAGGAACGCATGGTCATTGCCGTCCCTCCCGAAAACGTCCCGGCTCTCCATCGCATCTGCGATGAAGAGGGCGTCGAGCTCGCCGACCTCGGCGCCTTCGGCACCCCGGGGGCGGAGCTCATCCTCAGTTTCCGTGGTCACGAAGTCGCGCGCCTCCCGATGGCCTTCCTTCACGAAGGGATTCCAACCCCCACCCGCGAAGCCTTCTGGAAGAATCCCGCCTATCCCCACACTCTGCGTGGGGGTTCTTCAGTGCCGGCCGCTTCAATGCCGCTCCCCTCCCCGGGCCCCGCCAGCCACGTCGCGCGCCTCACCTCTCTCCTCTCCCACCCCAACATTGCGTCCAAGCACTGGATCGTCCGCCAATATGACCATGAGGTGCAGGGCAACACCATTCTGAAGCCCCTGGTCGGCCCCCTCGGGCGCGGCCCCGGCGATGCCTCAATCCTCGAACCCGTCCCCGGCTCGCGACGTGCCGCCGCGATCGGCCAAGGGCTCTGCCCGTCGTACTCCGACCCGGCGGTGGGGGGCGACCCCTACCTCATGGCCCTTGCCGCCATCGACGAGTGCGTTCGCAATCTGGTGTGCGTGGGGGCCGACCCCGAACGCATCGCAATCCTGGACAACTTCTGCTGGCCTTCCTGCACGAAGCCGGAAAACCTCGCGTCGCTTGTCCGCGCCTGCTGGGGCTGCTACGACGGGGCCAAGGCATATCGCACGCCGTTCGTGTCCGGCAAGGACTCCCTCAACAACCAGTTCACGGTCCCCGCCCAGGGCGAGCGCCCCGCTAGGACGATCGAGATCCCCTCAACCCTGCTCATCACCGGGCTCGGCCTTTTGCCCGACGGCGGCGTCGCGTGCTCAATGGACCTGAAGCGCCCGGACTCTCACCTGGTCCTTTTGCACACCGGAGCAACGCCATCGTTCGGCGGGTCCACCTACCAAAGCCTCTTTCCGACCGACGCCGCCGCCCTCCCCCCGAATCGGCGCGTCGTTCCCCGGGTTGACCTTGCACGAGGCCCCCGCGCGGCGAAGGCTGTGCACACCCTGATTTCTGCCGGTCTCGTCCGTGCTGCCCACGACGTTTCCGAAGGCGGCTTGCTCGTGGCTCTTGCCGAGATGCTTATCGCCGGCTCGCTCCCCCAGCGGCCCCTCGGCTGCCGCGTTTGTTTCCCTCCGTGCTTTGATAATCCTTCGGACTGGTTCGGTGAGTTGCCTTCGGCCTACCTGCTGGAAGTGTCCGGGGCGGATTGGAACTCTGGCACGGTGCGGCGGGCCATCTCCCAGTTCGAAGGCGTGCACGTGGAACCATTGGGCACGACCGACTCGACCGGCCGATTGGACCTTGGACCCGGCGAGGCTCCGTGTGACGTGGAGGCCCTGGCGCGTGCCTGGCGCTCCCCGCTTGACTGGTGAATCCACGGTGCGAAGTTCCAGTTCTTGCACAATTATCAAGGTGTCGCGAGCCTCAGAATCAACCAAATCAAGGAACCGTTTCGGGCTCCGTGCGAATCGACTGATGCCTGCGACTCCACGCAGGCCGCAGGGTTCGAGGATTGCCCGAAGGCAAGTCTCGGGCCTCGCGTCGGCGGATGACTGGTGCGCGGCATACTCGGTTCCACTGTTCTCATTCCCACATTGCTGATCGGCCGCACGCTGGGAAGTCCGCCACACAACCTGTTGATCGAGCACACGGGTTGGCGTCCCTGACACGCCGACTCTCGGGTGTCGCTGCATTCCCGTCCGCTGGGGAGGGAGAGCAAGGGCTCGGAATCTGTGTGCGGGGCCGTCAAATTGGAGGGGGCGGGCCGCATACATCGGCGCGTCGGCATTCGGGCCGGCGCGCCGAACTTTCTTCCGAGCCTTGCAGGCATCCGGCCAGTGGTTCGCCGCGAGGCGTGTTCGGTCTACCCCCGGAACAGGGCCCGTGCCAGCGGTTTCTGAAACTGGGTCGGCGGCAGATTGACCTTCGCCCGGTTCTCGGGCAGGGACGTTGGTGGATCGGCAGCACGATCGGGCCGTGACGCGACCACCCCAAGTTGGGGGATGGGGCGAGCAGACGGCCCACCCTTCCGGCTCCTTGCCGGGAGGGGAGGAGTGAGATCGATGACTTTCTCCAGCGCACAACAGCAACGCCTGCTCGCGGCCCTTCGCCACCTCGCCCAGGAGAACACCCGGGACTTCGAGGGTGTCATGTGGCTCGAGTTCGGCGACGACTGGCTCGCCGTGGTGCGGGGCCTGGTCAAGCGCGGCATAATTCTCTTCGGGGGCTGGGGAACCGGAGAGGCATCGCTCACGTCCAAGGGACTGGCATTCCTCGCGACCTTGACACGCCATCGCGAGGTTCGAGCTTCGCCCGGGTCGCTGGCGGTCTCCCTCTGACCCCCGCCTCGACTCAGGGTGATCCGCTCCGGGTTCAACCTGGGGCTCGCCGCCCGGGGAATGGGCATCGACGCGTGGGGAATGCGTCGATGCTCACCCCGGGTGGTTGTTTTTGGGGGCAGTCCTGACAGAGTACGATCCCCGGCACGAGGGATCACGATGGCGTCGCGCGCGGCAGACATATCGAAGTTGGTGGCGCGGTTTCGGGCCCACGTCAAGGCGTACAAGTCAAGGGACACGAAGGAAGCCGAGATCCGCCAGCAGTTCATCGACCCCTTCTGGCGGGCCTTGGGCTGGGACGTGGGCGACACCAAGGGCGTCGGGCCGACCGAATCCGAAGTCATCATCGAGAAGAATGTCGAGACGGTGGATGCGGGCGGGCTTCGCAGCCGCCGCCCCGACTACCTGTTCCGGCTCGGCGGGTTCGCCCGCTTCATCGTCGAGGCCAAGAAGCCCGCCATCGACATCGACGACGACAAAGACGCGATCTTTCAGGCCAAGCAATACGCCTGGAACAGCACGATCCACTTCGCCGTGCTGACCGACTTCGAGCGGTTCCGCCTCTTCGACACCACGCTCAAGCCGGTCTTCAACGAGCCGCGCCGCGGACTGGTCAGGGAGTTCGCCCTCGACTACGACAAGTACGAATCGCAGTGGGACGCCCTCACCGCCACCTTCGGGCGCGAGGCCGTCGAGGGCGGCTCGCTCGGACGCCTGCTCACCTCCATCAGGAAGGACCGTCCCGGCAGGCGTCTCCGCACCGTGGACCGGATGCTGATTGACTTGAAGGGCGGCGAGCCGGTCGATCAGGTCTTCCTCGCGTACCTCGACACGCACCGCCGCCACTTCGCCGCCGCGCTCTACCGCGACAACAAGGCCGCGTTCCGCGAGGCCGACACCCTGCACGGCGCGGCGAGACTCACCGAGGCCGTCCAGCGCATCATGGACCGCCTCGTGTTCATGCGCGTCATCGAGGATCGCGGCATCGTACCCTTCGGCGCGCTGCGCAAGATGCTCGAACGCATCGGGACGGAAGGGGGCGAGTTCTACACGGCCCTGTGCGCCACCTTCCGCGACTACGACGCCAAGTACAACGGCTATCTCTACAAGCCCCACTTCTCGGAGGAGTTGTCGGTCGATGGGGCGGTGCTGGCCGACTTCACGCGGACGCTCTACCCGCCCGACGGCCCGTGGGACTTCGCCGCCATCGGCGACGACATCCTGGGCACCGTCTACGAGCGGTTCCTGGGCAACACCATCGTCGTCAAGGGCAAGCAAGCGACCGTCGAAGAGAAGATCGAGGTCCGCCACGCGGGGGGCGTCTATTACACGCCGCGCTTCGTGGTCGATTCGATCATCCGGCGCGTCATCGGGCCGAAGGTCGCGGGCAAGACGCCCGCCGAAGTCCTGGACGTGAAGATTCTCGATCCGGCCTGCGGCTCGGGGTCGTTCCTGGTGGCCGCGCTGCAATACCTCTTTGATTACTGCCTCGCCGCCGTGAACAAAGACCCGGCCCTCGCCAAGGCCCACGTCCCGGCCCTGAGCGCGGGCAGCGGCACCAAGGGCCGCAAGAAGAAGTCGGAGATCGCCTTCCAGGACAAGGAAGGACGTTGGTACCTCGCCCCCGACTTCCGCGCTGCCCTCCTGACGCACTGCATCCACGGCGTGGACATCGACCAGCAGGCCGTGGAGGTCACGGTCATGTCCCTGTACCTGAAGATGCTGGAATCAAAGCTCCCAGAGAACTGGGCGACGCTCTGGGTCGAGCGCCAGTTGCTGCCATCCCTGGACAACAACATCCAGTGCGGCAATTCGCTCATCGACCACGAGGGGTACGACGCCTTCGCCTCGTTCCACCGGCGCGGGCTCTTCGGCGAGGATGCCGACACCGCCTTCCGCATCAACCGCTTCGACTGGACCAGCCGGACGCGCGGGTTCGGGCGGTTGCTCGATGCGCAGGCGGTCAGGGAGCGGGGCCGCGCCGGGTTCGATTGCATCATCGGCAACCCGCCGTACATCCGCGTGCAGGAACTCAACAAGTGGGCGCCGGAGGAGTGCGCGTTCTACAAGTGGAAGTACAAGGCGGCGGCGAAGGGCAACTACGACATCTACGTGGTCTTCACGGAGCGGGCGCTGTCGCTCCTGGCCCCCGACGGCCTGCTCGGGTTCATCATGCCGCACAAGTTCTGGCAGGCCCAGTACGGCGCGGGCCTGCGGAAGTTGATCGCCGATGGGAAGCACCTGAAGGCGGTCGTGGACTTCGCGCATCATCAGGTCTTTCAGAACGCGACCACCTACACGGCGATTCACGTACTCCAACGGTCGGCAAACGCAGGCCCGATCGACTACGCCGCGTTCACCGATCTGACCGACGGAGTGGCCCAATGCGCAGCCATCGACAAACTTCCGCAGCGGGAAATCGAAGGAGTGACGCGAAGGCAAGTTGCCAAACTGGCGGCTGGCGGTTCTGCCTTTTCCTTCGGCCCACCTGTCGCGTTTGACCCCGATGGGGAGTTCAAGTCGCTCTCCGCCGTCGCCGACTTGGCTCAGGGTTTCAAGACAGGTGCGGACAAGGTGTTTGTCGTGACCTTGATAAAGGAATCAAAGGGCATCGCAAAGGTCCGCTCCGAGGAGACCGAACGCGACTACGAGATCGAGTCCGCTGCCCTTCGTCCCTTGGTGAAAAGCGAGCACATGAAGGCGTTTGATTTGCTGCCTTCGCCCCTGCGACTGATCTTTCCGTACCTGTCCGATGACAAGGCTTGGCGCTTGGCGACCCCGGATGAAATGGAGGAACGCTTCCCGCTTCTGTGGAAGGACTATCTGCCTGACATGCGGACCGCGCTAGACAAGCGCGAAAAGGGCCGGTTCAAGGGCGAGCGTTTCTACCAGTATTCGAGACCCCAGAACTTCGCGCCGCTGTCCAAGCCCAAGATCATTAACCCAGACATTTGCGAGCATCCGCAGATGTGCTGGGATGCTTCAGGTCGTTCTGTGTTCTCCGGTGGTGCGGCGGGCGGCGTCGCCATCGTGCCCACGAAACAGATAGACGGCATGCTCTTGATGGGAATCCTGAACAGCAAACTAGCCGACAACTGGATTCGAGCAAATGGTACGCCTTTTCGCGGCGGGTACTTGAACTGCGAAATCCGGTTCATACGCGACCTCCCCATCAAACTCCCCACCACCCCCGCCGACAAGAAACTCGCCGAGCGAATCACGGGGAGCGTCCGCGCCATCATGGACGCCAAGGCCGCCCTCCGCCGGCCCAAACTCTCCGACCGCGAGACCAAGCAGCACGAAGCCGCCATCGAAGCCCACGAAGACCGCATCAACAAAGCCGTCTTCGCCCTCTACGGCGTGGACGGTCTGCCCGGCGCGTGATCCGCGCGGGCCGCCCCGGAGGGGCCACGGGTTGTCGCCACGGGTGGAGCGACGCGGCTCACGACACGTTCCCGAAACTCGGGTCGTTCGCGTGGCAAGAAGGTTACAGCGTGATCACCGTCAGCAAGTCGCAGGAGGGAGCTGTCAAGGCGTATATCGCTGGGCAGCACGAGCATCACAAGAAAGAGGACTTCAAGTCGGAGTTGTCGCGAATGCTCCGCCTCCATGAGATCGAGTTCGACGAGAAGTACGTATTTGACTGAGCCGCCGAGCGATCAGGCGCTTCCTCTGCCCCGCCGGGGGCAGAAGAGAAGAAACACACCCGCTTCCACGGGTTGCGCTCCGCCCGCGAAGGCGCGGGCTGCGCTCCACCCCGGGCTACAGCCTGCGGCCCCTTCGGGGCCGAAGGCGGGTTATTGGAAACACCGGAATTCCACGCCAAGGAGTTCGGTCCCAAGCCCGGCGGGAAGCCAGGGTCGCGTCAACGGGGTCAAGGGCTTCGATCGGCGCTACGAATCGGTCGCCGCCGCGAAGGGGCCGACCTCACCCTGGTAGCACGCGCAGACGCCGAAGGTGAGCGACCTGGCGCGGCAGGCCGAGAACCCCGCCTCGGTCATGGCCCGCAGCAACTCCCGCCTCGGCATGAAGGTGCTGACCGAGCGCGGCAGGTAGCGATACGCGCCGCTCCGGTCGCGGGCGATGAGGGCCGCGGTGCGGGGCATGAGCCACCCGGAATAGAAGGCGTTGACCCAGCGCACCGGCGCGACACGAGGCCGGTCGAACTCGAGGATAACGAGCCGCCCGCCGGGGCGGAGTACGCGCCGGAACTCGGCCAGCGCCCGGCGCGGGTCGCGGACATTGCGGATGCCGAAGGCGATGGTGACGATGTCGAATGAGGCGGGGGGAAAGGGCAGGTCGTGGGCGTCGGCCCACTGGTACGAGATCGCGTCGCGTCGCGAGGCGCGGGCCCGCTTGGCTTCGGCGAGGTCGAGCATTTCTCGCGTGAAATCCACGCCGACCACCCGACGGCACCCCGCCCGGGCGAGGGCCTGGGTGAGGTCGCCCGTGCCGCAGGCGACATCGAGGGCTTCATCGTCTGGCCGCGGGGATGCCTGGCGAACCGCGTATCGGCGCCAGGCCTGGTCACGCCCGAAGGAATGGAGGCGGTTGTTGAGGTCGTAGGAAGGGGCGATGGACGCGAACATCCGCTGCACGCGCTGGGGCTTGTCGCTCCGGGCGTGGGGGTCGGAGAGTTCGGTGCCGGTCCATGCCGGCGCGATATCCTGTGCGGACGATTCGCTCACGCCCCATCGTAGGAGGACCACCCTCATGCGCCGCGCTTTGATGATCCTCGCCGCGTCCGGTTCGATGGCCGCGCTTCCGGCCTGCGAGCACAACGCGGCCACCGGGAGAAACCAGTTCATCCTGATGTCGTGGGACCAGGAGATCGCCCTCGGGTCCGAGGCGATGAGCGGCCTGTCGAGCGAGTACGGGGGCAGGGTTTCGGATTCCGGGCTGAATAACTACGTGGAGGTGCTGGGGCAGCATCTCGCATCGTTCACGACCGAACAGGTGCCCGAGGGCCTCCCCTGGGAGTTCACGCTGCTGGATTCCGACGTGGTCAATGCCTTCGCCCTTCCAGGGGGCAAGGTCTTCTTCTCGCGCGGCCTGGCGGAACAACTGACCGACGAAGCCCAGATGGCCCTGGTGCTCGGGCACGAGATCGGGCACGTGACGGCGCGCCACGGGGCGGAACGCATCAGCCACGCCCTCGCGGTGCAGGGCATCATGATCGGCGCCGCGGTCGCGGCGGGGGCATCCGAGGATGATTCGTGGATCGGCCAGGCGCTGCCGCTCGTGGTGGGGCTCGCCGGTCAGGGCTACCTGCTCAAGTTCAACCGGGACCAGGAGGCCGAGGCAGACCGGCTGGGACTCCGGTACATGGTGGAGGCGGGGTACGACCCGGCGGCGATCTTCGACGTGATGAACGTGCTGGCGGCGGCGACCAAGGGCGGCCTGCCCCCCGAGTTTCTCTCGACGCACCCGCACCCGGAGACCCGGATTGAGCAGGGCCGGCGCCTGATCGCGAGCGAGTACGCCTTCACGCAGAACAACCCGCGGTACATGCGCCAGAAGTACCGGTACGAGCGGGACTTCCTGGATCGCGCGGCGCTGCTCCCGCCCCCGCCCGACCGGCAGACCCGGATCAATCTCGCCGAGCCGTCGACGTGGTGCTGGCACTGCGCGGGCGGGGGAGAGTGAGCGGGCGTCGCGTGGGTGAGGAGGCGTGAGGGGCACATGCTGATGCAGGGTGTCGTGGCGGGAATGGCGTGCGCAGCGCTCGCGTCGAGCGGGCCCGGGCCCGTCACGGCATCGTCGATTCGTGAACCGGTCGGCCCAAACCTTGCGCAGCCCGTTCTCGTCGACGGCAGACCCCTCGCGGTGCCGACGCCCGAGCAGGTGGCGTGGCAGGACCTCGAAATCGGCATGTTCGTGCACATCGCGCCTCAGACGTGGCAGGACTCCGAGACGGACACGATGGCAACGACGCTCGGAGAGATCGATCCCGCGGGCCTTGACACCGATCAGTGGGTGCGCGTGGCGACATCGATGGGCGCGAAGTACCTCGTTTTTGTCGCGAAGCACGAAGGGGGCTTCTGCTGGTGGCCGACGGCCACGACGGACTACTCCGTCCGGTCGATTCCCTGGCGCGGCGGGCAGGGCGACGTGATGCGTGACCTCTCGGCTTCATGCAAGAGGGCGGGGATCGGGCTCGGGGTGTATCTCTCACCCCAGGACAAGAAGCACCGGGCGGGCGTCGGGGGGCGGGTGGCCGATGCCGCGGGACAGCGGGAGTACGAGGCGGTCTTCCGCGCGCAGCTCACTGAACTGCTGACCCAGTACGGCGATGTGGTGGAAGTGTGGTTTGACGGAAGCCTGGTGTTCGACGTGGGGGACATTCTCGCGGCGCACGCGCCCGGCGCGATGGTGTTTCAAGGGCAGCAGGCAACGATCCGCTGGGTGGGCAATGAAGACGGCGTCGTCCCGCCGGGCGATGCGTGGAACAGCGTGAACTCGGGAGCAAAGGCGTGGGGCACGTTCACAGCGGCGGATGGCGACCCGAACGGGGATCGATGGCTTCCGAACGAGTGCGATGCACGGATCCGCAGCACCTGGTTCTGGAAGTCGCACAACGAGGGAACGCTCAAGATCGCTGCCGACCTGATGGCGATGTACGAGAAGTCGGTGGGGCGCGGCGGCGTACTCCTGCTCAACCACGCGCCGGACCGCTCCGGCCTGATTCCGGAGCCCGATGTCTTGCGGGCGGCCGAGTTCGGCGCACTGATTGAAGCAACCTACGGGCTGGCGTGCGCAAGCTCGTCCGGGTGCGGGCGCGAGATCGTGGCGCAGCCCTCCGCCCCGGTCGAGATCGATCGCATCGTGCTCATGGAGGACATCACGCAGGGCGAGCGCGTGCGGGCATTCGAGCTGGACGTGCTCGTGCGAGGCGAGTGGTCGACGGTGGCCCGGGGAAACTCCATCGGTCACAAGAGGATCGAGCGCATCGCTCGCGCTTCGGTGGAGGCGGTCCGCCTGCGCGTGACCGAGAGTATCGGCGAGCCGATCATCCGGAGGCTCTCGCTTCATCGCACCGCAGACTGATCCGCGCGCAGGCTTTCGCCGAACTCAACGAGCGGACCGGGCGAGGCACGGACCGCGGAGGCTTCGCGGCTTCACAGACTACGGCCGCACCCCGAGATCGGCCCGTCGGTCGGCGATCTCGCTCGTGATCGCCCCGACGAATGCGTCAAGGGGCATCGCCCCGGCGTCCTTTTCGACGCCTCGCACGCGGAGCGAGACGGTGCCCTGCTCGGCGTCGCGCGGGCCGACGATGAGCAGGTAAGGCACCTTGAGGTCCGCCGCGACTTTGATCTTCCCCTGGATCCGGTCGTTGCCCTCGTCGAGGGTGGCACGCACGCCCCCCTGGGTCAGCGCCGCGAGCACGGCGCGCCCGTAGTCCAACGACTTCTCGCTGATGGGGAGGACGCGCACCTGCTCGGGGCTCAGCCAGGCGGGGAAGGCCCCGGCGAAGTGCTCGATGAGCACGCCGCAGAACCGCTCCATGCTGCCGAACGGGGCGCGGTGAATGACCACGGGCCTGTGGGGCTTGTTGTCCGGGCCGATGTAGGAGAGGTCGAACCGGATGGCCATGTTGTAGTCAACCTGCACGGTGCCGAGCTGCCATTCGCGCCCGATCACGTCCTTGACGACGAAGTCGATCTTGGGCCCGTAGAACGCGGCTTCGCCCGGCTCCTTGCTGAAGGGGACGCCGAGGCTCTTCGCCGCGTCGATGCAGGCTGCCTCGGCCTTGTCCCAGTTCTCGCGCGAACCGGTGTACTTGTTGCTGTCGGGGTCGCGGAGACCCACGCGCACCCGGTACTCCTTCATCCCAAGGGTCGCAAAGATGATCTTGACGAGGGCGAGGCAGCCCTGGACCTCGCCGGGCACCTGGTCTTCGGTGCAGAAGAGGTGGGCATCGTCCTGGGTGAAGCCGCGCACGCGGGTCATGCCGTTGAGTTCGCCCGACTGCTCCCAGCGGTAGACGGTGCCGAACTCGGCGAGCCGCACGGGCATGTCGCGGTAGGAGTGGGGGGCGGAGGCGAAGATCTTGGCGTGGTGCGGGCAGTTCATGGGCTTGAGCATGAAACCCTCGACCAGGCGGTCATCGGGCAGCACGCGCTCGGGCCCGATGGTCTGCGCCCCGGTCCGCTCGTTGATCCCTGAGGCGAGGCGTGCGGAGACGCCCTCGACGCGATTGAGCATGTCGGCGCAGGTGCAGCCGCTCCGGCTCAGCTCTTCGAGCGCCTGGCGCTCGATGATGGGGGCGAACTGCGAGTCTTTGTAGTAGGGGAAGTGCCCGCTGGTCTTGTAGAGTTCCAGCCGCCCGATGTGCGGGGTGAAGACCTCGGTGTAGCCCTGCTTGCGGAGTTCGCCGCCGATGAAGGCCTGGAGCTCCTTGCGCACGATGCTGCCGCGCGGGGTCCACAGGATGAGCCCCTGGCCCACATCCTCGTCGATGTGGAAGAGGCGCAGGTTCCTGCCGATGACGCGGTGATCGCGCTTGGCGGCCTCTTCCTTCTGGCGCAGGAACGCTTCGAGTTCGGCCTGGGTGGGGAAGGCGGTGCCGTAGACGCGGGTCAGGCGGTCGGAGTTCTCGTCGCCGTGCCAGTAGCTTGAGGCAAGCGAGAGCACGCAGGCGGCGCCGATGCGCCCGGTGCTGGGCACGTGGGGGCCGCGGCAGAGGTCTTCCCAGTTCCTGCCCGGGGCGCCGGTGGCGTAGAACGAAAGTGATGCCGCGGAGGAGTGTGCGGCGGCAGGCGAGGCGTCAGCGCCTGCCTTGGAACCCTTGTACAGACTGCTCGGCTTCCCGAGGGCCCGTTCGGCGTTGTCGATCTTGTACTTGTTCTCCTCGTTCCAGAGCTTGCTGAGTCCCGCCTCTGCGGGAAGTTCATAGCGGGTGAAGGGCCGATCCTCCTTGATGATCTCGGCGATCCGACGGTTGATCTCGTCGAATCGCTCGCTGGAGAGTCTCTTGCCCTCGGGCACGAACATGTCGTAGAAGAACCCGGTGTCGGTGGGCGGGCCGTAGGCGAGCAGCACATCGTCGCCCATCACGTCCTGGATCGCCTCGGCCATCACGTGCGCGGCGGAGTGGCGAATGAGGCTGAGTGCATCCTCGCTCGCGGGCTGGCCGGGCTTGGGCAGGGTGATGAGCGCGACCCGGGCGTCATTGGCGATGACGAAGGAGAGGTCCCGGGTCTCGCCGTCAACTTTGCATGCCAAGGCCGCCTTGGCGAGCCCCGCGCCGATGCTCTGGGCGACGTCGAGCCCGGTCACGGGCCTGTCGAAAGACTTGGTCTTGCCGTCGGGAAGGGTGATGGTGGGCATGGGTGAATCCGAATGCGACGAAGGCGGGTGAGGCTAAGGGCGGAACAGCACCGGGACGGAAGGATCACGACACGCTACGACAGCCGCGTCGGCGCGTAGAGGCGGAGCGCTTCGCACGTGGGGCAGCGATAGGCAACCACCGGATAGCCCTCGGCGTGCCGCGCGGACTGCGCATCGCCCCCGACGTACCCGGGCTTCGGCTCCCCCCTGCACCAGTGGGGGAGGTGGGCCAACTGCGCATCTCCCCGCTCGGTGAGAAAGCCCGGCTCCATCACCACTTTGCACACGAGGCAGACGGGTTCCTTCGCCATGCGAACACTCCTGAAACACAAACGCCCGGCGCGGGCCGGGCGTCTGAGTCATCGGTCAAGACTGCGCCCGGCCCTTAGTCGAGGGTTGAAGTCGTCGTCGTGGTGGCGGCCGGGCGGTTCATTGCGGGGGAGGGTAGCCATTCGGGCCGGTCAAATCGACCGGGCGCGGGCGGAGCATGCCGGGTTCGATCAGAAGCAACCCTGCACGAAGAGGTCCAGGTAGAAGAAGAAGTCCGAGGCGTCGATGATGCCGTCGGGTACGCCGTAGGCCGGGTTGTTGGGGTCCGCGGAGCCCGTGAGGTCGGCGACGGCGAAGTTGCCGCCCGTGAACTGGTCGAGGAAGTAGAAAAAGTCAGAGGCATCGACCTGCCCATCGGGGATTCCGTATGCCGGGTCGTTGGGGTCGGCGGAGCCCGAGATGTCTGCCGGGCACTCGGGCGGACAGGGGCCGGGGACGAAGACGCTGCCGGGCATCTGGAGAAGGCAGAAGGGGGGAGCGTCCACCACGCCCACCTGCATGTCGGTCAGGCCGTTGTCGTCGAAGTCGCCGTACGAGATGCCGGCCAGAATCATGGTGGGCGGGAAGTTGAAGGACGGGATCACCTGCATCCCGGGGTCGTTCGGGTTGACCACCGCGAGCAGGTTGAAGCCCGGTTGGTTGCACTGGCGCGCGATGATCGCGAAGTCGTCGGCATCGCCGTCGTTGTCGCAGTCGATGGGGGTCTGACCGAAGAGGTTCAGGTCGGGGATGGGCGTGAGCGGGACTTCGCCGCCGCCGTAGTCGTAGTAGAAGTTGCCGAGGGGGTCCTGCCCGCCGATGCCGCCGTGCTCCCATTCCAACACGACCTCGCCGGCGCACTGGAAGGCGCCGGAGGGCTGGCCGAGGAAGAGGGCCAAGCGTCCGGGATATCCGGAGTAGAGGAAGATGTCGAAGAAGGGATCGATATTGAGGAAGGCTTCGAAGGGGTCTGACGTGATGCCGTGGCTGGGCATCGTCACCTGGTGCTGCGCGCCGGAGATGGTTGACTGGACGAGGAAGATATCCGGCCCCGGGGGGCGCGAGAACGTCGGGGCGGGCTGACCGCCGGTGAGCCCCATGGCGACGATCTCGACGGGCACGATGCCGCCCTGGCCGATCGACGAGACCGTGATGGTGTCGCCGGGGTTGCCCATGACGTGATGGCCGGTGGGGTTGACCGGAATCTCGGAGATTCCGGACTGGTTCAGGGGGCTCCGGGCCTGGGCGAGGGTCATGATCGGCAGGAAGGTGTGCGTGCCGGTCAGGCTCTCGTATTCGCCGACGAGCGCGGGTGTGTCGCCCTGGGCCGCGAGGAGGTTTTCGGGTGAGAACACGAACTGGACTCGCCCGGACCCGAAGAACTCGTGAATCTGGTCGAGAATCCAGAACCCGCCCGCGAGCGGGTCGCCGGCGTCGGGATTGGCGATCGCGGTATTGTCGAGCAGCGTGAGGACGGTGCCCGTCGGCACCACGCTCGGGTCAATCTCCACCGCGTGCAGCGAACCGCGCAGCGTGTCGTGAACCAGCAGCGTGTCGGCCTGGCCGAGCACGGGCATCGGCACGTGGAAGACATCGACATCTTCGTGATGGGGCACGGGTCGCGCGGTCAGCGCCCCGGGGATCACCACGCTCGCCGAGAGCGTCTCGGGTGTGCCGTTGGCGTTGGTGTCGGTCCACGTATGGGTGCAGATCTCGCCCGTCAGCGGGTTGAGCGTGATGACGATGAGCACCAGGCGCGAGTTGGAATCGACGGTCACGAAATAGGCGATGGGGATCTTGCCGTCGTTGGGGACCATGAGCATGATCGAGGTGGCCCCCCAGGTGACGGTGATCTTGCGCATGCTCTGCAGGTCGCGCGCATCGACGATCGCGCGCAGCGGGCTCTTGTACTTGCGCCCGTAGTAGAGCTCCTCCCACGATTTCGTCTGGTTGATCTGGTTCTCGAAGAGGTTGTTCTTGCGATCGGTGTAATGCGCGAGCAGGGCCCGGATCTCGGTCACCAGGCCCGAGATCTCGGCGGCGGTGTCCACCCCGAGCTCCATCAGGCACTTGGCGATGCACTTGCCCGCGTGCCCCTCCGCCTCGATCGCGGCGAGCGAGGCGTGCGGGTCGCCGGCGGCGTCGGTGAGACGCTTGAGCAACTGTTCCAGGTACATGATCGTCATGCAGTCGGAGTCGCGCTCGTTGTCGCACGCCTCGGCGTCCTTCTCTGCGGCGGTGAGGCCCGGCGCGGGCATGGCCTGGAAGACGTGCGTGATCTCGTTGGCCAGCGTGGCGCCGATCCAGAACTTGGCCTTGGCGCGCTGCACCGGGTCGGCGGCGGGGTCGCACCACGTCGCGAGAAGGTCGCCGGCGATGCCCACCTCGTCGTTCTTGTACCCGGGCTTGGGCGCGGTGTAGCCGCCGTTCTTCTGACCCACCTTCTTGCAGAGCTTGTTCGTTCGCATCAGTTCCAGGTAGTGCCGATAGGCCTCGGTGATGCGCACCGGGCCACGCCCGAAGGGCGGACGGCGGTCGATCGGTTCATACGGCCCCTGGCGACCGCCCTGCCCCATCGGGTTGAGCGCCCCTTCCAGCGTGTCGGTGTTGCCATCCTCCCACTGCATCTTCCACATGATCTTGATGAGGTCCCTCATCTTCATCTTCTCGGCGTCGGTCATGGCCGTCTCAGCCGCAGCGGAGGTCGCGAGACCGGCCGCGACCGAAACCATGAGCGCGGAACGATGGACGGAGCGCATGAGTCCCTCCTGCCCCCGGACGGAAGTGGCGGGGCCATACTTTGGCACGATCAGCCTACCCGGGAGAGCCCGTGTGAGTCAAAGGAAATCCTTGATGCGTCCGAGAACCCGCTCGCGGCGACCCGGCGGCGCGGCCTGCGTCGGGCGACGAAAGGCGCCCGGATTTCAGAGCGCCGCCGGATCGTCCTGCGCTGGGCGGCACGCGGCGAGGCGGTGAGCCGGACTCACATGGGCTTCTTGCCGATCGTCAGGTCGTACATCTGCAGCAGCTTGTTCTTGTCGAACACCATCTCCTGCCGGCTCTTGCCCACGATGTCGTACTCCGTGGTGAGTTCGATCGCGTCCACGGGGCAGGCTTCCTCGCACATGCCGCAGAAGATGCAGCGCAGTTCGTCGATCTCGAACTTGGCGGGGTACTTCTCGCGGTCGGGCCAGGGGCTTTCCGCCGCCTCGATGTGGATGCAGTTGGCGGGGCAGATGGTGGGGCACATCATGCAGGCGACGCACTTGACGCGCCCCTGCTCGTCTTTGTTCAGCCGGTGAAACCCGCGGAAGTTGCTGGGCTCCTGCCCGCCGTCCTCGGGCTTGAAGTGCTCGCGGCGTTCTTCGGGGTACTGCATTGAGCGGCTGGTCTTGCCCTGCCCCCAACTGGTGAACATGTGGCGCAGCGTCGTGCCGAAACCCTTAAAAATCTCGGGGAGGTAGATGTTCTCGGAGCGGTTCAGCGGCTTGCTCGAGAGCACGATGATGTCGCTGTCTGGGATCGCCATGGCGCGGGGAGTATACGGGCGAGCCGCCCGCGCGTGCGAAGCTGGGGGGCCCGCCGAGCCTCCGGCGATCCACCCGATCCGAACCCGGCGCGGGCCCGTACAATCTCGCCGTGCCAGGGCGACGGAACCCACCCCTGTTCGACATGATCCGCCACGGTGAGAGTGACCGCGCGCCCGCATCGGTCTTCCGAGTTCCCGCCCGTCCCGTCGAAGTCAGAATCCCCCGCAGCGAGGCGTCACCGGATGCGCCGCCGGCGAGTCGGTCCAAGGGCGGCGGGCACGTGCGGTTGCCCGTGTACGGCGTGTACATCGCGATCACGGCGGTGCTCGCGGCGGTGATCCTCACCTGGGCCGTCGGGTTTCAGGTCGGGAAGCGCCGCGGCGAGGACGCAGCGCTCAAGCAGTTGGGACTCGGGCAGACGCCGTTGGTGAAGCGCACCGACCCCACCAACCTCGGTGGGAGCGGGACGCCCGTGAACCCCCAGCCCGACCAGCCTGAACCGCAGGTGCCTCGGCCCGACGAAACCGTGCCGCGTCCGATCCCGAGCGGGGCGATCATCGGCGCGCGCGGCGAGATCGTGGAGGAGCCGCGCCAGCCAGGGACGAACTACCTGAAACTTGCGAGCAGGGTGAGCGCTGAAGAAACGCAGGCGGCGGCGGGGTTCCTCGCCCAGAACGGGGTGCAGGCGATCGGGGTGAGGGTGGACGGCACGGGAACCGGCGCCAACAATCCCGCCCGCTACGACCTCTTCTCCCTGCTGGGCGTGCCGAGTTCAAGGTATTCCCAGATGGAGGCGGAGCGGAACCAGCACTGGCAGCTCGTGCAGCGCCTGGGCCGGGAGTGGCAAACGAAGCACAAGGGCACGGTGAACTTCGCCAGCCCGCAGTGGGTTCTGTTCCGCGGGTGAAGCCCGCTCGACAACGGAGATGGGCATGAGCCTCGATCGATCTCTCAAGACCAGCAGCAGCCTGAGCGGCAAGCGCAGCGTGCTCACCCGCACCGAGCGCATCGCGAAGCTGAAGGCCGACAAGAAGTTCCCCGAAGACAAGCCTCGCGCGCTCGGCCTGCCCAAGACCAAGAGCTCGTGAGCGGCCCCCGGGGCACCGCAGCACCCGCGCCCGGCGGCACCGCCCGGGCGCCCTGAGCGAGAGGGGCGTCATGGACGCGGAACGCCTGATCGCGGCACGCGCGCGCGGGGTGGATGCCTCCGCGATTCGGCGCGTCTTCAACCTCGCGCGCACGCTCAAAGACCCCATCAACCTCTCCATCGGCCAGCCCGACTTTCCGGTGCCCGAGCCAATCCGCGCCGCGGCCAAGCTCGCCATCGACGAGGGGCACAACGGCTACACGGTGACCCAGGGCATCGAGCGGCTGCGGGCCCGGATCGCGGCACACCTCAACGCCGACCTGGGTTGGACGATCGGTGAAGGAGCGGATGAGCCGGCGCTGCTCGTCACCAGCGGAACCTCGGGCGCGCTCACGCTCGCCGCGATGGCGCTGCTGGACCCGGGCGACGAGATCGTGTTCGGCGACCCGTACTTTCCGCTCTACCCGGCGATGGGGGTCTTCAACGGGGCGAAGCCGGTGATGGTGGACACGCACCCGGACTTTCGGCTCACCCGCGCGCGGGTGAGCCTGGCGCTGACCGATCGCACGAAGGCGGTGCTCCTCAACACGCCGGGCAACCCCACCGGCGCGGTCGCGTCGCACGACGACTGCAAGGGCCTGCTCGACCTGTGCCGCGAGCGCGGCGTGCTGCTCATCAGCGATGAGATCTACGACGAGTTCACGTTCGAGGAGGGTCGCACCGAGCGGAGCCCCGGGGGCGCGATGCGCATGCCCAGCCCGGCGCGCCAGCCGGGTTCGTGGCGGAACATGCTGCTCGTGCGCGGGTTCGGAAAGACCTACGGCGTCACGGGATGGCGACTGGGATACGCCGCGGGGCCGAGAGCGATCATCGAGCAGATGGCGAAGATCCAGCAGTTCACGTTCGTCAACGCGCCCTCCGTCGCGCAGTGGGGATGTGCCGCGGCCCTTGACGTGGACATGGCCCCGATGGTCGCCGAGTTCCAGGCGCGGCGTGACCTGGTGCTCGCGAGTCTCCGCGATGTGACCGAGATCGAGGTGCCTCACGGGGCGTTCTACGCCTACCCGCACGTGCCCCCCGGGATGACGGGTCAGTCGTTCGCCGAGGCGTGCCTGGCTCGCAACGTGCTTCTGCTGCCCGGCGCGGCGTTCTCCGGGCGCGATGAGCACGTGCGGATCAGTTTCGCGGCGCCCCGGGACAGGCTGGCAGCCGGCCTGGAGGTGCTCCGCGAGTTGTTCACCGGGTCGTGAGGCCCGGCGGCGAAACTCGCCGTGCGCTGACGGCCCCGGGGCGCGGGCCGACGACGACGGGCCAATCCACCCGGCTCGGACTCACCCTCCGCGGCTCGGGGAGCGCTGGCCAAAGTTGTGGCCGGCGGGTAGTCTGCGTCCATGGGGGTTGTGCGGCGGCTGACGAAGACGGTGCGTTGCGGGTTGGTCAGCCTCCGAGCCGGGCCGGACAGACCGACGCTGCGGCTGGCGGGGTGGCTCCTTGGTTCGAGCGCGTCGCTGTGCCTCGTGCTGGCGGGCGCGGGGCTGATCCGCCGGGGAAACGCCGTGCGGTACTTCGGCGATTTCCGGTGGGGCACGGGGCTGTCAGCCGGGCTCCTGCTGCTCGCATCGATCGGCGCCTTCCGCAACTGGCGGGCGCTCCGGGGCGTCTTCGTGTCGGTGGCGTGGCTGGCGCTCGGAGTGGGGCTTGCCGCCGCCACGCTGGATGATGCATTGGGCCTGCACGAACGTGTCGACCTGATGATCAACGACGCCCTGGGGTGGGATGCCGCGGGTGACGGGGACTTCATCGACGACGCGATCATCCCGCTCTACGGCGTGGTGGTGGGTGGGTGCATTGTCGTGTGCGGCGCGCGGTGCTTCGCGAAACAGCCCGCGCTGGTGTGGTGCTGGGGGGCGGCGGGCGTCTTCTTCGCGGTCATGGTCGCGCTCGATTTCACGGACCGATTCCAGGCAGTGGAAGAGACGTGCAAGATCCTGGCGGGCTCCCTTATCTACGCGGGCACGCGGGCGGTGCGGCACGATCCGCTGCATCGGCGTCTTCGGCGCCGCGCCGCTGAGGGCAGGGGCGGTTCACGCGTGACCGATCGGGTCGTTTGAGGATGTCTCGGGGTCGGCGCCGGTCGAACCGGCGGGCGCCGGCGAGAGGTGGGGCTGATCTGCCGAGCGGGTGATGAGGGCGACTTCATCGGGCAGGTTCTCGGCCACGCGTGCGACCACATCACCCTGCACGCGACGCGACACCAGCGAGCGGCGCGACTTGCCCATGATGAGCGTGTCGCACCCGAACGTCACGGTGTAGTCGAGAATCTCCGCCGAGATGTCTTCGCTGGTCACGTAGACGGGCACGAAGGGCACGCCGGCCTCGCGGGCGAGCAGGGCCGTGGTCCCGAGTGCTTCCTGGGCGACCGGATCGTCGGCGAGCTTGGGGAGCGCTTTCGGGTTGATGTCCATGACGCGCAGCGTGCGCACGTAGATGCCGAAGAGCGTGGCGCGGCGCCGGCGCGCGAGATCGACGGCGAACTCGCTCTGATAGCGCCCTCTGGAGGCGAGCATGATGCGGGGGCGCGAGGGGTCGAGTTTGAGCGGCTGGGCCTGGAGTTCGCTGAGCCACCCCGCGGCGGGGGTGGGCAGGGGGGGCACGGCGGCCCTGTGCTTGCGCTGCCCCCGGCTCCGGACGATCAAGGCGGTCAGGACGAGCCCTCCGGCGAAGATCGTCGCCCGAGGAGAGGTCACGACGACCGTGATGCTCAGCAGCGACAGGAGCCCGCCGAGCGCGAAGAGAAGATTCCGCTGTCGGCCCGAAATCTCCAGACTTCGGTTGAGGGCTACCGCCATCACGCTGGTGGTGACCGCACCAAAGACGCCGAGCACGTACAACTCGGCCAGAATGGCTACATCCTGCGTCACCGCAATCGTCACGATCGGCGCCGCGCAGGCGAAGACCAGGCCCGCCCAGGGCACGCCAGAGTAGTTCAGCTTGGTGAAGACCTTGGGCACCTCGCGATCGTGCCCCATCGAGTACAGCACCGACACGAGCGCCATGATTGCCGTATTTCCTGCCGAGAGCAGGAGGAGCCCGAAGACGATGGACGCCGCGATGCCGACCGCACTCCGGCCCGCCGGACCGAAGGCGGACTCGCCCGACGCCGCCGCGAGCTCGCGCATCGCCGTGTCGCGGAACGCCACGACATCCGCGGGCAGGTCCTGCCCCGCGTAGTGGGCCACCGGGGACTCGTGGATTCCGAGCGCCTGCGGCAGACCGGCGATCGCGATTCCGAAGATCATGTTGAGCGCGACCACTTCGATGAGTACGGGCCAGATGGTCCGGCGCGCTGTGCGCTCCACGGGCTGACGCATCAGGCCGGTCATGTTCGCGACGGCTTCGACGCCGCTCATGGCCAGGCAGATCCGCGTGAAGTGGACCCACGCCTCGGCCGGCGTGCCCATGCCGGTCCAGGAGATGGCCTTGAGCCCGCGCATGAAGTACGGGATGCACAGCACGGCGATGACGAGCGACACGAGCACGGCGATGAGCGCGATCAGAAGGGCCAATCGCCCCGCCGAGCGTGCCCCGAGCCAGTTCACGGCCCCCAGCAGCACGATGCTCAACGCCGACAGCGCCCAAATGAACGAGTGGGGCACCCCGAAATAGTGGAACGCTTCCACAATGCTGATCGCGGCGGTCATGATGTACCCGCCGATCAGCAGCGTCGCCCCGATGACCGACCACACGGGGCTGAGTTGACGCGCCGCTGAATACACCCCGCCGCCTTCCGGGAAACAGCGGCAGATGATCGTGTAGGCCCAGGCGACCGCGGCCATGAGGAGGCCGATCGCACCAAGGAAAACCACGGAAGCGTGCCCGGTGAAGAAGAACGCAAGGCCGAGAACGTACAGGCGGCTTGTGCCCCAATCGCCGTACAGCAGCGGACCTGCGTGAAACCACTTGAGGTTCCGGGGTCTGGAGTCCGTGACCAGCATCGCTCGACGGCACCTCCCCGGGAATCGCGAGCATAGCACATGCGTCGGGGCATCGGAGCAAGTCCGAACCGGCGCGAACAACGTCCGTATAGCCAGTGTGGATGTTGGTCACCGGCCTTTGGGCGTTGACGAGCCCGGGTGATGCCGATAGCGTGACAGCCCCCGGGCCCGGGTGAAAGCCGGTCTCGGGAGTCCGGCATTTGAGCCTGCCCGGAAGGCGAGCCGGCGGATCGGTTGGCGCATGGATTGCGACTGATATGGAGAACGGACCGCGCGAGTTTGATCCGAACCAGACCGTGCCGCTCGAAGCGCCCAGCGCCTCGGAGCGTCCGGCTGTGGATGCCGTGCCGCCCCCGCCTCCTCCGTCGGTCGCCGAGGCTGAGGAGGCGCTTCAGCAGGCGGCCAAGAGCGAGACCAACCTCGACACGCTGATCGGGCGTCTGGTGGTGGATTCCGGGCTGGCGACCTCCGACGAGGTGCAGCACTGCTTCGAGCGTCTCCAGGGTGAGGAGCACCCGGCGCAGCGATCACTTGCCCAGGTGCTCGTGGACCAGGAGTTCGTGACGCGGCGCCAGATTCTCCGCCTCAAGCAGATCCTGGAGGCCGAGCGCAGCGGGCAGACGATCCCGGGGTACAAGCTCCTGGGCAAACTCGGCGCGGGGGCGATGGCGACGGTCTTCAAGGCCAAGCAGCTGAGCCTCGACCGCATGGTGGCGATCAAGATCCTGCCGCGCAAGTTCGGGCAGAGCCCCCAGTTCGTCGAGCGGTTTTATGCCGAGGGCCGCGCGGCGGCGCAGTTGAATCACCCCAACATCGTGCAGGCGTACGACGTGGGGAAGGCGGGGGATTACCACTACTTCGTGATGGAGTACGTGGAGGGGCGCACCGTCTACGACGACATCGTCAAGCACAAGCGGTTCAGCGAGCGCGAGGCGATTGACATCACCATCCAGGCGGCCGAGGCGCTCCTGCACGCCCATGAGCGGGGCCTGATCCACCGCGACATCAAGCCCAAGAACATCATGATCAACCGCGACGGCGTGGTGAAGGTCGCCGACCTCGGCCTCGCCCGGGCCATCAGCGACAAGGAGGCCGCGGAGGCCGAGCAGGGCAAGGCCTTCGGCACGCCGTACTACATCAGCCCGGAGCAGATCCGGGGCGAGGTGACGGTGGGCCCGACAACCGATATCTACTCGCTCGGGGCGACGCTCTACCACATGGTCACGGGCACGGTGCCCTTCGACGGCAAGAACCCGTCGAGCGTGATGCACAAGCACCTCAAGGCCGACCTGGTGCCCCCGGACCACGTCAATCCCAAGCTCTCGACCGGCCTCGCCGAGGTCATCGAGATGATGATGGCCAAGAGCCCCAAGGGGCGTCACCAGTCATGCAAGGATCTGCTGGTGGACCTGCGGGCGGTGCGCGAAGGCCAGAACCCGCCCCTCGCGCACCGGGATGTGCTCGACCCGCAGGCGATGGCCAGCCTCGCCCGGGCCGAGGCGTCCGCCGCGGCGGAGGTGACCGAGAGCCGCGCGCCGGGCGCCCGGCAGTCTACGGGCCAGGTGATCCGCGACCCGCTGTTCATCGCACTCTGCGTGACGCTGGGGCTGAGCCTGATCGGCAACGTGCTGCTGTTGATCGCCCGGAATGGGTGACCTGTACCCGGGACACCCCGGGGAAAGCACGAAATCAGGCTTGCAAACGAGGTGCCATGTGGTTATCCTTCGGTTGGGTGTGGTTCGGGCTCGCCGAAGCACCCGAAGGTGTCGATACGCGAGGAGTGAATCGCGTACGGAGACGTGCATGACCTGCGGGCAACTGCCCCAGCAACCGGCGCCGGCAGAACTCGCGCGGGCGCGCCGCGTGATCGCGTCATGATGTCTCCGCGGCGGCACATCCTGGATCTTCGCGACGGCGTGTGCGATCGACCGGCTCCGGGTGTTCCGGGCCGGTGAGTGGTGCTTCGGGCCGACTCGGCCCCAGTGAAGGAGTGTGGACGATCAACGCTCGACGGTTCCTCAGAGATCCCGGTGGCCCCGCGGTTCGGCGCACGCGCATGAACCACATGATCCGGATTACCCCGATCCGCGTGATCGGCCCGGACAACGAGCAGTACGGCATTCTTGAAACGGCGGAAGCGCTTCGGATGGCCCAGGAGCGGGGCCTCGACCTCGTGGAGGTCGTGCCCGACACGCGCCCGCCCGTCTGCAAGATCATGGACTACGGCAAGCACCGGTACGAGGAATCGAAGAAGCAGGCTCAGTCGCGCGCCAACTCGAAGCAGCCGGAACTGAAGGAAGTGCGCCTGGGCCGGAGCGTGAAGATCGACCCGCATGATGTCTCCATCCGCATCGAGCAGGCCCGGCGCTTCCTGCTCGAAGGACACAAAGTGCAGTTCGTGCAGAAGTTCCGCGGACGCGAGATCGCGCACAAGGACCTCGGCATGGAGAACCTGCGCGAGGCGGTCGACAAACTCGGGGACATCGCCAAGATCGAGCTCGAGCCCCGTCTGCTCGGGCGCCAGGCGTCGATGGTGCTCGCGCCCGACAAGACCAAGATCGACGCCTTGCGCCGCAAGGAGGAGCAGTCCGCGAAGGCGAAGGCCGCTGAAGAAGCCGCCGCGCTGGCCAAGGCCGAGGCCGACAAGGCCGCGGACGAGGCGCGGGCTCGCGCCGCCGCGGAGGCCGAGGAAGCCGCCAAGGGCCGCAAGAAGAAGCCCTCGGGTGACACGCGCGACCGCAACCCCGTGGACGACGAGATCAACGCGCTGTTGGGCGGATGAGCCGCGATTCGCTCCGCGGCGGTCGGGCCGGACTCCGTCCTGCCCGGTCGCCGTCGCAATCTCTTGAACGCTCGCTCCTCACGGGGCGAGCATGTTCACGTGGGCGCTTCGGTGTGCCCTCATTCGACCCCTGCCAGCGAGATGAGTCCCGCAGGAGAATCACATCGCGAGGGACGGCGAGTTCCGGCGTGCCGCGCTCGCCGAGAGCGAACATGACCTCGCAGAAGAGACTCAGCGTGGTGATGCCTGCGACGGGTTCGCGGAGGCTGCTTGATCGTTCGATCAAGTGCCTGCGGCGAGCGGATGTGCGCACCACCCTGCGGCATTGAGGCGCGGGGGAATGGTTTTTGCTTGGGTGGGGTTCTAAAGTGGAAAGAGACTCAGTCTCAATAGCAGACGCCCGTCACCACAATGACCGAACGCCGAAGGCTCGGCGGAGGCACCGATGAAGTTTCCGATTTATCTCGATCATGCCGCCACGACCCCGTGCGACCCGCGCGTGGTGGAGGCGATGCTTCCGTATTTCACCGAGGTGTACGGCAACCCGGGCAGCCGCAACCACGCCTTCGGGTGGGCGGCGGAGGAGGGGGTGGACCGGGCGCGCGAGCAGGTGGCCCGGCTGATCGGGGCCGACCACAAAGAGATCATCTTCACGAGCGGTTCGACGGAGAGCAACAACATCGCGATCCGCGGCGGCGCGCAGATGTACGAGAAGGCGGGGCCGGGGAGCACCGGGCGCGGGCACATCATCAGCGCCGCGATTGAACACAAGGCCGTGCTCGACCCCTGCAAGCGCCTCCAGAAGGAAGGCTTCGACGTGACCTTCCTTGAGCCCGGACGCGACGGGATCGTCACCGCGGACCTGGTGAAGGGCGCCCTGCGCGACGACACGATCCTGTGCTCGATCATGTGGGCGAACAACGAGATGGGCACGATCAACGAGGTGCCCGCGATCGGGGCCCTGTGCAAAGGCAGGGGCGTGCTCTTCCACACCGACGCGACCCAATGGGCGGGCAAAATGCCCACGAACGTAGAGAAGGACAACATCGACCTGCTCAGCCTGAGCGGGCACAAGATGTACGGGCCCAAGGGCGTGGGGGCGCTGTACGTGCGCCGGCGCAAGCCGCGGGTGCGGCTGGCCTCCCTGGTCGACGGCGGCGGGCAGGAGCGGGGCTTCCGCTCGGGCACGCTCAACGTGCCGGGTATCGTGGGACTCGGCAAGGCGGCGGAGATCGCGCTGGCCGAGATGGACCGCGATGGGGCGCGCCTGCTCGAACTCCGCCAGGGCCTGGAGCAGTCGATCACGGGCCGCCTCGATTCCACGGCGATCAACGGGCACCGCGAGAAGCGTCTGCCGCACATCACGAACATTTCCTTCGGGTTCGTCGAGGGCGAAAGCCTGATGATGGCGACGAAGGAACTGGCGATGAGCAGCGGCTCGGCCTGCACGAGCGCGAGCCTGGAGCCGAGCTACGTGCTCAAGGGCATCGGCGTGGGCGATGACCTGGCACACAGTTCGCTCCGACTGAGCCTCGGCCGGTGGACGACCCGGGAGCAGGTGGAGTATGCCGCGGAAGCGATCGTGCGAGCCGTGACGAAACTGCGCGAACTCAGCCCCCTCTACGACATGCACAAGGAAGGGATCGACATCACGAAGATCGAGTGGGCGAAGCACTAGAGAATGAGCCGAGCGGCCAAGGCGACAAGGCACCAAACCCGCGAGAGAAAAGGGCGAAGCACGAATGGGCCGAGGACGGCTGAAACCCGAGTTCCTGGAGTGCGTCGAAGCGTTCAGTGATCGCTGCCCGGCGGCCGCGGAACAGATGCAGGCTGACCGGCGATTCCTGCGGGTCATCGACCAGCTTGCCGGTTCCGGCTCATCGGCCGGTGCAAACATCGCGGAGGATGACGAGGCGATGAGCCCGCGAGACTTCCGGAAGTCCTTCGCCATCGCGAAACAAACTCGCCGAAACACGATTCTTGTTGAGGCTGTGCATTCTTCGCGCCTGGCTCCCCGATGCACGAGTTGACCCTTTGATCGTCGAGCTCGGGGAGATCAGAGCGATTGTCGGATCCATTCTTGTGAGGGCACTTCGGACGCTACGACTGAGACCTGAGAAAACTGTGAATCCGAGAGAGTCATCGCTGCACATTGGCTCTTTGGCACTTTGGAGACCACCATGTCATACGGACCCAAAATCATCGATCACTACGAACACCCGCGCAACGTGGGCACGTTCGGAACGCAGAAGGAAATCAAGGAACGCACCGACATCGGCGTCGGGCTTGTCGGCGCGCCCGAGTGCGGCGACGTGATGCAGCTCCAGATCAAGGTCGATGCGGATGGACGCATCGAGGACGCCAAGTTCAAGTGCTTCGGATGCGGGAGCGCCATCGCGTCATCCTCGCTCGCCACCGAATGGCTCAAGGGGCGCACGCTCGATGAGGGCATGGCGATCAAGAACACCGAGATCGTCGAAGAGCTGCAGCTGCCGCCGGTCAAGATCCACTGCTCCGTGCTCGCCGAGGATGCGATCCGGGCGGCGATCAATGACTACAGGCACAAGAACGGCCTTCCGGTGGACGAAGGCGAGCACGCGGCGCATTGACTGTGAACGTGCCGGGTGCATCCGGCGCCGGGCCGGCCCTCTCGGGCGCGGGAGAAACCCGTGCGGGTGCCCCAAGATGGTTGGACAACCTCGGACCGGACACAGGTATCGTCCGAGATTACGGACGATCTCATCGCACGAGCGGCGGGCCGGGTATCGGGATGAGCAATCGGCCCCGGCGGGCGATCTCTCAACCGGCGTGGGGCGTACTAGAATCGGTGCGGGCCGGAGAGGGCCCGGGACGCGGGAACGGAGCATCGCCATGACCACGACGCAGGACCAGACCCAGCAGGCCTCGATCATCATCACCCCCCTCGCGGCCCGTGAGATTCAGCGGATCATCGAGGAGCAGGAGCTCGACAAGTCCAAGGTACGCCTGCGCGTGGGCGTCAAGGGCGGCGGGTGCTCGGGCTTCTCATATGTGCTCGACCTGACCGAGAGCCAGAAAGAGACCGACGAAGCCTTCGAGCAGCACGGCATCACCGTGATCTGCGACCCCAAGAGCCTGCTGTACCTGGCGGGCACAACCGTGGACTTCAAGGACGAGATCATGGGGCGCGGGTTCGTGTTCCAGAATCCCAACGCGACCTCGTCGTGCGGGTGCGGGTCGAGCTTCTCGGCCTGATCGCGGGCCGCCACGACGCGGCTGCTCCGGGCACCCATTCAGAACGCACGATTGATGACCGCCCGGCCGAGGAGCCGCAGCGCCTCGCGCGCCGGGCCCGGTTTCAGGGCGTTCAGTTCGGTCAAAGCGCGGTCTACGTGCCCGGCCGCGAAGGCGCGCGAGTGCTCGACGGCGCTGCACTCGTCCAGAAGGGCCGCGAGCCGCCGGGGGGCATCCCCCGTGGGCTCGGCCCGGGCGGCGTCGTACGCCGCGATGATCGCGATGCGCGCATCGGGCGGGGCCTCGCGCAGGGCAAGGATCATGGGGAGCGTGATCTTGCCCTTGCCCGCGTCGCGTCCCACGCTCTTGCCCACGGTGCGTTCGTCTCCGAGCAGGTCGAGCAGATCGTCCTGCACCTGGAAGGCGACGCCCAGCAGCAGCCCGTAGCGACGCAAGGCGTCGGCGGTCGTCACGGGCGCGCCCGAAGCCAGGGCGCCGAGCTCGCACGCGGCCCCGATGAGCGCACCGGTCTTGCGCTCAAGAATCTCCAGGTACGTGCCCAGGTCGAGGCTGAGATTCTCCCTGTTCGAGAGCTGAAGCAGTTCGCCCGCGCACATCGCCATGCTCACCGACCCGATGGTGCGGGCCGGGCGCGGGTCGTCGAGCAGCGAGCAGAGGTGGAAGGCGCCGGCGATGAGGTAGTCCCCCAGCATCACCGCCGCCTCGTTTCCCTGGAGCGCATTGATGGTGCGCCCGCGCCGGCGGACCTCGGCCTCGTCGAGCACATCATCGTGGACGAGCGTGGCCATGTGCACCATCTCGCAGGTCGCCGCGATGGTGTAGTGAGCGCGGGAGAGGGCGAGCGCCGGGCGCTGCTCGCTGGACGCGAGGCCGCAGAGGAGGGCAAGGGCGGGGCGGAGCATCTTGCCCCGATACCGCTCAACGTGGGCGACGAGATCGGCGACGGGCAGAAGGTCGCTGCGGAGATGGGCGTCAAAGAGCGACGCGACCTCGCCAAGCCCCTTGGCGAGCACCTCCGGAACGGGCGCAAGGTCTGGAGGAAGGTCGATCATGCGCCGAACCCGAGCGGGCTCATCCGAATGCCTTGCGATGATCGGCGAGGAACTTCTCAAGCCCGAGCTCGGTCAACGGATGCTTGAGGAGCTGGGCGATCACGGAATACGGCACGGTCGCGACATCCGCCCCCGCGAGCAGGCATTCGAGCATGTGCTTGGGGTGCCGGATGCTCGCGGCGAGGAGCTTGGTCTGGAACCCGTAGGTGTCGTAGACCCGGCGGATCTGCGCGATCAGGTCCATGCCGTCCTGCCCCACGTCGTCGAGCCGCCCGATGAAGGGGCTGACGAGAAACGCGCCCGCCTTCGCGACGAGCCAGGCCTGGAGCGGCTGGAAGCAGAGCGTCATGTTGGTGCGGATGCCCTGGTCGGAGAGGGCCTTGCACGCCCGCAGCCCGGGTTCGGTGCACGGGAGTTTGACGACGATGTTGGGCGCGATGCCCGCGTTGCGGACGCCCTCCCGCATCATGCCGTCGAAGTCCGTGGCGATCACCTCCGCCGAAACCGGGCCGTTCACGAGCGCGCAGATCTCCTCCATGCGACGGGTCAGGTCCACGCCCTCCTTCGCGATGAGCGACGGGTTGGTCGTCACGCCGTCGAGCACGCCGAGGTCGCGGGCCCTGCGAATCTCATCGAGGTTGGCGGTGTCGATGTACAGCTGCATGGCGGGTCTCGGGGTGGGTGGCTCGGATGTTGTGGGCGTTCGCGGCTCAGCCCTTGGACGTGCGGGAGGTGCGGGTGGACTTTGCGGCGGGCCTGGGTCGCCTTGGTTCAGGGGCCGGCGCCCCGTCACCCAGGAGCGTCAGGCGGCACCGAGCGGGAGTCGCCCCGTGCTCATCGAAGATCACGAGCTCATTGTTGCCCGCGTGCAGCCAGGCGCCCGGGATCGTCAGGCTCGTGTGCGGGCCGACCGGGGCGCCCTCGCCCGTTGCGACAAAATACCGCCCGAGATGCCGCCCGTTCACGTACACCTGCCCCTTGGTCAGGCCGGCCAGGTCGAGCGCGAGGGGCACCACGGGCGAACATGGGAAGTGGCTGCGGAACCACGCGGGCACGCCCAGGGACTTCGCGGTCTTGGGCAGCGATGCAAACGACTGGCGCGCGGGCATTTCCCACTTCGCGAAGGCCCACTCGGCCTTGTCGGTGATCGGGTCGCCGAGTTCAAAGACCTCGACCGCGGCGCTGAACTGCTTGAGCAGCGCCTCTCGTTCGTGTGCGCCGATCGGCCCTGTGAGCGTCGCGAACTGGATGGACGCGGCACCCTTTCCCAGGCGGACGTCGTCGAGCACGATCGATTCGGTCGCGCCGCGCTCAAGAAAGCGCACGGGAGCGCCGCCGACCATCAGCAGCGCCCGGGCGGGCAAGTCGATGATGCGCAGCGCGAGCGGCGACCTGCCCTTTCGTGTCACGGTCCAGGTGATGCGCTCCGGGTCGGTGTCGTCGCCGTCGCGCAGCTGCCAGAGCGGGGCGCGGAACGCGAGCGGCTCAACCGGCGCGTCGACGACGAGCCTGGGCTTCACACTCTTGAGCGCGGCTCCTTCGTACAAATGCCCGTACACGCCTCGCTGGTCCCCGAGCGAGGCCCCGGCGCTCATGCGGCCCATGTTGTCGGCGAGAATGACCACGTGAGGCGCGCTCTTGCGGGTGGTGAAGGGAACTTCGGCGCTTGCGCCGGGCCCGAACCCCAGCACCCCCGTGCATTCTCCTCCGCCGAAGACCAGCGCTCGGTCGGCGCACTGCGGCGCGAGGGCCTTGGCGCGGCCCGGGCCCGCCTTGGGGGTGACTCGGTACCAGCCGTACCCGGCCGGGGCCCCGAGGCGGGCAAGGTCGGAGGGTCCGTCAATGGTCGCGTACCGGGCCGAGGTTCCGTTCAGGTAGGCGCGGGTTTCGGAGACCTCCCACGCCCCGAGGCTCGGCGCCTTCGCGGGCCGGGCGGGCGCGAGTTCGGCGGGCTCCTGCCCCAGGCGCCCGTGCGCATCCACGCACGAAACGTTCTTGGTCGTTGCGATGGGACGACCCTCGGAGGAGAGCCCGACGGTCCCCAGGTACACCCGGTCTTCAGTGACCTGCACGAATGGAACCGCCGCCTCGGCACAGATCACCAGGGCGAGGCCCTCGTGCTCGATGACTTCCGGCTTCTTTCCTGACGGGACATCCACGTCGATTGGAGAGCCGTTGATCGAGATGACGCCCTTGGCGCCCGCAGGGCCGAAGAAGACCAGCGTCTTGCCGACCTGGGCGAGGGGGCAGAGGGTGCAGTGGTCGAGCGTGGCGCGACCGCCAAGGTGGGTGTTGAGAAGAATCCACGCCACCGACTGTTCGCCGAGCTCGACTTCCAGCGAAGATCCATCCGCGAGCAGGAGCTGCACCGGGCCGCGGGCGCGCCGTTCGCTCGCCTGGGGTGAGAACAGGAAGACCACGTCACCCTGCGTGCCGCGCCGGTGCACGATGCTCAGGGTGTTCCCCTCGGGGTCGAGAGCGACGGGCCGGTACTCGGGTTCGAGATGGCTGAAGACGCGCCCGAAGTGCGTTGAAAACAGGCATACACGGCGCACCGCGTCGTGGCACGGCCCGGGCGACCCGGACTCATCGAGGGGTGCGTGCCTGAACGCGCCCGGAGTCACATACCCGGGCCCGGGTCCGACCAGCCGGCCGGCGATGAACCCGAAGTTTGTTCCCGCGTGAAACGGGTCGATGTTGACCTGCGCCCCACCCGCGAGGATCTCGGCGACCCGGCGCTGCACTTCCCAGGGCTCCGGGGGTTCGCTCGGGGGCGCGCCGAAGGTCTCGGGCTGCGTCACGGCGAAGTCAATCACGAGACGCGGGCGCGTCGGCTTGACGACCGAGAGCTGGCGCATGCTTGCGAGCATCCAGTCGGAGCCCGACCAGCCGTCGATTTCGTTCTCAACGTGCGGCCACAGGTTGTTGGAGTTGACCGTCGGCACGGTGAACCCGCTTTCACGCAGGTAGCGATGGAGTTCGCCCAGGTACGACTCGGCCAGCCCTTCGCGTCCGCACTCCCACTTGCTCTCGTTCTGAACGAGAAGAATCGGCCCCTGCGAGCCGATCGCAGTGATCTGGAGATCGCGCACCTGCCCGGCAACCGCCCCGATGAACCGGGAGCACGCCTCGAGGAACGGAGCGTTGGCGGTGCGAAGCAGGAGGGCGGGGTTGTCCAGGAGCCAGGCAGGCAGGCCCCCGAGGTCAAGGCCCGAGCCGATGTAGGGCCCGAGCCGCAGAATGCACCACATCTTGGCCTGGTGGATCAACTCGACGAACTTGCGAAGGTCAGCATCGCCCGTGAAGTTGAATGTCCCCGGGCGAGGCTCGTGGAGCGCCCAGTGGACGGGAGTCTCGATGCAGTTCAGGCCGGCGGCCCGGGCCTGAGCGATGCGGGTCGCCCATTCGTCACGCGGCACCCGAAAGTAGTGGATCGCCCCGCTGGTGATCCAGATTCGACGCCCGTCGATCAGGAAGCTTCGACCGTCGTATGTGATCGCGGGCATCAGCCAAGGCTCCCCATCGGTCCGTTTTACGAACGGATGCCTTGCGCACTCTGTTCGGCACCCGAACAAAGACGCTCCCGGGCGAACCCGAGCGCGTGAACTTGAAGCATAGGAAGGCCCGGCCTGAAGGCAAACCGAGGTGTCCTATCGTCCGCCGAACAGCGGACCGCAACGTCCGGCATGGCCCGTTGGTAGACTCCGCCTGCTGGAGAAAATGGGCAAGGACAGGAGGTCGCTTGAAGCGAAACTGCGTGCGGGGTCGGCGGAAAGGTCCGATAAGTGTGACTTGGCCGGTGGGGGGGGTGGCCGCCTCAGCGCTCGCGCTGCTCGCCGGCGGTTGCGATTCTTCCTTGCGCGCGATCGACGCCCGCACCCGCGCCCTCATGGACGAGCGCTCTCGGCTGGTGGGGCCTGATGCCCTGCCCCCGACCCGTGAACTCTCGGACCGTTCGCGCGTGCAGCCCGGAGATCGGGCGCGTGCCCCTGCGACGAACAACCCCGGGGCGGATGAACTCGGATTCCGGCAGGCCGCGGCGGACCGAGACGTCGCGGCGAGCCTGCGCACGTTCAGCGATGCGGAGATGGTGCTGGGGCCTGAGGCGCAGCGCATGGACCTGCGCGGGGCGTGGCTGCAGGTCACCCGGACCGGGCGGGAGTATCTCTCGGCGGAAGAAGAGTACATCCTGGCCGCGATCTCGCTGCTCATCGAGCGCCATCGCTGGACGCCGCGCCTGAGCAACGACACATCGGTGGATGTTTCTGCGGACGGCGAGGACTTCCACTACCCGACCACGCTGAGCGTCGTGAATACGCTGCGGGCGACCAGGCGCCTGCCCTTCGGAGGCGAGGCGGAGGCGCGGTGGGTGGCGCGAGCCGCTCAGCAACTGAGCACCGTCGCGACCGACGGGTACGTGCAATCGTCGGAGATCGTGCTGAGCGCCAACGTGCCGCTGCTGCGCGGATTCGGCAGGGACATCGCGCAGGAATCGCTGGTGCAATCGGAGCGCGACCTCGTGTACGCGGCCCGGAACTTCGAGCAATCCCGGCGCCAGGTGCTTGTCGATATCGCGCGGGATTACTTTGACATCCTGCAGACGCAGGCGCAGATCGTCAACCGCGAACTCCAGTTGAAGAGTCAGGAGAGGTTCCTCGAGTCGACGAAGGAAAAGGTCGAAGCGGGGCGGCTGCGCGGGTTCCAGCAGCGCCTGGTGGAGAACCAGGTGTTGCAGGCGCAGTCGTCGCTGGCGAGCTTGCGTGAACAGTCGATCCTGCAGATGGAGCGGTTCAAGATCCGCCTGGGGCTCGCTCCCAGCGACGAGGTGGAAGTCCTGCCCTTTGACCTGCCGCTGCCCGAGCACGCCACGAACCCCGACCAGGCCTCGGAGGCGGCGATGGCCTACCGGCTGGACCTTCAGAACCGGCGCGACCAGCTCGCCGACGCGCGTCGTGCCGTCGAGATCGCACGCGACCAGCTCCGCGCGGACCTCAACCTCGACGTGAGCGGCACCCTCGGCACCGACAATGACCGGGATGTTGGAGGGTTGCGCTTCGATCCGGGCGATGCCGACTACTCCGCCGGGCTCACGCTCAGCCTGCCGCTGGACCGTCGGATCGAACGCTTGCAGCTGCGCCAGAGCCTGATCCAGGCCGAGCAGGCCCAGCGGTCGTACGAGGAGTTCCGAGATAACGTGCTGGTCGATGCCCGGCGCAGCGTGCGAAGCGTCGAGCTCTCGCGATTCCAGCTGAGGCTGGCCGAGGAACAGGTGACGATCACCGAGTCGCGACTCGAAGAGCAGCAGATCAACGAGGATACGGTGGACCCGCAGCAGCGCATCGACACCGAACTGGAACTCCTCAACGCCCGAAACGCCCGCGACCAGGCTGTGACTGACCTGCGCAACGCGGTGCTCGACTACCTCCTTCAGACGGGGCAGCTCAGGGTGGCGCCCGATGGGTCCATCAAGCCGCTGCCTGTGCTGGAATAGCCCGGCCGGCTGGGCGTGCGCGCGGGGGACGCACCGTCATTCGCCCGGGGCGGCCTCGGCCTGCGCAGAGGGGACGAGACGCACGATGTGGTCAGGGTCGTTGAGGACGATGTAGATCGAACCGTCTGGGCCGGTGACGACATCGCGCACGCGCCCCTGGCCCCACACGAGTTCTTCGCGCTCCGCCACCACGCCGTCGCGGATCCGTATGCGGTCCACGTTCTGCCCGGCCAGCCCTCCCGCGATGAGGTCGCCCCGCCAGGAGGGGAACATCTCGCCCAGGGGCCCCGGGCGAACCGTGTCAAGCCCGCACGCGGCGCATGAGGGCAGCCAGGCAAACACCGGCATGGCAATGTCCGAGCCCGGCTCGGGCCAGGGAGTTTCGTGGGGCATCCCGTTGTAGTTGATCCCGTACGACACCGTGGGCCAACCGTAGTTCCGCCCCTTCTGCACGAGGTTCAGCTCGTCCCCGCCCCGCGGCGCATGCTCCGTGTCCCACAGGTTGCCGTCCAGGTCGAACGCGAGCCCTTGCGGGTTGCGATGACCGCGGGACCAGATCGCGGGGTAATCGCTCCCCCCCGCGGCAAACGGATTGTCATCGGGAACCGTGCCGTCGTCGCGCACGCGATAGACCTTGCCGTTGGGCCGGTTCACGTCCTGGGCGAACTGCGCGCTGCCGCGCTCCCCGATCGAGAAGAACATCAGGCCGGGGTCCTTCGGGTCAAAGACGATGCGGCACCCGAAGTGGATGTCCGACTGCGAATAGTGCTCGGGCCGGGCTTCAAAGATGGTGCGAAGGTCCGCAAGGTGAGGCGAGCCGCCGGTCAGGTCGAGCCGAGCGCGGATGATCTTTGTCATGCCGCTGTTGCGTGCGGGCTTGTCGAGTCGTTCGGCGTACGCGAGGTAGATGAACCCGTTCTCGCTGAATCGTGGGTGAACCGCGACATCCATCAGCCCGCCCTGGCCCCGGTGGCGCACCGGCGGCACCCCCTCGACGGGGTCGCTCAGCCGCGTGCCGTCCCACATTCGGAGCGTGCCCGGGCGCTCGGTGACCAGCATGACAGGCGCGCGCCCTTCCGTCGGCGGGAGGAAGTCCACGCTCCAGGGAATCGTGAGCCCCGCCGTGACGACGGGCTCGATGACGAACGACTGATGCTGCGAGGCATACACGCCCGCCGCGGGTTTCAGGTATTCGCCCCGCTCGCGCCGGGCCGAGGCCTGAAACTCGCGGAGGTGATTGATGAGGCCCCACAACTGGGCGTCCGAAAGCGACCCGAAGGCATGGTCGGGGACATGGTCGAGCCCGTTCTTGATGGCGTCAAAGCGGGCGCGATGCGTGTCGATGTGCCAATCACTGTCGTTGAGCAAGGTCGGTGCGCCGGCGCCCTCGCCGTGTTCGCCGTGGCACGAGGCGCAGTTGGCCTTCCACAACTGCCCGACTGTCTGCGCTTCAGAACCGCAAGACCCGAGTGCAAGGCCGCCAAGAACCGCGCCGAGGCGCACGAAGTGGTCGCTCATGGCCGGATGGTACCGGTTCGCCGCGTGATGAGTTGAGCCGACGCCGCTCCCTGCGGCAGGGTCGATAGGATCGTTCCATGAGCGAGCCCCGACCGCGCGGCCGCACCGTGCTGCGGACACGCAAGTTCGATGTCGAAGAACTCCAGACCGAGGCCGGGGTGCGGCACGTCATCCGGCATCCGGGGGCGGTCGTCCTCCTTCCGCTCCGCGAGACGGCAGCGGGGGTGCGCATCGTCGCGATCCGCAACCGGCGGATCGCGGTGGGGGAGGCGCTCCTGGAACTGCCCGCAGGCACGTTGGAGCCCCCGGAACCGCCCGCCTCGACCGCGGCTCGCGAACTTGAGGAGGAAACCGGCTACGGCGCGGCAACCCTGGAACTCCTGGGCCGGTTTCACACCACGCCCGGGATGACCGATGAACTGATGCACGCGTACATCGCCCGGGGGCTGCGCCCGGTGGGCCAGCGCCTCGAAGCCGGTGAGGAGATTCAGGTCGTGGAACTCTCGCCCGTGGAACTCTGGCGTGCCGTGGACCGAGGGGACGTGCGCGACGCCAAGACTCTTGCCTGCCTCCTCCTCGCGCTTCGCAAAGGCATGCTGCCCGCCGCCGGGCCGGAGGTGGCCCGGTGAGCGTGCTTCGGCGCGTGTTCGGCGAGGGCCAGAACCCCATGGAGTGGGCGATTCCGCTCTACGCGCTCTGGGGCATCCGCGTCCGCCTGCACATCATCTTCGCGATCTACATCGTTTCTGAACTGCTCATCGCGGGCATCAAGTTTGACGCGACGGGGTGGTCGCTGGTGGCGGTGCAGGCGGCACTGCTCTTCGTCCTGGTGCTGCTGCACGAGTACGGCCACTGCCTGGCCTGCCGCGCGGTGCGGGGAGAGGCCGACCAGATCCTGATGTGGCCCCTGGGCGGGCTGGCCTTCTGCCGCCCTCCGCACGGGTGGAAGCCCGAACTGGTCACCGTGATCGGCGGACCCCTGGTCAACGTGATCCTGCTGCCGATGCTGGGCGGGGGGCTGCTGCTCGTAACGGGCGAGATCCGCTCGGTCGTCTACAACCCCTTTGACGCGGCGGGAGCAATGGTCTTCGTGCGCACCGGCGACGGGTTGCTGCCGTACTGGCTCATGGTTCTGTGGATGGCCTATCACGCGAACCTGGCGCTGCTTGCCTTCAACATGCTCGTCCCTATGTACCCGATGGACTGCGGGCGCATCGTGCAGTGCCTGCTGTGGGCCCGCCTGGGGTACGAGAAGTCGCTTCACATCGCGACCACGGTGGGCCTTGTCGCCGCCGGCACGCTCGTCATCCTCGGCATGCTCACCAACCAGAGCATGCTGCTGGTCATCGGCCTCTTCGGAGGGTTCACCTGCTGGGCCGAGAAGCAGCGCCTTCGCATGGGCGGCGGCGCGGAGTTCGGCCCGAGTTGGCGAGGCGAGCCGATCCGGGCCGAACGGGCTCCCCGGCCTTCCAAGCGGCACCTGCGTGAACAGGCACGCGAAGCCGCGGCGCACGCCGAGATCGACCGCATCCTCGACAAGATCCGCGCCGAGGGCATCGGCGGACTCTCGAAGTCTGAGAAGAAGACCCTGGAACGCGCGAGCCGTCGCGACGGGGCGGCATAGAACCCTGCGGGCTCGGGCACTTCGCGAGGAGGCCGCCCATACGCTCTTGCCATGACCTGCCCGCCGGAAGACGCCGCTCCGGTTGATCCCGCGCCCATCCTCGCGCGGTGCCGCGAACTCGGCTTCGCACTCGCCGGCGTCGCGCACCTGGCGCCCTCCCGCTACGCCGACCACGTCAGAGCCTGGATCGCCTCGGGGCGACACGGCACCATGACGTACCTGGCCGACGACCTCGAGACCCGGTTGAGCCCGGCGGCGCTCCTCCCCGGAGCCCGCGCCGCCATCGTCGTGGCCGACCGCTACGCCCCGCGCGGCGGGGCGATGCCCAGCGCCCCGGAAGCCCCCGAGTGCCCTGCGCCGCGCATCCCCGCCCGGATCGCCCGCTACGCCCAGGGCCGCGACTACCACGACATCGTGAAACGACGCCTCCACGCCCTCAGCGATGAACTGCGGGCCCTCCGTCCCGGGGCCGAGTTCCGCACATGCGTCGATTCCGCCCCAATCATGGAGCGCGAGTTGGCGGAGCGCGCGGGGCTGGGCTGGATCGGCAAGCACACCCTTCTCATTCACCCCGAGTTCGGCAGCTGGTTTCTGCTCGGCGTGGTGCTCACCACGCTCGAACTTCGGACCTCCGACACGCCCGTGCCCGATCACTGCGGGTCATGCACCCGCTGCATCGATGCTTGCCCGACCGGGTGCATCACGCCCTGGAGCGTGGACGCCTCGCGCTGCATCGCCTATCTCACGATCGAGCGCCGGGAGCCGATCCCGCCTGACCTCTCTGCGCACCTCGGCGAGTGGCTCTTCGGCTGCGATGTGTGCCAGGAGGTCTGCCCGCACAACTCGGCGCGCTCCGGCGCGTGGCGTGAGGCTCACCCGGAGCCGATGCACCCCGGCTACGCATCGCGCGCCGATGCGATCGACGCCCTTGACGTGCTCGCGTGGACCGCCAGCGACCGGGCGAGCGCTCGCCTCAACGAGGCAACCCGGCGCGCAAAGCTCGCGCTCATCCAGCGCAACGCGGCCCACATCGTGGGGGGCGCGCTGAACGGCAACCACGGCGCCCGAGCCCGGGCGCGCCTCGAAGCACTCGCCGGCGACCCTGGAACGCCCCACCTCGTCCGCGATGCCGCGCGTCGTGCCCTCGCTTCGTCCGGCCGGCCCGAGCCGAAGGCGAGGTGTGCCGACACGCCGAATGCGGGAACCGCTCGGCAGGCGCCGCCGCCGCCCGCATCGTCGTAGGCGCACCTTACACCGGCATCCGCGTCGCCGCCTCAACCGCGTTGGCGAAGATCATCTGCCCCGGCGCACGTCCGCGCCGCACCTGGGCGTCGAGCCGGGTCCAGTACGGGTGCCGGTTCCACGCGAGAAAGCGGTCCGGGTGAGGCATCAGCCCGAAGATCCGCCCCGATGCATCGCACACCCCCGCGATGCCGCGGGCGGACCCGTTCACATCCTGGCGATACCGCAGCACCACGTGCCCGCGAGCCTCCAGCGCGTCGAGCGTGCTCGCCTCGGCCGTGAGCCGCCCTTCGCCGTGCCCGCAGGGAAGCATGCGCACGTCGTCGGCAAGGTCGCCCCAGCCGCGCGTCCAGACGCAGGGAGAGCCGGGCGCCGCATCGAGCCCGACCCAGGTGTCGATGTAGCGAGCCCCGCTGTTGCGGGCGAGCGAGAGTGTTGGCGCGGGCGCTTCAGGTCCCCACGCCTGCCCCGGCCCAGGCCCCGGCAGCAACCCGATCTGCACAATCACCTGGAATCCGTTGCAGATCCCCGCGATGCACGCGCCTCGCTCGATCGCGCCGCGCAACGGCCCCCACAGGCGTTCGCGCACGTGCATGGCAAAAATGCGCCCGCTCGCCACGTCGTCGCCGAAGGAGAACCCCCCGGGGAAGACGATGATGTCCGCTCGTTCGATCGGCGCCGGATCGCGGATGAGCGCATCCAGGTGCGCCAGGCGCGCCGATGCCCCGGCCTCGGTCAGACCGCGCATCACTTCCACGTCGCAGTTGATTCCGGCGGCACGGATCACAAGAGCGCTGGGCATGACCGAGCGTATGCGACGGGGCCCCGAGTCACGCCTGCCTACGCCGCAACGCCAGCCCGGCGGGGCAGGGCGATCCAGAAGCACTCTTGAGTCCTGCGGATTGGACGTGCGTTGTGCGTGGTCCTTGGGGACTGTTGGCGGTGCGCGTGAGGCGAGGCCGGCTTTACGTTGGAGGCGAAGTAAAGCCCGGGACAGCGCCGGCTAGGTTATCCACAATTTGAACCCTTTCGTACTCCGAACATTGACTCGCCTGTCAGGGTGTTGTACAGTGATTGCAGTCGGGCTCGCGTCCAGCGCCGCCCCCGACCGGCCGGTCTCTCAGGGTTGAGGGTCAGCCTCCTGCGCTCGGTGCCGTCGATCACCTCTCTCGGGCCTGCCCGCGAGAGCCGGTCGCCGGACCAGAAAGGTCAGCCATGCCCGAGTTGCGCGAAAGCCGTTCCGGACTCAAGTCCGCCGTCAAGGTCGAAGCCCCCGGCAAGGGGGAGCCCAGGTCGGATGCCAAGGCCGACAAGCAGGATGCACGGTCCAGTGCTTCGCAGACCGTGGTGTCCGGGGCGGCCCCGTTGAACGCCGGCTCGGGCGCGCTCAGGCCCCCGCAGCACGCCGCCGCCAGCGCGGTGCCGATGTCATCCAAGACTGAGCCGCGCCCGGAGCACAAGGCGCGTCAGCAGGCGTTGACCCAGACCCTTGCCCAGATCGACAAGGCGTTCGGCAAGGGCGCCATCATGCGGATGGACGAAAAGGCCTACCAGGCCATTCCGGGCATCAGCACGGGCGCGCTTTCGCTCGATCTTGCCCTCGGCGGCAAGGGCATCCCGCGCGGACGCATTGTCGAGATTTTTGGTCCCGAATCCAGCGGCAAGACGACCCTCGCGCTCACCGTCGCCGCCAACGCGCAGCGTGCCGGGGGCGTCGCGGCCTTTATCGACGCGGAGCACGCGCTGGACCCCGTGTGGGCCCGCAAGATCGGCGTGAACATCGACGAGCTGCTCGTCAGCCAGCCCGACACGGGCGAACAGGCGCTCGAGATCTGCGAGCTGCTCGTGCGTTCCAACGCGGTCGATGTCATCGTGGTGGACTCCGTCGCCGCGCTTATTCCGCGTGCGGAGATCGAGGGTGAGATGGGCGACACCGTGGTGGGCCTGCAGGCGCGCCTGATGAGCCAGGCGATGCGCAAACTCACGGGTGTGATCGCCCGCAGCAACTGCACGGTCATCTTCATCAACCAGATCCGTGAGAAGATCGGCGTGATGTACGGCTCGCCCGAGACCACGCCCGGCGGCCGGGCCCTCAAGTTCTACTCCTCCGTGCGCATCGACATCCGGCGCACCGGATCGCTGAAGGAGGGCGAAGAGGCCGTGGGCAACCGCGTGCGCGCCCGCGTCGTCAAGAACAAGGTCGCTCCGCCCTTCCGCCAGGCCGAGTTTGACATCATGTTCAGTGAAGGCATCTCCGTCGCCGGTGATCTTCTTGACCTTGCGGTCGAAGACAAGATCTGCCAGAAGAGCGGCGCGTGGTACTCCTACGGCGAACTCCGCCTCGGCCAGGGGCGCGAGAACTCCAAGCAGTTCCTCAAGGAGAACCAGGCCCTCAGCCAGGAAATCCGCCAGAAGGTGCTCGCCCACCGTGCCGCAAACCCCGCGCCCGTCAAGGCCAGCACCGGCGCCAACGACGAAGCGCTGGGCGAGGACTGAAGCGAGGCGCCAAGAACCGGGGCACGCGAGAACGACGACAGGGAGCTTCGGCGAAGTTCAAGGCCCCGCAGCGCAGGCTACACGCCTTGGGTATGCACGATCCAAGCCTTCGCGGCTGAGAGCGGTTGCCACCGAGGAGCCGATCTGGGCGGGTGCTGAGCCCGCCCGGTATTCTTTCGGTCGCGAGATCGACGACCGACGACGACCGCAGACATTCGAGCGCAGTTCGCACGCGGGGGGCGTGCGTCACGGCATGCGCAGACTCGGCCCCGCGCCGCCAGGGCCGGGACCGCCGAGTCCGGGGCCTGCCATCCCCGGCCCGCCCACGCCCGCGCCGGGCTTGATCTTGCCCTCCTGGATGGCCTTCGCAACCGCCTTTGAGATCTCCACGAAGTTGAGCCGCAGTTCGGTGAGCACGCCCGCCAGCGACGACTCTTCTTCCTTCGTCAGGTTGCCCTTGGTCTTCTCCTGGAGGACACCCAGCATGTCGATGTAGGCCTTGGCCATCTCGGGGGCGACCACCGCGCGCCCGGTCTCATCCGGAAACGCCCCGAGGTACATGAGCGCCTGGGAGGCGAAACTCCGCACGAGGTCATGAAAGTCGATCGGGCGGTTGGGGTCGTCCGCGGCGTGACCACCCGCTGCCGACTCCTGGCGCTGGGCCTGCTGCGCCTGCTCCTTGGCGGCGAGTTTTTCCTTCTCGGCCTGCGCCTGCTGCTTCCAGTCCGAGTCAATGATGATCTTGGGTGCGTCGGCCATCGGTGCTCCAGGGTTTCGCGTGCCTCACGGGCTGGCTTCTGCCGCCCGCCTCGCGCTCAGGATGAGCAATCGTATGCCCCCGCTCCCCTACGCTCCGACGTGGGCGCGCCGACTGACATCCCCGCCGAGATCCCGGCAGAGATGCCCGCCGGGGTCACGCACGTCATCATCCGGGGCGGGAGTTTCGATCCGCCCACGCTCGCGCACGTCGAGACGGCGTGCCGCGCCCGTGCCGCCTGGCAGCCGGAGGCCTTCCTTCTGTTCGTGCCCGCGGCACAGTCTCCGCACAAGGACCACGGCCCCCGGGCGTCCGAAGACGACCGTCTCGCGATGCTCCGCCTCGCGATCGCCGGCGTTCCGCGCGCGGGCATCTCCAGCGTCGAGCTCGACCGCCCGCCTCCCAGTTACACGATCGACACGCTTCGCGTGCTCCGCGCCCGCTGGCCGGAGGCTCGCGCCTGGCGACTGCTCATGGGCTCCGACCAGGCGATTCAGTTCCACCGCTGGCGGTCGCCGCGCGAGATCATCGCACTGGCGCCGCCGCTCGTGGTGGTCCGCCCGCCGCACCGCTCTCGGGCCGAGGTCGTCGATGCCCTTGTCCGCACCGAGGCGTGGTCCAAGGCCGAGCTGGAGCAGTGGGGCGATTGGGTCGCGCCCGTGCGGCCGCGCGCCGGCTCCGCGACCCACGTCCGCGCGGCGTTGGCCCGGGGCGAGCGCGCCCGGCTCGACCTCGCGCCCGAGGTGCTCGCCTATATCGCGTCGCGCGGTCTTTACGGCTGCGCGCCGGGAGCGAGCGGCGGAGCCTGACCCGGACTTGACGCAGAGGGCAACGATGCATCTGCGGTCGCAGCGCCTGGGCGATCAACCCCGGCGCAGGCGGCGCACGCCGGGGCGGAGTCCGCCGCAGAATCTTCCGTCGCGATCGCGCGGGTGACCGGCTTTGGGGCGGGGCGATTGGTCTCTGCCCACACCGGGCCCTGCCTGGCGCGCCTTTTCGCCTTGATCCGCTGACGCACCACCAGGCCGAGCCCCATGACCAGCGCGAGGCCGAGCCCGGAGAAGAACCACCGCTGCCCGCTCTCGCAGAGGACGTAGTCAAGGCGGTGGGCCCACGCCGCCCCCAGCGACCACCCGTGTTCGTTGGCCGCGAGCAGCATGCACGTGCCGAGCACCAGGGCGCCGAGCACGAGGAGCAAGCCGACGAGCTGACGCATGAACCGGGCGCGCTTGGGCCAGAGCCAGAAGCAGACGAGGCCGATCACCAGCAGCAGAAAGAAGACGCCCTGCCGGCCGAGGTCCCCGTAGCGCGCATCCCAGTACTTCCTGGCGAGAACCGATCCGAGTTCGCTCAAGCCGAGCAGCACGAGCAGCGACCATGCCCGCTTGACGACGAACCGCTGCGCGCGATAGGCCGCCTGGCCGAGGTGGGGCGGGCGGCTCTGGTCCTGGGCATTGGGTTCAAGGGGTTCCATGCCGCGCTCCGTGCGACGCAATCGGTCGATCATACGACCTCGGGCGACCCGGGTTCGTTCGCGCACGCCCGCAGACGACCCTACACTCCGCTCTCATGGCCTCGGTCTTCGACGAGCGACGGTACATCATTCCGTTTCGGTCATCGCTGCTTCCGCAGATCTTCACGGACGTGCTGGTGATCGGGTCCGGGGTCGCGGGCGCCCGGGCTGCCCTCGCGGCAGCCCCGCATGCCGAGGTCATTGTCCTTGCCAAGGGCCCGGCGCGCAACACCAATACGTCGTGGGCCCAGGGCGGCATGGCGGTGGTCAGCGACGACCGGGATTCCTTTGAAGCCCACGTCCGCGACACCCTTGTCGCCGGGGCGGGCCTGTGCGACCAGGGCGTGGTCGAGCGCGTGATCCGCGCCGGGCCCGAGCGCCTGCGCGAACTTCTCGCGTGGGGCCTGCGCCTCGACCGGAGCGAAGAGGGCGAACCGGCCCTCGGGCGCGAAGGGGGGCACCATCTCGCCCGAATTGTCCACGCCGACGGCGACGCCACCGGGCGGGAGATTCAGCGCGTCCTGAGTGATCGCCTCGCGTCGGTCGCGGCCATCCGGCGCTTCGACGACTGCTTTGCCCTCGACCTGCTCACCCCCGGGCGGGAGCCGGGTTCGCCTGTGCTCGGGGCGATCACCTATCACCGGCGATACGGCCTCCAGATCGTCTGGGCGAAGGCCACGATCATCGCCACCGGGGGCGCCGGGTGCCTGCACCGCGAGACCAGCAACCCGCCCGAAGCCACCGCCGATGGCCTCGCGATGGCCTACCGCGCCGGGGCGACGCTCCAGGACATGGCCTTCGTCCAGTTCCACCCCACGACGCTCTACATCCCCGGAGCGCCGCGGCTTCTCATCTCCGAGGCCGTGCGCGGCGAGGGCGCATTCCTGCTTGACGATGCGCATCGACGCTTCATGCCCGAGATCCACGAGCTCGCCGAACTCGCGCCGCGCGACATCGTGAGCCGTGCCATCGTCGATCGCATCCGGCGACAAGGGGGCGGGCACGTGTGGCTCGACGCCCGCGGCGTGAGTGACTTCGCATCCCGGTTCCCGGGAATCACCAGATCGCTGGCCCGGTTCGACCTCGACCCCGCGACCGACCTGCTCCCTGTTCACCCCGCGGCGCATTACATGGTCGGGGGTGTGCGCGTGGATGCGTGCGGGCGCACCGATGTGCCCGGTCTGTACGCGGTGGGCGAGGCGGCAAGCACCGGCCTGCACGGGGCGAACCGGCTCGCGAGCAACTCGCTGCTCGAGGGCCTGGTGCTGGGCGAAGCGGTGGGGGCCGCGGCACTCGAAATGCTGGGGACGTCGAGCGCGTGGGGCGTGGCGCCCCGGCCCGGTCCGGCCCGGCTGGTCAGCGAGATTCCGCCCAGCGACCACGCCGAGCTTGACGTGGATGATGTGCGGTCGAGTCTTCGCTCGGCGATGTGGCGCTACGTCGGCATCGAGCGCGAGGGCGCCAAGCTGGATGATGTGCTCGACATGTTCGACTTCTGGGCCCGCTACACGCTCGACAAGGTCTTCGAGTCTCCCGAGGGGTGGGAGACGCTCAACATGCTCACGGTCGGCGCCGTGATGGCCCGCTCGGCGCGCTGGCGCCAGGAGAGCCGGGGGTGTCACTGGCGCCTCGATGCGCCCGCGCCGCACGACTCGTTGCTCGTGCACGATGGGTGGCGCCGCGGCCGCGACGATCCAGACACACGCCCGGTCGATTCGCGGGCCCCCCTGGACCCCCTGCAACCGGAAGCTTCGCGCGGAGTCTCACCCGTAGCCGCACCATTGAGCAAGGGGTGAGCATGGGCCGGATTCCGGCAAGATCCTGCGGCGACCGGCGAACAGGCATCGGGCGCGAACCTTCGCGCGCAGCGCTCGCCCGCGTTCGGCGCGGGGGCCTCGGGGCGGGGGCAAGGCGCCCTTGCTTGCCCCGTTCACGGGTCATCGCGATCTGCTTCCTGCTGGTCACCGCGCTCGCATGCGCCGGATGCCAGGAAGAGCGCATCGTCGCCTACCACCACCCCTTTGAAGGCTTGCCCAACGTCACCGGCGGCCTGGCAACCGGCCCGGTCCGGGTCAATGCCATGGACCCGCGCATCGTGCCCGAAGATCGACTCTTCATCGAGCACGAGGACGGCTCGCGCACGCTCATCATGCGGTCCGGGCGGCACCTCATGGTGCACATCTACAACGCCCTCGCCGATGACGACGCCGACATCTTCGCCGAGCAGATTCTGAGCTCGCTGACCCGGGCCGAGTACGTGGAGCGCGGGCTCGACCCCCGCCAGGCCCTCGCCGATCTTCGCGCTCGGCAGCGCGACATGCTCGCCCTGTTCAACCTCATGCCGGAGGGCGAGAACTCCGCCGGCGCCATGTGGACGCGCCTCGGGCGCGCCGGCCCGGACAACCTGCCCGTGGTCAGGCTCTCGATTTCCGGCCCGCAGACCCGCGATCTCGGCTGGAACTTCATGGACATGGTGATGGAAAAGGGAAACTGGCGGCTGCGCTGGTTCGGGCGCGAATAGCCCGCACGCCGGGCCGGGTCAATCCGGGCGCCGCCCGCGATTCGCGCGGCTCATGAGCTCAATCACAAGCGCCCGTTCAAACCGGAGGCGCACGGCGCATGCCGCGGGCACCATGACCGTCTCACCTCGACCCATCTCGTCGGGCCCTGTGCCTTCGCCCGCGAGCCCCATGACGATGACGGGGGCCGGGCGCGAGCCCGCCAACTCGACTCCGCCGGAAGCAACCCGCATGGTGTAGAACTCGGTTTCTGCGATGAGGCCGCCTTCGCCGGGGGCCTGGCGCGCACCGGGCGCCGGTTCATACGCCACGTTCGCGAGCGCCTGCTCAACATGGAGCGCCCGCCCCTGCCTGCCGTACTCCCGGGCCCAGTCGTAGACCCGGAAGGTGGTGTCGCTGGCGGTCTGCACCTCGGCGACGAGCACCCCGGCCCCAAGCGCATGCACCGTGCCGCTCGGCAGGGTGTGGCACTCTCCCGGAATCGCCTCCACCGCGTGGATCACCTCGGGCACGCGGCCGTGCTCGATGGCCTCGCGCAGTTCGCGCGGCCCGACGCCCGGTCGAAGACCCTTGAAGATCCGCGCCGGCTGACCCCGCACCGGCTCCGCCTCCAGCACCAGCCAGGACTCGGTCTTGAGGTGGGTCTCGGGGTGCGCGGCGGCGTACGCGGGCGAAGGATGCACCTGAACCGAAAGGTGTTGCCTTGCATCCAGGAACTTCACCAGGAGCGGGAATGCGCCCCCCGCGCTCAACGGGCAGGCGCCCATCATCTCGCGCGGAAACGCCCCGAGCACTTCCCGGATCGCCCTGCCTGACCAAGGGCCTCCGCGGACACGCGAATGTGCGGCCTGCCCGCCGCCTCCGCCCGGATCAGTGGCGTCGAGGTCCGCAATCTCCCAACTTTCGCCGATTTCGGTTCCCGGCGGGAGGACCTTGCCCCAGCGTTCCAGCCGCCTCCCACCCCACACCTTCGCCTTCAGAATCGGCTCAAACCGAAGGGGTGCGATGGCGGGGCTGCCGGGCTGGCTCATGGTCGATGTATCCGGTGTTCCCGCGGAGGGAATGAGAACAGGGTTATTCCTGGGGCCCTTCCCCCATCGCCATTCCCGTGATCTGGGCCTCAAAGGCGATCCGGTCGCGCACAAAGCCCTGGATGTCGCAGATGAACCGGCGCCGCCCTCGCTTCACATCCTGGCACATGATGTAGAGGTCATCGCCGGGAACGACCATCGACCTGAAGGCGGCACTCTCGATGCGCAGGAACGCGGCCAGCGTCGGCTCCCCTTTGCGGACGTTGAAGAGGTAGCACGCGAGTTGCGCGCCGCACTCGACCTGCAATACTCCAGGGAACATCGGCTGCCCGGGGAAATGCCCGGCGACCCAGAACTCGTCGTGGCGCACGCGTTTCACCGCAACGCCCTTGGACTGGTCGGCACTCTCCCACACCAGGGCATCGAGCAAGGCCATTTCGCCCCGGTGAGGGTTCCATTTGCCGAGCTGATCCCGCGTGAGTTTCACTCCGCGCAGATTGATCGCGCTCAGGTCAAACAGCGCCTTCTCCGGGGTGACAATCGTCGGCTGTCCGTCAGCGAAGGTCGTCATCGCGATCACTCTGGCTTGTCGTCCTTGCGAGAACCAAGGATTTCCTGGCGGAGCTGCTGGGCGATGTTCTTGACCTCCTGCAAGGCCTGGCGCACCCGCGTTCCGGCGGCCTTGTTGCCCCCCGCAGCCTTGTGCAGGTCGTCTTCGCAGTCCGCGATGGTCTTCTTGAGTTTGTCGTACGTCTCCCGCATGTCCAGTCCTTCCACCGTCGGCATTGGGCCGCCAGGGGCGAGCCGACGGCAAAGATTCTACCCCTCAACGGCAAACCTGTGGGGTCAACCGCTCCAGGGTTTCCAGCGCGGCCCGGACGTACGCCGGGTTGCCTTCCCGGGCGAGTTGCACCGGCACGGCCGCCGCCATCAGCACGCGCCGGAGATTGGCGACTTCGGCGTAGTCATTGGCCACGGGCAGCCCGCGCGTCCGGCGCGCCTGGGCCAGCGCCGAGACCGGCTTGAACCCCCCGAGCGCCGCTTCATGCCCCCAGTACTGACGTTCCAGGTAGACGCCGTCTTCGACCCAGTGCCCGGCGTGGACGAGGGCGAAGTCGATGAGCACGCACACCCGGTTCTCCCCGGGGCAAAGTCGGTACAGGGCGTTTCCCGGGTGCAGATCCCCGTGGCACCAACTGGAGGCGTCCCGGGCCCCCCAGCGCCGGACGACGCCGTCGAGCCCGCGGGCGAGCTTCTTCAGTGCCTCTTTCCACCGAGCGGGCTCGGCGATGCCGCAATCCGGGAGCCGGACCCGCGCCCGCTCAATGACTTTTTCCCAGTCGGTCTCGGGCGGCGGAAGGTTGACAGGGCTCGCCTTGAGCGCGCGGGCCTGGAAGTCCGCCGCCGCGCTGGTGAGGTCGCCCAAAGTTTCGGCCGTGAGTGCTGCGCCGACGCCGGGGCCGCGAAGCCGTTCCACAATGATCCAGGCCAAGTCGTGACCGCCGAGTTCTTCACCCGCTGCGAGCACTCGGGGCGCCGGCAGGGCGAGCGCTGCCGGAGAATCCCATTCCTCGGCATCCACCGCCCCCAGGCGAAGCGTCCAGAGGTACTCGATGTGCCCGACCGGAAACTTGACCAGCACTTCGCGCTCGCGCCCATCTGGCAGGGTCCAGAGGCCGAACCCGGTCGTCGCGCCCCCGTGCTGCCACGGCGCGCGGAACCACTCAAGATGCGACAGTCGGCCCTCGCCGGTTTCGATGAGCGCCGGGGCACGGGCAGACGCCGGGCCGTGACCATCGCGCCAGAATGAAGGAGACCCGGCCCGGGGCCCTTCGGACACACCCGGAACCGGAACCGCTCGCGAGGTCTCATCCGCCATCCTGGGCGACCCTCCCGTGCTTCAACGAGTGTACACGAAGTTGCCGGAATCTCAATGAATCGAGCGCACCTGCGGCGCGCCTGCCACGGGGGCGGCCGCACCGGCGCGGGGCGGGCCTCGCGCTACGATGGCCCGCATGGAGGACGCACACCCCGGCCAGCCCCCTGTCCCGCCCCTCGCGATCATCGTGAGCCGCTACCACGGGGCGATCACCTCGCGCCTGCTCGACGGCGCGGTTGACCGGTATCGGCTTGCAGGCGGACAACCCGGCCAGCTGAGCATCGTCGACGCGCCCGGGGCGTTTGAGCTACCGGTCCTTGCCGCGGCCGCGGCCCGTACCACCCTGTACGCCGGCGTCGTCGCCCTCGGGTGCATCATCAAGGGCGAAACTTCGCACGACCGCGTGATCGCCGAGGCCGTGACCCAAAGCCTGGCGCGAATCAGCATCGAGAGCGGCAAGCCCCTGGGCCTTGGCGTGCTCACGGTCGAGAATGAGGGCCAGGCGCTCGCCCGCGCAGGGGGTGAGGCCGGCAACAAGGGCGAGGAGGCCATGCTCGCCGTGCTCGACGTGCTCGCGGCGCTGCGCGTGATTGACGCGGCGGAGCACGCCCATAACCCGGGGCTCGCCCGGCGCACCCTGTTCCGCACGATCGCCTCGGTGGGCGCGCACGGAGCCCAGGCATGAGCGTGCCCTCGGATGTCCGTTCGCTCGCCTACGAGCACCTTTTCGCCCTCGAAACTCCCGCCGGCAGCCCGGATGACTCACTCGAGGCGGCGGCGATGCTTGAGCGGCTTCCGCCCGATCAGCGCCTCCGCGCCATCTGGATCGCCTCGCGCCGACTCGCGGTGCAGCTCCTCTACCAACTCGATGCCCAGGCCGACGCGCGCACCGATGCGCAGCAGGACATCCTCCGCACGCTTGGGCGAGTGCCCGACCTTGGGCCGATCCAGGCCCAGTTCGTCGCCGAACTCGTGCTGGGGGCCTTCCGCGAGCGCCAGCAGACCGACGCCGCGGTGCGCGAGCTCGCCCCGACCTGGCCCGCACACCGCCAGCCCGCCGTGGACCGCGCGATTCTGCGCCTGGCGTGCTACGAGCTTCGGCGCGCCGACTCGCCCCCCAAGGTCGTCATCAACGAGGCCGTCGAACTGGCCAAGCGCTTCAGCACCGACAAGAGCGCGACGTTTGTCAACGGCATCCTGGGCAAGATCTACCGGACCGTCGCGGGAGGGGATGTCTCCGCAGCGGAGCCCGAAACGAACCCCGGAACCACTTCGGGCTGAGCGCGGGCTCCGTGAACCGCCGGGGGCAAACCTACCGCTGCCGCTGCCCGTCGCGGTCCTGCCCGGCCCGAGCCGGCGTGCTCGTCACCTGGAAGAGCAGCGATTGCTCTGCCCGCCCCGGGCTGACGGGCCCGACAAACCAGCCCCAGAACGCGGGCGTCTGCGAACCGCCGTAACTGCGGACGGTGGTGGGGGGGAAGAAGTGAAAACTCAGCGGCACCACGTCATCGAGCTTGTCGTGCGTGCCGAAGTAGCGCATGGGCTCGTTCCAGAACTCACCCCGCCGACGTGAACTCGACGCCCGGATTTCGATGATGTCCACGGGGATCCACGTGACGGTCTTGTCGGTCTCGTCGTAGAGGCACCACTCCACCCAGGCGTGGAGCTCATCGCGCCCCTTCTTGCCGTCGAGAAACTCAAGGTCCTTGCGGCTTCGGCCGGCCTTGACTCCGATGACCATGCGCGCCGGCAGTCCCGCCTCGCGATAGACCGCGGTGAGCAGGCAGACGAGTTCGAAGGGCGTGCCTTGACCTTCCTTGGCCGTGACCGGCGCGCCGCGCAGCAGGATGCCTTCGAGCATCCCGGTGGGTCCGGCCATGAACTGCTTGCCCGAGACCCGCACGTGCGAGGCCACCTGCCCCGCGAGAAACTTGGCCAGCAGCGCCGGGCGCAGTTTCTTCGGATCTTCGCCCTTGGTCCAGTCGCGGATGAGCGCCTTAACGCTCTCCATGTCATACGGGCCGAACTGCGGGTGATGGTCCACGTAGGACATCGGCTGAAAGCTCGATGCCGCCTCGTCGGGCCAGGGGCCCGCGGGCCACTCGACCTGCGCCGCGGCATCGTCGTGGTACTTCGTGCGGTGGGTGACCATGGGCAGCGAGACGGTCAGCCCCATCTCCCGCGCCGTGAACATCTTGCCCTCACCCGCGTTCAGGTTCCACAGCCCGTAGCGGGCCCCCACGGGGAACTGGTCAATCGTCTGCGGCGGGCCCTGCTCCATCACCCGGTCATCGAGCGTGAGCTTCGCGTTCTGGGGCGATTGCAGATCTTCGAACGCTGATGCACACGCCTTGACCATCGGGAACACGATCGCCGCGAACTGGAACTGCCACTGGTCGATCACCGGCATCTGGTCCTTGGGCGGGTTCTTCTGCTGGTACGCCTGCACGGTGAGGCGAGAGTTGACGGTGTAGTACTTGGGGTTGGTGAGTTCGAGGAACCTCGGGTTCGGTTCGCCGGGCTTGGGCGTCGCGGGCTGCGCGCTGCACACCCCCGCACCAAGGAGCGTCGCCCACAGCCCCAGAACCAGAGATGACGTTGCGCGTGCCATGCGTTCTCCCACCCGGGTTGCGGGCTCGCCCCGGTCGATGGTAGTCCCGGCTGCTACCGCACCCGGCCGCGCGCGCCTGACGCCGGCGCCTCGCATCCGCCGGGTCAGTCGAGCCCGGGGCCCGGGCGCCGAGCCGGGGGACAGCCTCGGACTCTTCGCGCGCGGCTCCGGAGGGCTGCCCGGTTCCATCGGCGCGTACCATCTCCGCACCTGTCTATAGACGCTTGGCTCCCGTTTCCGTGCCCTGGGCAACCGGCCATTCTCAGCGCTCCTCAGACGACTTCAGCCCCCCGGTTCTTCGTGCTCTTCGCCCTCCCGCCTCCGACCGCCTGTCGCGATCACCACACTCGCCTGCCCGCCGTTCCTTGTCCGGCACTCCGATCTCGCTCGCCTGCGCAGGTTTCGCTTCTCTCACCATCTGGCACTTCGGCGATTCGGCCCTTTGGGCTCTCGCCCCCCCGGAGTATCCCATGAGCACCCGCACAGAAAAGGACTCCATGGGCCCCATGGAAGTCCCTGCCGATGTCCTCTACGGCGCGTCGACGCAGCGCGCGGTTCTGAACTTTCCGGTCTCCGGGCGACCCGTCCCGGAGGCCGTCATCCGCGCGTATGCCCTGTTGAAGGCCGCCTGCGCCCGTGCGAATCTCGCGCTGCGCCAGATCGACCAGTCGCGCGCCGACGCCATCGTCAAGGCCTGCGCCGAACTCTCGGCGGGGCTCCCCTCCCGGGGAGGCATCGCGCGGCACTTCCCCATCGACATCTTTCAGACCGGCTCCGGCACCTCCACCAACATGAACGCGAACGAGGTGATCGCCAACCTGGTCTGCATCGCCCGGGGCAGGCCCATCGGCTCGTCGAAAGACCCGGCCTACCTCAAGGAGGGCGGCGTCCATCCCAACGACCACGTCAACATGGGCCAGTCCTCCAACGACACCTTCCCAACCGCGATGCACCTTGCCGCGGCCCTGGCGATCAAGAATGACCTGATCCCCGCCGTGCGCAAGATCGCCGGCGATCTCGAGTCGAAGGCCCGGGCATGGGACCACATTGTCAAGATCGGACGCACCCACCTCCAGGATGCGACCCCGATCCGCCTCGGGCAGGAGTTCTCCGGCTACGCCTCGCAGATGCGCCACGCCGAGGAACGGCTGACGCGGGCGCTGGGCACGCTGGGCGAACTCGCGCTCGGCGGCACCGCCGTGGGCACGGGCATCAACACGCACCGCGACTTCGGGCGCCTGGTCGCGGCGGACCTCGCCAAGACCACCGGGCTCCCGCTCCGCGAAGCCGCCAACCACTTCGAGGCCCAGCACGCCAAGGACGCCTTCGTCGAAGCTTCCGGCCTCCTCAAGACCATCGCCGTCAGCCTCTCCAAGATCGCCAATGACATCCGCTGGATGGGCTCAGGCCCGCGCTGCGGCATCGGCGAGCTCCGGCTGCCGGCCGTGCAGCCGGGTTCGTCGATCATGCCCGGCAAGGTCAACCCCGTCATCTGTGAGTCCGTCATCATGGTCTGCTGCCAGGTGGTCGGCAACGACGCGACGATCCACACCGCCAACTTCGGCGGGGTCGGCTCCATCCTCGACCTGTGCGTCGCCCTTCCGGTCATGGCCGCGGCGATGCTCGACTCGATTCACCTGCTCGGCCGTGCCTGCCACGTCCTGACCGACAACCTCCTCGCGGGCGCGGGCGGCGGGCTCCAGCCCGATGAAGGCCGATGCAAGGGCCTCATCGAAGGTTCGCTCGCGATGTGCACCAGCCTGGTCCCGGTGATCGGCTACGACAAGTCCGCCGCCCTCGCGTACGAGGCGTTCAAGGAGGGCAAGACCATCCGCCAGCTCGCCTACGAGACGGTCGTCGGCCAGACCGACGCGCGCGGCAAGCCCATCACGCGCGAGGACATCGACGGCTACCTCGACCCCTCGTCCATGACCGAGCCCGGGGACTCGGCAGGCCCGGGGGGCGGGTGAGGAAGGCCACCGAGCGCGAGGTCAGCGGACGGTCCGCCAACTCGGTTGCGGGTGATTGACCCGGTGCCGCCTACGCCATGCGCACCCAGCGGATCAGGGTCCGCAGGTTCGGCGGCTTGCCGTACATAAGCACGCCGATGCGGAAGATCTTGGCCGTGAGCCAGATCGCCCCGAAGACCGCGAGCGCGCCGGTCACGATCGCCACCGGGTGCTGCCACCACGGCACACCCTCGGTGCTGGCCATGCGGATGACCATGGCGAAGGGCCCGATGGGGGGCACGAAGGAGATGATGGTCGCGAAGGCGGAGTTGGGCGTCCGCGCCAGGGGCATCCAGAGGATCATGGGCACCATGAGCACGAGCATGACCGGCGTCAGCATCGCCTGCGCCTCGCGCATCTCGGTGACGGCGCTGCCGATCGCGGCCATCATGGCGCCGATGAGGAAGAAGGCGATGATGAAGTACACCACCAGCAGGGTGAGGTTTCCGGAGTTGACGAGGTCGAGCAGGTTGAAGCGCTGCAGCCCGAAGAGCCCGATCACCACGTACACCAGCAGGATCGACAGGGCCACGGCCATCTGACCGAGGATCTTCCCGGTCATCAGCTGCATGGGCGAGACCGCGCTCAGCAGCACCTCCATGACCCGGCTGGATTTCTCCTCGATCACCGTGGTCATCAGGTATTGCCCGCCCGTGAAGACGCTGGACCACATGAGAAGCATGAAGCCCATCGCCAGAAAGAAGTTGCCCGCCGCCCCGGAGCTCTTGCGCTCGCCGTCTTCGGTCACCACGGTGCTCGGGGCGGGCCCCACCTGCATGAGCCGGTTGACCTGGGCGTAGTCCTGCCCCGCGGCGGCCATGCGGGCGCCGATGATCGCCTGACGCACCTTGCCGTGCAGGGGCTGCTCGAAGCGGTCGTCGAGCTTGGTGCGCAGGTAGAGCTGGTACGAGCCCAGCGGCTTGGTCGCGTCGTCCGAGTGCACGGCATCGGCGTCCAGCACGACGACCGCAAGCAGCCGATCATCGCTCTTGGACGGGTCGCGAAGGCGGGCCTTCAGGGCCTCGACCTGGGCATCGAGATTCTCCTGCGGCGCGAGGCTCTCGACCGCGATCTCGGGCAGGTCGGCGACGGACTGCTCCGCGGCGGCCTGGGCCGCCTTCTCGCCGAGCGGGCCGGCGGGAGCGATCGCCTTGGCCGCGGCCTCCTTGGCGATGCGCTCGGCCTCGCGCTCGGCGCGGAGCGTTTCGGGGGCATAGGCCTGGCGCAGCGCGCTCACCACGCCCGGGTCCTGCGTCCACCCGGTGCGGTCGATGACGGCGATGACCCCCTTGAGGGCCGGCGTCCTGTCGTTGATGAGCAGGGGGATGAGGACGAAGGCCGCGATCATGATGGCGGGCAGGATGAGCACGCCGATGATGAAGCCCTTGGTCGCGACGGTCGAGACGTACTCACGCCGGGCGACGGCGAAGATCTTGCCCACGGTTCAATCTCCCTTGGCCTGGGTTCCGGCGAGCGCGGCGGCGTCCTTGTTCGCGTGCAGCGCGAGGCGTGCCTCGGCCTCACTCTCCCCCTGTTCAGAGACGATGCCGATGAAGATGTCTTCGAGTGTGGGCATCTTGAGTTCAAGCCCCCGGCAGGGCAGCACACCCGCAATCTCCCGCATGACCTCCGACGGCGTGTGCCCGGGCGCCACTTCCGCCTCCAGGCCGTTCTGCACCGGCTCGACGTGCGCGACACCCGTGATCCGCTCCAGCGCCGGGGCCGGGGAGTCGCCCGGCATGGGCCGGACGATGATCCGGCGCACCTCGTGCGAAGTACGGATCTGGTCCATGGTCGCGTCCAGCCGCTTCACACCCTTGTGGATCATCACGATGTGGTCGCAGAGTTCTTCGGCGCTCTCCATCTGGTGCGTGGAGAAGATAACCGTCGCGCCGCGCTCATGCTGCTCAAGAAACAGGGTCCGCAGGAGGCGCCGGTTCACGGGGTCCAGCCCGCTGAAGGGCTCATCGAGGATGAGCAGGTCGGGCTTGTGGATGACGCAGGAGATGAACTGCAGTTTCTGCTGCATGCCCTTGGAGAGTTCTTCGCACTTCTTCCGGGCCTCGCGCCCGAGGTCCATCCGCTCCAGCCAGTCGCCGATCGAGCGCCGGAGCTCCGGCCCCGGATCGACGCCCTTGAGCCGGGCCATGTACTCGATGAACGCGGCGACCTTCATCTTGCGGTACACGCCGCGCTCTTCGGGGAGGTAGCCGATGCGGTCCTTGCTTTCGACGGCGGATGCCCTGCCGAGCACGCTCAGACGCCCCGAGTCGGGGAAGATAATGGACATGACCATGCGGATGGTCGTGCTCTTGCCCGCGCCGTTGGGCCCGATGAACCCGTACAGCCCGCCCTCGGCGATGCGGAGGTCGAGGTGGTCGACCGCGACCTTGTCGCCGAATCGCTTGGTGACCTGTTCGATGATGATGGCGTCGCTCATGGCCCCCTCAGTGCCGGTACGGCGTCCCCGACCCGCGGCCGGGCCCGCCCGGTGGTTGGGAATCCGGGCGGATGGGTTGCGAATATAGAGCGCCGGCGCGGGACGTGCCCCGCTACCATCCCCGCCCATGCTCCAGACGCTTGACGCCATCCACGCCGAAGGCCTCGCCGCGCTCGCGGGAACCAGCGACCACGCTTCGATTGAGGCGTGGCGCCTGGCGTATCTCGGAGGCAAAGGGCGGTTGAAGAACGCCATGGCGGGGCTTCGGGATGTGCCCAAGGACCAGAAACCCGCGGTCGGCGCACGCATGAACGAAGTCAAGGCCGCGCTGGAGGCCGCGCTGGAGGCGCGGGTCGCGGCGCTGGGTTCGGCGGCGAAGCCCGCCACCGGACCCCGGATCGACGTGACCGAGCCGGGCCTGGTGCTGACGGAAGCGGTCGGTCGGCGGCACATCCTCTCTCACGTGCGCGATGAACTCGTCGATGTGTTCGGCCGCATGGGCTTCGAGGTGGCCGAGGGGCCTGAACTCGAGGACGATGAGCACAACTTCGTGAAACTCAACATCCCGCCGGAGCACCCGGCCCGCGAACCGGGAGACAACTTCTACGTTGACCCGCCGGAATCCACGCGCTCGGCCCGGATGCTGCGGTCGCAGACCAGCACCGTGCAGATTCGGGTGATGGAGGATGCGGTCAAGCGCGGGTGGGGGCCGCCGATCCGCATCATCAGCCCCGGGCGGGTGTACCGGCCCGACACGGTCGATGCGACCCACTCGTTCATGTTCCACCAGATCGAAGGGCTGGCGATTGACCGGGGCCTCTCGATGGTGGACCTCAAGAGCACGCTCCTCGCCTTCGCGCGGGCTTACTTCGGCCCGGACGCGGAGATTCGCCTGCGCCCGAGTTTCTTCCCCTTCACCGAGCCCAGCGCGGAACTGGACATGAAGATCGCGCTCAAGCCGGGCGACGAGCCGCGCTGGATCGAGCTCGGCGGCTGCGGCATGGTGGACCCGGCGGTGCTGACGATGTGCGGCATCGACCCCGAGGAGTGGACCGGCTTCGCGTGGGGATTCGGCATCGAACGCCTGGCGATGGGCAAGTACGGCATCCCGGACATCCGGCTTCTGTACCAGAACGATCTGCGGTTCCTGGGACAGTTGTAGAGGGTGGGGGCATCGCGTCCGCGCCGGCTGCGAAGCGCGAGCGCATGTACGCACCACGGAGCGCAAGCCTTCGACGCACGCGGCCGGGTTCAGCCGATGTTCAAGCGGCGTTTTCCAAACAAAAACGCCCGCAAGTCATCCTCGCAGGCGCTCAACGCTCAATCGGGGTGGGCGGATTCGAACCGCCGACCTTTTGACCCCCAGTCAAACGCGCTAACCAAGCTGCGCTACACCCCGGAACAGGCCCAAGCGTAGGGGTGGGGGCGGCCCGGGGCAATGGGTGCGAGGCCTCGAGATTGCCCTCTGCGCGGCCGGTCGTCGCCGGCGGGCTTGCGCCGGCGAGAGCCGCTTCGGCGTTCATTGCGCTCCGTGCGCCAGCCGCGCACGCTGGACGCCCGGCGAACGGGCCGCAGGGGGCTGAGCCCCTGCACAATCGTCGGCGATCGCCTCCAGCGCCCCCAGCACGCGGTCTGCGTCGGCCTCGGTGTGGAAGGCCCCGTAACTCACGCGGCAGGCCCCGGGGGCCGGGTAGTCAAGCGTGCCCATCGCTGCGTGCGCGCGGGGGGCACAGTGGATTCCGGCGCGGGCGAGAATCCCGGCGCGCCGCTCGAGTTCCGCCGCCAGTTCGTGCGGGTCGAGCCCCTCGCGCATGCGCAGGCTGAAGGTCGCAACGCGCTCCTCCGCCGGCGCGCACCCCACGAGTTCGTACGCATCAAGCCGGGTGAGCCTCGCGAGCATGCGCCGGGTGAGCGTGATTTCGTGCGCACGAAGGTTCTCGACCCCCTCAGCGAGCAGCCACGCGACGGCGATGGAGAGCCCGACGATGCCGGGTGTGTTGTGCGACCCGCACTCGAAGCGCGAGGGCAGCGTATCGGGCTGCACATCGCGCTCGCTCTCCGAGCCGGTGCCGCCCTGTCGATACGGGTCGAGCAGCCGTTCGACTCCGGGGCGAATGTACAGGGCGCCCGTGCCCTGCGGGCCCATCACTCCCTTGTGCCCAGGAAAGGCGAGGAGGTCGATCGAGGCTTCGCGAACATTCATGGGCACGTGCCCGAGCGACTGCGCCGCATCGACGAGGAAGGTGATGCCGCGCGCGCGGCAGATCCGGCCCACCTCCGCGACGGGCTGGATCGCGCCGGTGACGTTGCTCGCCGATTGAAGCGCAACGAGTGCGGTTTCGGGCCGGAGTGCCGCCGCGACGGACCCGGGGTCCACCCGCCCGGTTTCGCGGTGGGGCTCAACGCATGACCAGGTCACTCCATCGGCTTCGAGCGCCCGCAGCGGGCGGAGGATTGAGTTGTGGTCCATCGCCGAAGTGACGACGTGAGTCGGCAACCCCGCGCGCCGTCGGTGCGCCACGAACCCTTGGATTGCCAGGTTGAGGGCGTCGGTCGTGTTGAGCGTAAAGATCACATGCCGCGGGTCTTCCCCCCCGATCAGGCGGTTCAGACGGTCGCGGCACTCGGCGATCAGGCGTGCCCCGTGCAGGCTGGCGGCATAGGTGCCCCGCCCCGGGGAAGCCCCGAAGTCGCGGGCGTACGCGAGCATCCCTTCGAGCACCCCCGGGGCTTTCGGAAAACTCGTCGCGGCGTGATCCACATAGAGTGTCTGAAGCATCCGGGGATCATAGACGTGGGGGGTGTTTGCCCGGGCGGACGGGAGCGCTACACTTGCGATCCCAGAGTGTTCGTCCAGGATTTGGCATGCCCACGATCAATCAACTCGTCCGTCGTCCCCGCCGCAGCCCAGGCATCAAGTCCAAGGTGCGTGACATCGAGGCGTGCCCGCAGAAGCGCGGCGTGTGCCTTCTGGTGCGCACCATGACGCCCAAGAAGCCCAACTCGGCGCTTCGCAAGATTTGCCGCGTGCGCTTGAGCAACGGCAAGGAAGTCACGGCGTATATCGGGGGCGAAGGGCACAACCTGCAGGAGCACTCGATCGTGCTGGTGCGCGGCGGACGTGTGCGCGACCTGCCCGGCGTGCGCTACCACGTTGTGCGCGGCTCGCTCGACTGCCTCGGGGTGGACGGGCGCAAGCAGGGCCGGTCGCTCTACGGTGCGAAGCGGGCCAAGAAGTAAGTCGAACGATCGAGGGTGGGCACGCTTGCCCGGCCCTTTCCGCGGCTCGGGGCGTGTGCCCGGGGCAACACGGCGCGCGGGCGCCGGGCAAGTAATCGGGGCGCGGCCCGGTGAACATGGGGCCCGGTTGAGCCGGGCCGGATGAGCCAGGAGAGTGTCATGGCCGGACGCTGGACCGCGAGCGAAACGCAACTTCAACCCGACCCCCGCTTCGGCGACATCCAGTTGTCGAAGTTCGTGAACTGCGTGATGAGCGACGGCAAGAAGGCCGTGGCGCAGCGCGTGGTGTACGACGCGATGGACCTGATCCAGGAGAAACTGGGCAAGGAAACCGCCCCGGATGCCCCCAAGGAGAGCATCGAGGTCTTCCGCATCGCGATCGAGAAGGTCAAGCCCTTCGTCGAGGTGCGCAGCAAGCGCATCGGCGGCGCCAACTACCAGGTGCCCATGCAGGTGAACAAGAAGCGCCAGCAGTCGCTCGCCTTCCGCTGGATCATCGAAGCGGCGCGGGGCGAGAAGGGCCGGCCTATGGCGCAGAGGCTGGCCGAAGAGCTCTACGCCGCCGCGAAGGGCGAGGGCAAGGCGATCAACACCCGCGAGCAGGTGCATCGCATGGCCGAGGCGAACCGCGCCTTCGCGCACTTCGCGTAACGCCCCGCGACCCGTCGCAGTGCATGTCGAAACCACCGCACGGCACGGGGACATTCCCGTGCCGTGTTTTCTCACGCAGGCTCCGGGGCGTTGCACCGCGACGAGCCCGACAAGGTTCGCACCGCTGGAGAGCGCGGCGGTCAGCCGAGCTCGACGGACCAGTAGGCATCGTCGAGGAAGGCCCGCCACGACTGGTACTTCTTCTGGCCCAGTCGCACCGCAATCAGAGGGTTGCGCCGCGGCGCGACGGGACGGCGGACCAGCGACATCGCCGCCTGCTCGGGCGTGCGTCCGCCCTTTCGCGCGTTGCAGCGCACGCACGCACAGACGAGATTGGTCCACGTATCGGCGCCGCCCTGGCGCCGGGGCGTGACGTGATCGATGGAGAGCTCCGAGGTCGGGAAGTGACGCCCGCAATACTGGCATTGATTGCGGTCGCGTGCGAAGAGATTCCTGCGGTTGAGTTTCACCTCGTGCCGGGGCAGACGGTCGTACCCGAGCAGGCGTATGACGCGCGGCACGGGCAACTCAAACCCCACCGACCGCACCCAGTCCTGCTCATCGGGGACGAACTGGTCGCGGAAGTTGGCCAGCTCCCGCCACGACTCGAAGTCATACGCCTGGTACTGGCCCTCGTGCAGGTGGACGACTTCGGCGATGTTCCGCGCGAGCAGCCCGAACGCGCGGCGTGCCCCGACGACGCGCACCGCGACGTACAGCCGGTTCAGCACCAGCACCTTCGCGTCAAGCCCTTCGTTGCGCATCACGCCTGCGGGAACGACATCCCCCTCGCCCTCCGGAGGGCGGCTCGAGGCGATCCTCCCGTGGTTCCTCCCGGTCATCCCTGCACTGCTCCTCGCGCGAGCGAAGCGGCACCGAAGGCCCCTTGCGTCGCGACGCGCCCTCTGCGGCGTGAACTTTCCCGGTGCGCATCCTGCCGCGCCGGCGAATGATTGTACACTGATTGTCAACGTCTGATGTTGAGGAATTGTTCAGGTGTCCGGGCACGGAACAAATGGGGCACCCGGCTGGTTTGCCTTTTCGCCGCCTCGCCCGCGGGGTGGGGCTCCATTCTGAACGGCCCGGAGGGTCTGCCGCCATGCGAACCGTCGTCGCCTTTTCTGTGGCACTCGCGATGGTCGCCGCAGTGCTGAGCGGCAGCGTGCGGGCCAACCCAGGAGATGATTCTCCGATGACCCAGGCACCGCGTACCCGTCCGAAGGAGGGCCCGGTTTATTCCCGGAGCGCGTTCGATGTGACGCCCCTTTCGGAAGCCCGGGTGAGTGAACTCGCAAAGTCGTTGACCCCGGAGGAAGCGCACGTGATTCTGCGCCAAGGAACGGAACGCCCGTTCTGCGGCACTCTGCTGGACAACAAGAAGGAAGGGGTGTACGTGTGCCGCCTCTGCGGGCTCCCCTTGTTTTCATCAGAGTCAAAGTTCAACTCGGGGACGGGTTGGCCGAGTTTCTTCGCGCCGTACGACGTGGACCACGTGGCCTACATCCGGGATGAATCGCACGGGATGGAACGGGTGGAGATTGTGTGCGCCCGGTGTGAGGGGCACCTCGGTCATGTGTTCAATGACGCGCCTCAGACCAAGACCGGCCTGCGCTACTGCCTGAACAGCGCCTCTCTGAGTTTCATCGAGAAGGGCACAGAAGCGCCCGCGGCCAGCCGGCCCATCGAAACCGCGACGGCGTGCTTCGCCGGTGGGTGCTTCTGGGGCGTTGAGGATCGCTTTCAGCAGGTCGCCGGCGTCATCGATGCCGTGAGCGGGTTCCAGGGGGGGTGGGTCAAGGATCCGACGTACAAGCAGGTGTGCTTCGAGGAGACGGGCCACGCCGAAGCGGTGCGGGTCGTGTATGACCCGAAGGTCGTGTCGTACGAAGAATTGCTGGCGTTCTTCTTCAGGGTGCACGACCCGACACAGCTCAATCGCCAGGGACCGGACGTGGGCGTCCAGTATCGCTCCGCAATCTTCGCGGCCAATGCGGAACAGGCGAAAGCCGCAAAGGAGTTTGTCGAGCGCCTTCAGCAGACGCCGAAGTTCGCGCAGCGTAGGATCGTGACCCAGGTCGTGGGTCCGGAGGCGGCGGGTGAGTTCTACCCCGCCGAGGAGTACCACCAGGACTACCACGCCAAGCACGGCGGGTCGTGCGTGATTCCGTCCGACGAGTAGAGGCGGGGGGCTCCGTGGCCGTGGTTCACGCCGCCTTGCGGGGCACGAAGGCACGGAGCACGTTTCCGCCCGCGGCGCGGGCGGCCTGGGCCGCGCGGAGTGCCGCGGCGCAGAACTGCTCGGGTGAGGCGAACACTTCACCCGCTCGCGGGTCACTGGCGACGACGCCGACGCTCGCGGTCACCCGCAACTTGCCCTCGAAGTCGGGGATGGACCACTGTTGGCTGTGCTCGTCGAGCTGCGCCCGGAACTTGTCCGCAACAGGGGTGACCACAGCGCGTCCGCTGGCGCTGACGACGACGCCGAAGAGATCGGGCCCGAGGCGCCCGACGACCCCTCCGAGCGGGTCGAAGTGGCGCTTGAGGAGCACCGTCACTCCCATGGCGATTTCGCCGTCGATCTCCTCAGGGCCGTTCGCCACCAGCCCCCCGAGACCGTCGAGAGCGACGGTGACCAGGCTGAGTACTTCGTTCTTGGTGCGTGCGATGTGGAAAGCGCTCCGCGTGACGCTCGAGAAGCCGACGCGGTTGAAGACGCCCGTAATCGCATCAACCTCGCCCTCTTGAATGACCAGGACATCGGCATTCCCGGCAAAGAGCGCGGCCCCGGGTTCCTCAAGCTTGAACTCTTCAAGCCGCGCCGCAGCCTTGGCAATCACGGCCTCCGGGTCACAGAGCGGGCCAGTGCGCAGGTTGAAGAGCGAACTCAGTTCCGCGACGGCAGCGGCGACGTCCTTCACCAGGTCATCGACGGGCGTCGAGTCCAGGCGGAACCACTCCTTCGCGCGGGTGTACGCGCGGCGCAGCGCTTCGGAGGGATCAGCATCGGTGAGCACATCGTGGACGATGTTGCCCAGCCCCACGCAGCGCACGATCTCGGTGCACTTGGGGGGGCAGGCGGTGGGTCGTTCGTGATACTTGACCGGAAGGACGAGTTCATCGGGCAGTTTCCAGCGCGCGGCGAGCATGGCGCCGATGTCAGGGTGCTGCACTTCGAGCGCGGCGAGTTCGCACTTGACGAGCCGCCGGTGGTCGCCTTCGGTCTGTCCGAGTACCGCCGCATAGTCATGGCCCAGGCCCCGGAACATGGCCAGCATGCCCACGTCCTGAAGCAGCCCGCCGAGGAAGCACTCTTCGGCGACGGCGCCGTTCCCGGTCAGGTGGGCGATCTTCTTGGCCGCCGCGGCGGTGTAGAGGGCGCGGCGCCAGTATGACTCGTAGTCGAAGCCGTCGTCACCCTTGCCGATCGCCGAGACGATCGAAAAGCTCAGGGCCAGCGTCTTGACCGGGCCGAGGCCGAGCATGACGAGGGAACGCTGGATCGTGGCGCACCGGGTGCGAAGCCCGTAGAACGATGAGTTGACGGTCCTGAGAATCTTCGCGGCGACGCCCTGGTCCTTCTGAATCAGCTCCGCAAGTTCATCCATCTTGACGTCGTCCTTCGACGTCAACTCGATCACCTTCACCGCGATCGCGGGCAGTGTCGGCAACGTGGGGCAGTTCAGGATTTTCTCGAGCGTCTGCGGGTCCATGAACTCGCGGCTCCGGGTCGAATTGGGCTTGGCGCCTCATCGGCTCCCCTGAATGGGTGCGCTCACGGCGGCGCCGCCATTCGCCCGGGATTTGCCTGTCCGGGCTCATTCATCGGGAGAGGTTCCCCGAGCAGGAACCGAAAGGTCGGGGGTTCAGTTCCGAGAACCTCGCGGAGGATCGAGGCCAGGAGCTTCGCGGCGCGGCGTTCCACCGGGCGTCCCGCCCCCTCCGGCGCGGTGCCGGCATCGAGTTCTCGCAGGAAATCCACCGTCTCCAGCCTCACGCGCCATGCTCCCGGCGCGGCAGAGTGGTCATCCGGCGCAAAACCGCCGAGTCGCGGATCAAAGACGAGCACATCGGCCCGAGGCAGCGGAAGCCGGGTCGCCGGGTGAACATGAAGTTCAGGACGGAGGCCGCATTCGCGGAGCAGGTGCAGCAGGAATCGGGCGATCTCCGCGTGCGTAGAAATGGGGTGGTCCAGCGAACGCAGAAACGCCGCCAGCGCATCGAAGACCTCCGGGTGCGGATCGCCCTCGTTGAGCATCCGGGCGATGACATCCGCCGCGAGCATGCCGGCATTGAACGCGAGCAGGCTGCGGCGCAGCCCCGAATACGATTCGGTGAGCGTCCAGCCGGTCAGGGTGTGCAGCGTACGGCCCGGCTTGACGAGCGCCAGCGCTTCGCCCCTGGAGAGAAGTTCGATGCCGCCGCTGAATGGAGCGCGTTCGCGCCTGGCGCCCTTGGCGATGCCCCGGAGCAGTCCGTGCCCGCGGGTGAAGAGCGAGACGGTCTGGCTCGTCTCCGACCAGTCCCACCAGCGCACGCAGATGGCATCGTCGCAGAGCCGGGTCACGCCCGAGCGTAGGTGCTCGGGGTGGCCGGCAGGCCCGCACGACGCGGCGCGGCAACAATCGATGCCGCGTTCGCCCCCGCCGGGGCACGCGGAACCTCGGAGTTCGACCGTGTCATTCGCGCTGATTGATCAGGTCATGGAGTGCGACGCGCGCGGGGTCAGCGCCCGGATGCGCCTCGACCCGGGCGCCGAACACCTCCGCGACCATTTTGAGGGCTTCCCGATTCAGCCCGGCGTGCTCATGCTGGAGTCCTTGGTGCAGGCAGCCCGCGAACTCACGCGCATGAGGGCGCCCGGCCCGTGGGTGCTGGGCGAAGTCCGCGCGCTGCGCTTCGGCGCGATGCTGCGCCCCGGGGATGGGCTCGCGGTGCGGGTGGACCTCGTGGGGGACGAGCCGGAACGGCTCACGTTCAGGGGCGAGGGATCGCTGACCGGCGACGGCACCCCGGCCGTCTCGGGCAAGTTCACGCTGCGCCCGCTGCGTATGTGAATGCCCGACCGGGGTCGGACATCGATTGTGCCCGGCGCGGGCGATTACGGGCCGAGCGGGGATCGTCCGGCAACGATCGCCTCGCGAGCCCGCAGCGCCGTGATCCGGCGCACGAAGTCCTCGTACGCTGCGGCCGCGCGGGTCAGGTCGTCATCGAAGTACGTCAGGAACACGCCCGAGCCGACGCGCCGTAGGGCGGCGTGGGAGGCGACGCGCTCGCCGAGGTTGGCACGCACAAGGTCGATCATCCGGCCATTCGCGGCGTCACGCAGCAGACGCGCCAGCGCCGGCCTGTGCCTGCCGCCCTCGCCTTCGCGGAGGAAGTGCACGAGCGCCCACACCTGCGCGTAGTAATCGAGGGCGGCGTCATTGCCGTAGGCGTCGAGCAGGTCCTGCGGTCGTTGCACGAGCAGTTCATCGAGGCGCAGCAGGCGGCCCGCGTTGAGCGTCTCGCGCAGGCGGTCAAACCGCTCGACGTTGGCCCAGGGGAGAAACACGGGCGTGTCCTCGACCCAGCGGAAGCCCTCGAAGTGCGTCGCCGCGCCCTCCTCAAGCCAGATGGGCAGCGCATCGCGCATCACGCGCTGGGTGTACTGATGCCAGCCCTCGTGCCCCACGGTGCCGAAGGTGCCCTTGGCCCCGAGATCGAAGAGGAGCGCTCGCCCGTTCTCGGCGAACCCCCCGGCCCGGATCTTCAGGTACGTCGCCGACCGGGCGCCGGTGAACTGGCGCGTGAGGGCCGTCCACTGCGCCCGCGAGCCCATGATGTACGTCTCCATCGACTCGCTCGGCGCGGGGAGATCGCCGAGCGAGCTCCGGAACTCCACCAGGGCCGTCTCCAGAAACTGCGGCACGCGACGCCGGAGCGGCACATCGCGTTCCGTCGTGAAGATTCGGTAGTGGAGCGTCGTGATCGCGCGCCCCTGCGCCCCGGCGAAGCTCCACGGCTCGATCCGCAGCACGGGGTCTGGCGCGAGGGCCGACGCCGGAGCCACCGGCTCAACCGCAGCCGGGCGGCGTCCGTCGCCGCTCATCGAGGCGCAGCCTGAAAGGATGAACGCGAGTGCGCCCATGGCCCACGCAGCGCGGACGCGAGGCCGCGTGCGTGCCCCGACGCTCGCGGGCCGGGGTTCACTCGGAGGCATCCTCATCCGAGCTTCCGCAGGGCTGCTTCGGCGATGGAGAGTTCCTCACGCTTCTTGCTCAGCTCGTCGCGGCTCTGCTGCACCAGGTGTGCGGGGGCGCGGTCGGCGTACCCCGGATTGCCGAGGCGCCCTTCGAGCGCGCCAATGCTCTTCTTCAAGTCGCCGATCGCCTTGTCCAGCCTGGTCCGTTCCTGGCCCGCATCCACCGCATCAGCCATGTTGGAGATCGCCAGGCGCGAGGGCCCGAGCGTGAACTCCGCCGCCCCCGGCGGCGCCGGGGCCGTGATGCAGGCCTCGACGCCGGCGAGGTGCTTCACGAGCCGGTCGTCCCCGCCGGCGGAGAGGGCCGCCGCCAGATCGGCGGGAAGGTGAAGAGTGACCAGACGCTTCGGCGGCACCTGGAGTCTGGCCCGCACTTCGCGCACCGCGCTGACCACTTCCACGACGCGTCCGAAGGCTTCTTCGGCCCCGGGGTTCTCCAGGTCAGCCCGGACCCGGGGCCACGGGGCGCGGCAGAGGAGCGAGCCGGCGTGTCCGAGGTCAATCCCGTCGAGCGGCGCGCCGGGGCACTGGCGCAGGAAGCCCCACGCCACTTCCGTCACGTGCGGCATGATGGGATGCAGCAGGCGCAGGATCGCGTCGAGCGCGTGCCGCAGCACCGCGCGTTGTGCCGGGCTGGCCGCGGCGGTCGGCTTCACGGCTTCGAGGTACCAGTCGCAGTAATCGCGCCAGAGGATGTCGTACATCGCCTGGGCGTAGACGCTGAACTCGTACGAGGCGAGCGCCTCGTCCGCCTTGCGCACCGCGCCCGCAAGGCGGGAGAGCATCCACCCGTCCGCGCTGGAAAGCGCGCCCGCTTCACCAAGGGCGTGGGGCGGCAGGGCCGCCGGGCCTGCGCCGCGGACCCGCTCACTCTCGATCAGCGAGACGGTGAGGCGCGTCGCGTTCCAGAGCTTGGTCGCGAAGTTGCGCCCGAGGTCGAACTTGGCGCTGGTGTTCCGTGCGACCGGCAGTTCGGCGCTCGCCTGCGCCTGGCCACTGGCGACGCCGAAGGCGGTCACCATCTTCTTCGCGGGGTTCCCGGGCGACTCCTGCACCGGCGCCGGCACCTGGTGCCCGGTGGAGGACGTGATGAAGCGCGGCGTGAACGTCTTGCCGGTGTGCGGGCAGACGAGGTCCACCGGCAGACGCACATCCTGCGTGCTCGTCGCGACCTGGGTGAGCACGAACCGCAGCGCATCCGCACCGTGACTCTCCACGATGTCCAGCGGGTCCACACCGTTGCCGAGGCTCTTGCTCATGCGCTGGCCGTGACCGTCCTGGATGATCGGGTTGATGTACACATGCCGGAAGGGGAGGCGCCCCTCGCCGGGTTGATGGCCCGCCGAAGCCGCGGGCTCTCCCGCCGGGGGCATGAAGTATCGATTGAACATCACCATGCGCGAGACCCAAAGCGTGATGATGTCGCGCCCCGTCACCAGCACATCGGAAGGATTGAATGCGTCGAGCAGTGCGGGAAAATCGGCGATCCCGGTCTCCCTCGCCGCGGCGCCCGCATCGGGCCAGCCCAGGGTGCTCATGGGCCAGAGCGCAGAGGAGAACCAGGTGTCGAGGACATCGGGATCCTGCACGAACCCGCGCGATTCAAGGCGGCGGATCGTCTCGGTGTCGTCGGCATCGCGCACGCACACCCGCACTGGCGTGCCGGGAGCGGCGGTCGGATCAACCGCGACTCGGCCCGAAGCCAGCGCCTCGGAGATCTCCCGGTCGTCGAGTTCACCGTTCGGCGGCGCTTCCCACACCGGAATCCTGTGCCCCCACCAGAGTTGGCGGCTGATACACCAGTCCCGGATGTTCTCATGCCAGGACTGGTACGTCTTGGCATATCGGGAGGGGAAGAACGCAAGAGGTTCGCTGTCGCCCCCGGCCCCGGTGGGGCAGGCGTTCCGTCCGCCGTCCGCACCGGACGAAGCGCCGGAGCATGAATGGAGCGCTCGCAGCGCCGAGCCTTTCAGTCGATCATCGGTCACGCGCACGTACCATTGGTCGCTCAGATAGGGCTCGATGGCCGCCTGGCTGCGGTAACTGTGCCCGACCGCGTGCCGGTAGGGCTTGCGGGCTTCGAGAAGCCCTCGGGCGTCAAACTCGCGAACCACCAGTTTGCGGCACTCCTCACGGCTCTTGCCGACGAACACCCCGGCATCGCCCACGTCCGTCCATCCGTGCCTGTCGCTGATCGACGCGTCGGGGGCCATGACGTTGATGACCGGCAGAGCATGCCGCCGCCCGATCTCGTAGTCGTTTGGATCGTGCGCCGGGGTCACCTTCAGGAAGCCCGTCGCGAACTGGGCCTTGGGGTCCGCCGGGTCGCCGCCCATCGCGGCGGGCATCACCACGTAATCATCCTCGATCACCGGGATGATCCGGCCCACGAGGGGCAACTCGACCATGAGCCCGCGCAGGGCAGTGGCGCGCGGATCCTTCGGATTCACGCCGACGGCCGTATCGCCGAGGTACGTCTCGGGGCGCGTCGTCGCGACCGTGACCCAGGCTTCCTCATCGCCGGGTCGCTCCCCCGCGCCGGGATAACCGCGCGCCGAGAGTTCGTTCCAAGTGACGGGGACCGCATCGGCGCCGGGGGCCGGAGGGTGAACGAGCGGGTATCGCAGATAGAAGAACTGCCCGTCGATGTCGCGCATTTCCACTTCATCGTCGGCAAGCGCCGTCTGCGTCACCGGGTCCCAGTTGACCAGGCGCTTGCCGCGGTAGATGAGCCCGTCGCGGAAGAGCCTGAAGAATGCCTCTCGCACCGCGCGTCCGCACACTTCGTCCATCGTGAAGCGCTGGCGGTCCCAGTCGCAGGAACATCCCATCCGCTTGAGTTGCTCAACGATCTTCGCCTCGTACTCATCCTTGAATGCCTGGATCTTGGCGACGAAGGCTTCGCGGGTGAAACCCGTGCGTGCCTTGCCCTCCACAGTGCGCACGCGCCGTTCAACCACGGTCTGAGTCGCGATGCCCGCGTGATCCGTTCCCGGCATCCAGAGCGTTTCAAGCCCCTTCATCCGGTGCGCCCGTACCAGAACATCCTGGAGGGTGTTGTTGAGCGCATGGCCGAGATGCAGGGCCGCCGTCACGTTGGGGGGCGGGATGAACACGCAGTACGGCGCGGCCTCCCCCCGCAGCACGCGCCCCGGATCGGCGTGAAAGGCCCCGGCAACATCCCACTTTGCCCGAACTTCACCCTCGTGCTCCGCCGGGCGGTACTGCTTGGGCATTTCTCCTGCGACTGTCCGGGACTCGGTCGTCATGGCACCGTCCTTGCTGCTCTCCCCGCAGGGCTGGGATGGGCATTATTGCGCGCCCGAGGGGCTGCCCCTTCGGGTTGTGCGTCTCGCCCAGTACGAGCCGATACCCTTCCTGCATGGCTCCCGAACGATCCAAACTGGTCACCCTGGGCGCGCTCGTGATGGGTGTCGCAATTGTGGCCCTCACCGGCTACGTCTTTTACCTGGCGACGCGCACGACGCCGACGACCGCCAAGGGGAAAGTCGCTCCCGACGATTCGCTCCAGGCCATCGGCGAGACCGCGCAGAAGCTGCTCGCCGCAGGGGACTGGACAACCGCGTCGCGCGTACTGGGTTCTGCCGTGGAGCAGTACCCCGCGGACGTGGACCTGCGCCAGCGCTACGCCGAGGTGCTTCAGAATCTTGCGACCGGCGCTGCCACCCCCGAGGAGGGCCAGGCGCACTTTGAGCAGGCGTACGCCCAGTGGGTCGCGATTCTTGAACTCGGCGACCGCGACGCTGCGGCTGAGTTCCGCGCCGGCATGGCCGCCAGCAGCGCCAAACTTCCAAGGAAAGCCCTGGAACACTTCGAGCGTGCAGCGGTCATGGATGCGCAACGCCCCGAGTACGCCTTGAATCTCGGCATGGTCCAGTACAACCTGGGGATGTTCCCGGAGGCCCGGGTCAGTCTGAACCGGGCCGCGTTGCTCAAACCCGATCTCGCCCCTGCATGGGGGATGCTGGCCCAAGTCGCGCTGCGCGACGGCAATCGCACCGTCGCCCTCCAGTCGATCGCTCGGGCTCGGGCGATCGACGCCGCCGACCCCAACTGGCGGATCATCGAAGCCGATGCCGCGACCATCATTGATCCGGAGCGTGCGATCGGCCTCCTGGAGAGCCTGGAACCTGCGCTTCGCGCCCGGGAAGATGTGCTCCGGATTGCTCGCAATTGTTACGGCGCCAAGGGACGTTTCGGCGATGCGGGGGCGTTCTTCGCCGCCGCGTCGGACTTGAACCCGCGAGACGGATCACTGGCGATGCAGACCGCCGACCTGTTCGCGCGGGCCGGGGCCAGGGATCGGGCCCGGGAGTACGCTGAGCGCGCGCGCGAAGCGGGCGATCCGGGCGCCGAAGCCTTGCTTGCTCGGATCGACGCCGGCGGATGAAACGATTTCTGGCCAAGTGCGGCCATCGTCGTCCGAAATGGTTATTTTACTGGCCCGGTTGGGAATATGGGGCATTTTGGTGAGGGCTCGCGAAGCCGCGTGCGCGGGCCCACGCCGTTCGTGACCCACCACGACGGCACCCCGATCGCGGCAAGCCGGAAGGGTCGCCGGCGGAAGTCCCCTCGTCATCGCGACGTGCGATTGCGCAGGTTGCACCGTTGGGCATCCCCGCTTACCCGCTCACCCGTCGGAATGGATGCTCGGGGGGCTCATGCGCACACATCACCTTCTCTCCGCTGCGTCGGTGCTGCTCGCTCCGCTCGCGGACGCGCAGCTCGTCGTGGGGAGCGATCGACCTGAAGAGGGCATGTGGCTGCTGGATGTGTCAAGCGCCGAATGGAGACCACTGTTCAGCGGGGCCGGATCGGGATCCTGGGGCCTCGCGGCGGATGACCGGCACCGGGTGCTGTACGTCGCCGAGGGGACGTTTCTGTATCGCGTGCCCTTCGACACGCTCGTGCCCGAGATCGTCTCGTACTTTTCGATGGGCGCGATGACCGGCCTGGCGTTCTCCGGCGACACCCTATACGGCTGCAAGGCCAGCGCGCCGCGGGGCGTCTACCGCATCGACCCCGCGACGGCGGCCTGTGAACTGCTCGTGCCCGTGGACGATGCCCTGGACTTGGGCGGGCTCGACGTCAACCCGGTCGATGGCATGCTGTATGCCACGGCCGATGCGCCTTCGCTCACGGGACAAGGGTTGTACCGCGTAGACCTCAACTCGGGTGTCGTGGCCTTCGTCACGGGCTATCCGCAGATGTTCGGAAGCGAGGCCGCGGCTGACGTCGATGGCCTGGCCATCAGCCCCGCGGGCGTCGCGTTCCTGGTGCCTGATGAACCGGGCGACATCGGCGTTGTGGACCTCACGACCCTTGAAACACCCCTGGCCTACGCCAACCCGTTTCTCAAGCGGGCGTCATTCAGCGGCGCGGCCTGGGCCCCCGGGCTGCTCTGGCCCGCGTGCGCGGCCGACGTTTCCGGCTCCGCCGATGCGGCAGACGACCTCTACGGCGTGCGAGATGGGGCCGTCGACGCCTCGGACTTCTTCTTCTTTCTCGACCAGTTCACCGCAGGCAACCTCGGGGTGGCAGACCTGACCGGGACCGCAGACCCGGCCGACGAGACGTACGGGATACCCAACGGCGTCGTCGATGCCTCAGATTTTTTCTACTTCCTCGATATCTTCGCCGCCGGATGCCAATGAGCCGCGCGAAGCCGCCGACCGGCTGACCCGCGCGCTTCGGCAAGAGGTTCCGGACCCTTCGGCAACGAGCGCCTACGCCGCTTCGCGGTCGAGGGTGCCCGCGACGCCGTCGCGCGTGACGTAGAAGAGGTCGGACGTGATCGGGTAGGGGAGGCGCTGAAAGTCGGCATTGACGCGCTCGCGGATGCGGTTGATGAACTCGCCCGGCCCTGGGCTCATGGCGATGAACATGTCCCGGGCGGGGGTCGCGACGAGGAAGTCTCCCCCCAGTTGCGGGGCCAGGCGTTTGAAGAGGTCGGACATGAGCAGGCGGGCAGCGTCGTAGCCGTCCTGCTCGGAGAGAATCGCCGCGCGTCCGCCTTCCTTGCTCTCCACGAGCCGGAGTTCGAGCCTGGGGGCGTAGCGATCGAGGTTCGCGCGGGCGATCGGTTCGAGCTCCTCGGCGGAGAGGCCCCACTTGATCACCTGTTCGGTCGTGATGCTCACGGTCATGTGGGGCAGGTCTGTGACAAAGACCACCACCGTGTCGTTCACAAAGGGAACGTGCGCGACGAGCTCGCGGTTGAGGTGCTCGAAGATCGACACGGGCTGGATCCGGGGCATGATGCGGGTACGGGCGATTTCAAAGGGGACTTCGTTCATGTGCACCACATCGCCGGCGAACATCTGCTCAAGGTAATGTTCGGCAATCTCCGTGCCCCGTTCCGGGTCCTGGTTGACCATCCGCAAGAGGTTCTGGAGATCGAGCCGGCGCCCGTTGACCGAGAGCTGGCTGGGCCCGATCAGTTCGACCGATGCCTGCGGCTGGATGCGCTTGAGCAGGTCAGCGACGTACTCGGCGAACGCGTCGGGCTCATCTGGCAGGTGGGACATCCCTGTTCCTCCCCGCCGGCGGTCCGCGGGGGTTCCCGCACGGCCCGTCCGGCAGCCCTCGATTCGGCCCATGCGCGCGGCGGCCCGAGCCCCGGGGGAGCGCCGGGGCCGGGTGGGAAGGAACGAAACGTCAGGCCCGGCGCACCCGTCGCAGGCGGCAGAGGGACCGGGCGTTATGGGATTGGGCCCACCCTCGGGTTTTCCGGGGCGTGACCGCCTGGGGCGGGTTGGCGGTCTGAGGCGGACTGGGTAGAATGCCAGTCTCCGGGTCCTTGGGGAACCCGGGTCGCTGCCGCTGTTGTTGGGGCGCGATTTCAAACAGGTCCTTGCCTCGCGGGAGTCTCAGGCGTGACCGACCAGGAAATCGAATCGAAGGTGATGGACATCGTCGCTGAGAAGATGAGCGCGGATCGGGGCAAGATCACCCGGGAGACGCGCTTTCTCGAGGATCTGCATGCCGACAGCCTCGACACCGTCGAGCTGATCATGCAGCTGGAAGACGAGTTCGAGGCGTCGATCCCGGATGAGGACGCCGAGAAGATCAAGACCGTCGGCCAGGCGGTTGACTTCATCAAGACCGCCCGCGCGAGCAGCTGACCCCGGACGTCGAACCTTCAGCCCTTCGGCGGAACCACATGGGGACAACCCGAACTCCTCTCGAACGCATCGTTGTCACCGGCGTGGGCGCCGTCACCAATCTCGGGACGGATGCGGCCTCGACGTGGGACGCCATGCGCAGCGGGCGCTCGGGGATCACCCGGTTTGAGGGCCCAGAGGTTGACAGGTACGCCGGGAAATGGGCAGTCCGCGCGATGGGGCAGGTCAAGGGGTGGGATCCGACCGCCTCCGGCGCGGTCGAAGCCCGTGAGGCAAAGCGCCTCGACCGATGCACGGTGCTCGGCATGGCCGCGGCCCACGAGGCTGTCCGGCACTCGGGGATTGATTTCTCCCGGGCTGACGCGGACCGGTGCGGCGTCGTTGTCGGCTCGGGTATTGGAGGCATTTCAACGATCGAAGAGGGCATGGGCACGCTGATGAGCCGCGGCCCGGACCGGATCAGCCCGTACACCGTCCCGCGCCTGATGGTCAATGCGACCACCGGCAACCTTTCAATCCGCTACGGCCTGCGGGGCCCCGCCGGGGCCCATGCCACCGCCTGCGCCAGCTCGGGGCACGCAGTCAGCGACGCCATGTCGCACATCCGAGCCGGGCACGCCGACGTGATGCTGGTCGGCGGCTGCGAGGCCGCGATCACGCCCCTGTGCGTGGGCGCCTTCATGACGATGAAGGCCCTCTCGGGGTGGGAGGGCGACCCCGCCCGAGCCAGCCGCCCGTTCGACCGCACCCGCGATGGCTTCGTGCTCGCCGAGGGCGCGGCCTTTGTGGTGGTCGAGACCGAGCGCCACGCCAAGGCCCGGGGCGCGACGATCCTGTGCGAACTGCTGGGCAGCGGCAACAGCTCTGACGCCGGGCACATCACCGCACCCGACCCGGCGGGCCGGGGCGCTGCGCGGTCGATGGTCTGTGCGCTCAAGGACGCGGAACTCAACGCGGCGGACATCGGCTACGTCAACGCCCACGGCACCTCCACACCCTTAGGCGACAAGGCCGAGGTGGCGGCGGTGCTCCAGGTCTTCGGCGACCACGCCCGGCGCACGCGGGGCGGCAAGTTGCTGATGAGTTCAACCAAGAGCATGCACGGGCACTGCCTCGGCGCAAGCGGAGCGGTTGAACTGATCGCCTGCATGGGGGCCGTGCGAGAGGGCGTGGTGCCTCCGACGATTAATCTCTCGGAGCCCGACGACGAGTTCGACATCGACCTGGTGCCGCGCGAGGCGCGGGAGCGCCCGATCCGGTACGCGATGGACAACACGTTCGGATTCGGCGGGCATAACGTGACATTGATCGTGGGGCGGTACGAGTAGGGGTCATTTCGCCCCGGCTCTCGAACCCGCCGTGAGCAGAAAAGTTTGCGTGACAAGGGATGGCCCGGCGGAAACTTCCGACGGCGATGCGGTCCGGCACGGGCCGGCGACGCGGACGACGCACGCCATTCTCCGGATTCGTGATCTACCCCGACACGGGTCGCAACAACGCCCGCACCGGGCTCGCGTCGAAGCCTTCCAGTTTCAGAGGCGGGGCGATGAGCTCGTACACCCCGGGGGCCACGCCGTCGAGGACCAGGCCTTCGAGAATCGCGACGCCCCGGCGGAGAAACGCCTTGTGCGCCCGAAGTTCCTTGCTGCTGCCGGGGTCCACGCTCGGCGTATCGATGCCGATCGTGATGACGCCGCGGTCGGCCAGCGCTTCGACCAGGGCAGGGTCCAGCGCCGCGAAGTCCGTCGGAAAGATGCTCGTGTCAGGCTGCGTGCCGGTGCGGATCAGCACGCGGCGCTCCGAGATCGGGGATGCGAGATCGTCCAGGTGCACCAGCGAACCCGGCTGGACCGGCGCATCGACCACCTGGCAACGCCCGACGTAGTGGGCCAGCGGCATCTCGTGGATCGCGTGCGCCCCCTTGCCGTAGTGGCTCGGCGCATCGGCGTGCGCGCCGAGGTGCACAGTGGCACGAAGGGTGCTGAGCGTGATCGAGTCACCCTTGGCCGTGTCCAGCAGCGCCTCGCGTGAGAGGGGCGTATCGCCCGGAAACACCGCGGTGCGCGGGCTCAGCAGGGGCGAAATCTCGATCACCGCCGGTTCGTTCGCCGTTGACTGTACCTTGTGGGCGGCCCGGGCGAGAAGATCGGCCCGTGCGTCGGGGGCCAGACCCTCGGCGGTGGGGGGGAGCTCGGCGAGCACCCGCTCTACAAAGCGGTCGAAGGCCAACCCGCGCCGGCGGGCTTCGGCGTAGGGCACGGTGGAGAAGCTCACCAGGTTGTACTGGGGTGAGCGGAGCTCCAGGGGCATCGAGAGCGTGCCCGCGCCGATCAGCGCGTGCAGTTCCTGCTCCACACGCTTCTTGCGCCTGAAGGCCGGGTCGCCCACCCTGTCGCGCATCTCGACAAAGTTCTCCAGCGCCATGTCGGCGATCGCATCGGCGTGGGGCTTGCGGGCGGCCTCGAATGCAGCCAGCGCGGCGTGGGCGTCGCCCGGATGCCCCGCGAGCAGATCGGCGAGCACACGCACGTCCTCGAACGCCGCGTTCATGCCCTGCCCGTAGAAGGGCACGATGGCGTGGGCGGCATCGCCGAGCAATGCGACCTTGCCCTTCCATGTCCAGGGCGAGCAGCGGATGGTGAGCAGAGAACTGGTGGGGTTGGCGAAGAAGTCGCGCTCCAGCGTGGGCATCAGCGGGACCGCGTCGGGGTAGTGCTCGATGAAGAACGCGCGGACCCGGGCGAGGTCTTCGGCGGCGTGCGGGGCGGCCGGAGCACCCCCCGGGCCCTCAAGTGCCTCGAAGGCGTGATCTCCCCTGAACGGCCAGAAGAGCGTGCATGTGAATGAACCGTCGCGGTTGGGCAGGGCGATCATCATCGACCCGCCGCGGGGCCAGATATGCAGCGCATGGGGCTCCAGGGCGAACGTTGCGCCGGGCAGAGCCTCGGACGTGATGCCCGGGCCGGACGGCGCGGGGATGTGAAGCTCCTTGTACCCGTGGGCAAGCGGGCTCTGGCTGTACTCGAACCGTTCAGTCTTCTGAAGCCGGGCCCGCACGGGTGAAAAGGCCCCGTCAGCCCCGAGAATGAGATCGGCGTCCACCCGCCGCTCCACGCCGTCGGCGCCGCGAACGAACGCGGCCGGCGCATCGAGGTCGATGTCGAGGCAGGGTGTGTCGAAATGAAACTCCACCTTGCGCTCGCGACCCGCGGCCTGGATGAGCGACAGGTTGAGCCCGGCGCGCGACACCGAGTTGATCGCGTCGCCGGGGTTGCGGCTGTAGGGCTGGAACACCTCGGTCGCACCCAGCGGGTGGATGCGCCGGCCCCGCATGGCGATGGCGTCCCGGGCGAGCACGTCGCGATCGAGGCCGACGCCTTCGAGCCCCCAGAGGCCGCGGATGCTCAGGGCCAGGTTGATGCTGCGTCCTCCGGCGTATCCGGCGACGCGCGGATCGGGGCGACGCTCGAAGACCGACACGGTGCGTCCCTGGCGCGCGAGGTAGACCGCGAGCAGCGAACCCGCGAGACCCGCGCCAATGATGACCACGCGCTCAGCCACGGGCGCATTCCTCTCGAAGGGCGAGGGCGAAGCGGGCCACGTCCTCAAACGAGTTGTAGAGCGGCACGGGGGAGGCCCGCACCACGTTGGGCTCGCGGAAGTCGCAGACGAAGCCCCGTGCGAGCAGCCTCTGGTGCGTGCTCCGGGCGTCGCCGGGCAGAACGAGCGAGAGCTGGCACCCGCGGGCCGATGGTTCAGGGGGGGTCAGGATGGTGAGCCCTGGAATCGAGCGGATTTCACGCTCCAGGAAGCCGGTGAGCCGTTCGCTCCGGGCGCGCAGGGGGCCGATGCCCGCCCGCGAGAACATCTCGAGACTGACACGCAGCGGGGCGGTGGCGAGGATCGGCGGGTTGGAGTGCGCCCACGCATCGGCCCGATCCACCGGCACGAATGACTCGGGCATGGAGAACCGCGACGCGGGGTCGTTGCCCCACCATCCCGCAAGCCTGGGGAGCGAGCGATTTCCAAGGTGACGCTCGTGCACGAACAAGCCGGCGGTCGCCCCCGGCCCCGCATTGAGATACTTGTACGAGCACCACGCGCCGAAGTCGGCGCCGCAGTCATGCAGTCGAAGGGGCACGTTGCCGGCGGCGTGGGCGCAGTCCCAGCCGCACCGGGCGCCCACCCGGTGCGCCGCCCGACTGATGGCGGGCATGTCAAGCAGCTGGCCGGTGAGGTAGTTCACGGCGCCGAGCATCACGAGCGCCAGCCGAGATCCCTGGATCTCGATCTCCCGCACGATATCCTCGGTGCGGAGCACGTATTCGCCGGGACGAGGCCGGAGCCGCACGAGGTGCGTGCCCGGGTCAAACCCGTGCAGGGCCACCTGGCTCGCGGCGGCGTACCGATCAGAGGGAAACGCGCCCTCTTCGATCATGAGGATCGGGCGCTCCCGGGTCGGGCTGTAGAACGACACCATCAGCAGGTGCAGGTTGGTCGTGAGGCCGCCCATCGCGACGACTTCGCGCTCGTCCGCGCCCACGAGCGACGCCAGCGGAGCACGCAGGTCTTCGTGGTACGGGAACCACGGATGCGCCGCATGAAAGTGCCCTTCGACGCCGAGGCGAGCCCAGTCGTCGAGTTCCTGCGCCACGGCCGCCCGGGTAGCCCTTGGCATGAGCCCCAGCGAGTTGCCGGTGAGATAGACGCACGGACGCCCTTCGGGGCCGGCAGGGATCTCGAACTCCGATCGGAACGGTGCGAGCGGGTCGTCGCCGTCGACATTGCGCGCATGAGCAATGAGGCTGGGCTGCGTCATTGGGTCAGGATACCCCGGCGCGGGGGGCTCGGGGTATGCGTGCCGCGATCATCACATCGTTGACATTCGACCCCCGCGTCAAGAACCCCGGGACGACGCCGCCCGTCGTGCAGAAGAACGTGTGGCTGTCATGCTCTGCGAGCGCGGCACTCGGGTCGATGCCCAGCGCCGCGGCGCGGGCCAGCACGCCCGGCCAAGCCACCGCGCCCGCGGCGGGCGTGGGGCCGTCCGCGCCGTCGGTGCCCACACTCAGCACAACGTCATCCGGCGCACCAGCGAGTTCAAGCGCCGCGGCGAGAGCGAACTCCTGGTTCCGTCCGCCTCGCCCCTTCTTGGTGCCGACGCGAACGGTGGTTTCGCCTCCCCCGACGAGGGCGAAGGGCTCTGGGCCGTCTTGGGCGAGCGCGCGGAACGTGCGCACAAACGCGCGGGCCGCGTCAGAAGACTCTCCGGTGATGGCATCGGGGATGCACGCCACGCGAAACCCCGCTCGGCGGGCCTCCTCACACGCGGCGTCTACCGCGCAACGGTTCGACCCCACGATGCGGTGGGGCGGAGGCGTCCAGACTCCTGGCTTGGGCGTCTCGTCAAGCTCGCCCCGCACGCCGCGCTCCAGGTGAGCACGCACTGCGGCGCACCGGGGGGCGCGGACTCTGAGGATCGCGAGCGCATCGGCGAACGTCGAAGGGTCGGGCCACAGCGGCCCGGAGCCGATGAGGTCAAGGTGGTCGCCGATCACATCGGAGAGCACCAGCACGTGTACGTCGCGCCCTGCGGCCATCGCCCCGAGACGCCCGCCCTTGAGGCACTCGGTGTGCTTCCGCACCGTGTTGAGTTCTCCGATGGGAGCGCCCGCGCGGAGCAGCGCGTGCGTCGCATCGCGAAGGTCGGCGAGCGTCAAACCCGGCGCCGGGCGGGCGAGCAGCGCCGAGGTTCCGCCCGAGAGCAGCACGACCAGCGGCAGCCCTTCGGGGAGGCCGCGCATCCACAACTCAACCTCCCGGGCCGCCGCCACGCAACGATCGGTGGGGGAGGGGTGGTCTGCGCCGATCATCCGAACTCCGGGAGGCGCCCCGACCGCCGACAGGTCTTCATCGCGCGCGATCATCAGGCCACGGTCGATCCGGTCACACGGGGCGCCCGCCAGCATCGCCGGGGCCGCCTTTCCGGTGGCGAGCACGGCGACGGGGCCGCTTCGGAGGTGGCCCGGCCACGCGTCGCGCACGCCGGGCGCCGGATCGGCCCCTCGGGCGATGGCGAGGATGAGCCGAAGGCTGAAGTCCGCCGTGCCGCGCTGCGGGGCGGGCAGGCCCAGCACATCGGCGCGGGGCGTCATGCCGATTCACCGAATCGCCCGGCGCGGATGAGCCCGGCAATCGCTTCAATGTCGTGAGTGGGGGAGCGGTCGTGCCCGAGCGGCGGCGCCACGGCCCGCACGAGGGCGTGGGCCCGTTCAACGCCCGCCCCAGAGCGAAGCGGGCGGTGGGTCTCCAGCGCCTCGGCGGCGCAGAGCAGTTCGATCGCGACGACATAGCGCGTGAGTTCGAGGGCCCGGCGCGCCTTGGCCGCGGCACGCGGACCGAACGAGTTGAAGTCTTCAACGCCGGCGCTCGTCGAGAGGTTCGCCACGCTCGCGGGCGTGGAGAGGCCGATGATCTCGTTGCAGCAGGCGGCAGCGGTATACTGCGCAATCATCAGCCCCGATTGCAGCCCCGGCTGCCTCGCGAGGTAAGGGCGCAGACCCGCTTCGGGGTCGCGGGCGGAGAGCATGAGAAAGACGCGGCGTTCGGCGATGCCTGCGACCGCGGCGAGCGCGATGGTCAACGTGTCGAGCGGGATCGCCAGCGGCATGCCGTGGAAGTTGCCGGCGGAGACGATCTCGGGTCGCCCGGGGTCGCTGAACACGAGCGGATTGTCGGTCACCGCCCCGAGTTCCCGCTCCACCACCTGCTTGACATAACACAAAGCGTCCCACGCGGCTCCGAGGACCGGGGGAGCGCAGCGCAGCGAGTAGGGGTCTTGAACGCGGGGGTCATTGACTCTGTGTGAGTTCAGAACTGTGCTGCCGCGAAGCAGGCCCGCGAGGCGATGGGCGACCCACGCTCCTCCCGGCTGCCGGCGTGCCTCGTGGACGCGCGGGTCCAGGTGTGCATCCGTGCCTTTCATGGCGTCGATCGACATCGCACAGGCCGCCAGAGCAGCCTCCACGGCCCGTTCCGCGTCCGCGCACAGCAGCGAGCCCTCGGCGGCCATCAAGTGCGTCCCGTTGATCAGCGCAAGACCTTCCTTTGCTTCCAGCGGCAGGGGGGCCACGCCCGCGCGCTGGAGCGCCGCAAGCCCTGGCATCGGTCCGTCCTCACCGACCCAGGCTTCCCCCTCACCGAGAAGCACCATCGCGATGTGAGCGAGGGGCGCCAGATCTCCAGAGGCGCCGACCGACCCGACCGCCGGGACGCGCGGAGTTACGCCCGCGTTGAGCAGGTCCACGATGCGCTGCGGAGTCTGGGCCCGCACCCCCGAAAGCCCGCGGCACAGCGATGCGGCCAACAGCAGCATCGTCGCGCGGACCACATCGCGGGGCAACGGCTCGCCGACCCCGGCCGCATGGGACCGGACCAGGTTTGACTGCAAGTCCCGGAGTTCACCCGGGGCGATCCGGGTCCGCGCGAGGCTCCCGAAACCGGTGTTGATCCCATAGTGGGCCTCACCATCGCTCAGCGCCCGCTCCACAACGCCCCGAGAGCGTGTCATGCGATCGTGCGCACCGGGCGCGATGCGCACCGGAAGGTCGGCACGGGCCACGCGGTCGACGCTGGCGATGCTCAGCGGCCCGAGGTCAAGCAGGACGTCAGAGGCCGGGGAATCGGACATGCGGGAGTGTACGACTCCGCACGGTTGGTTCAGATTGGCCTGCGGCATCGACGAGAGCCCGCAAGTTGCGATACGGGACGGGCACGGCGAGGCAGTGCGTGCAAGGCCGAAGCCGAGACTGCGCGGCAGGCACAAGGTCCTATAATCTGTGAAGCGTCCGTGTTTTGGTATTTGATAGCATAACGTGCCATCCCGGATGTATGGTTGATCGGATACCGAACTTCTGATCAGGGTGTGCGGTGACTTGACAAGCCGGGATGA
>JADLCM010000009.1 GCA_020847175.1 Phycisphaerales bacterium
GACGCACGCCGCGCCGATCGCGGCGGCGCGATGGGTGCGCACTCATGGACGAGCTCAAGAACACGACCGGAGGTCAGACCGACATGCACCCGCTGCTCACCTATCGCGAGGCGGCGAATGTGCTCGGCGTCACGCCACGCACCGTCTGGACACTCGTGCAGGCCGGGACGTTGCCCGCGGTGCGCTTCGGGCGCAGCGTGCGAATCGACCCCGCTGACCTGCGACAGTTCATCGAGCGAGCGAAGAGTGCGACGCAGGGGGTGGGCCATGGGTGAGTCCATCGATGTCGTGCTCGACGCGCTCACGCGAGCGGGGTGCCCTCCCAAGCGACACGGCGAGGCGTGGTCGGCCAAGTGTCCTGCGCACGACGACCGCGATCCGTCGCTGTCGATCGGCATCGGCACGGACGAACGTGTCCTTCTGCATTGCCACGCCGGGTGTCCGGTGGAGGCGATCGTCGGCACGCTCGGCCTGGCGATGAGGGACCTCATGCCAACGCCGGTGCTCGAGGCAACGAGGCTGTCGGCACCATCGAGGAACGTGAGTGACCCGACCTTCGCCACCGCCGACGAAGCGGTCGCGGTGCTTGAGCGGAAGCACGGGCCATGCGCTGCACGCTGGACCTACACCGACGGCCAGGGCGTTCCCGTTGGAGAGGTGAACCGCTGGAACTTGCCTGCGGGGAAGAAGGTCGTGCGTCCGGTTAGTCGGCGTGGCGATGGCTGGGTGATCGCCGCGATGCCCGAGCCACGGCCGCTGCTGAACCTGCCGGAGTTGGCGCGACTGCCCGACGGAGCGTGGGTCTACATCGTCGAGGGCGAGACATGCGTGGACGCTGCCCGGGCCATCGGCCTCGTCGCCACGACCAGCGCGGGCGGCAGCAAGGCAGCGGGCAAGTCCGGCTGGTCAGTCATGAGGGGCAAGGTCGCCGTGATCATCCCCGACCACGATGCTGCGGGCGATGCCTACGCCGAAGAGGTGGCGAGACTCTGCCAAGCCGCCGGCGCACAGGAAGTCCGCGTGGTGCGGCTCGTCGAGCATTGGCCCGGGCTGCCGGAGGGCGGCGACATCGTTGACGTGCTGTCGATGGAAGGCGGCGATGCCGAGGCGGTGCACGCAAAGATCGACGCTCTCGCCGTGGCAGCCGAGCCGGTCGCACCGGAGGCACCTGTGGACGACAAACCGGACGAGCGCCCCGCGTTCGACCTCGCCGCGCTGTTCCCCGCCGCCACCGCTGACATCCGCGAGTACTTCGCCGACCTGGCCCGCTCGACGCAGACGCCACCGGACATGGCGGCTCTGCTGGGCCTGGCGGTCGCGTCGGCGTGCATCTGCAACGTCGCGTGCGTCTGCGGGCATGGCGATCACATCGAGCCTGCCCCGCTGTGGGCGCTGGTGCTCTCCGAGCCAGGCACGCGCAAATCGGCGGTGCTGGCAGAACTGCTGCGGCCGATCCTGAAGTGGGAAGCGGACAAGGGCCGCGAGATGCGGCCAGTCATCGCCGCAGCGGCCCAGCGGCATCGCATCACCGAACGACGCATCCGCGCGATCGAGGACCAGGCGGGCAAAGTGGCCGACCCGTTCAAGCGGGCCGTCGTCGAGGGCGAGGCGATCCGGCTCGCGCAGGAGATGGAGGCGACGCCTGTGCCGACCGCGCCGGCGCTGCTGGCCAGCGAGCCGACGCCGGAAGCGCTCGTGCGTCAGATGAAGGAGAACCACGGGCGGGCACTGCTCGCCAGCGCCGAGGGCGATGCGCTGGACATCGTGCAGGGCCGGTACTCGGGCGTCCGGAACTACGGCGCGATGCTGAAGGGGCACGCGGGCGATCCGATCCGTGCGCACCGGGTCGGTCGCCCATCCGACGTGATCGACCGCCCGGCGCTCGCGGTGGCGCTGTGCGTGCAGCGGGCGGCGGTGGAGGCTGTCTGGTGCGACCCGCAAGCCGAGGGGCGTGGCCTGCTGGCTCGTTTCGCCGTCATCGCCCCACCAGACCTCGTCGGCATGCGCGACGTGCGGCCCGAGCCGGTGCGAGCGTCCGCCCGCGAGGCTTGGCAGGCCGCGCTTGCCCGCCTGCTGTCGTTCGAGCCGGGTGCAGATCCCGATGTCGGCCCCGCCGCCATCGCGCTCTCACCGGAGGCCGATGCCCGCTATCACGCGTTCCAACTACGCACCGAGGCCGCGCTGGGCTTCGGCGACCTGGCCGAGCGACGCGCGTGGGGCGGCAAACTGTGTGGCCTCTCGCTCCGCATCGCGCTGACGCTGCACGCACTGGCTACGTGGGGCCGAGCGGGCACGCCAGGCGAAGCGCCACGCATCGATGCGCAGACGATGGCCGCCGCCATCGCGTGGGCTGACTACCTCGCCGCGTCGGAGCGCCACGCGCGGCTCAGTATCACCGAGCCCGCGGAGCAGCGCGGCGTTCGCCGCCACCTCGCCCTCATCGCACGCCACTACGGCTCGGTCAGCATCCGCGACTGGCAACGCCTGCGCTCGCTGGCCCGGGCCACCGATGCCGAAGCGGAACTCGACGCCTTGGCGAAGGCCGGGCATGGCGACTGGTCGTGGTCCGCGCCGGGGCCGCGTGGCGGGCGGCCCTCGCGGCGCTTCGTCCTGCGGGGCCGCGTTCCCGCCTCCGACACATCCCCGCCCAC
>JADLCM010000010.1 GCA_020847175.1 Phycisphaerales bacterium
CCGGCCCGCGCTTCGATTCAGCACTTCTGTCCGACGTCTTCAGTTCAGTGCGTCCGCACTGCCCCACTGCTTCACTTCTTCCCTCAGCACCCCTGCACGAAGAGGTCGAGGAAGTAGAAGAAGTCCGTCGCGTCGATGGCGCCGTCGGGCACGCCGTATGACGGATCGTTGGGGTCGCTGCTGCCGGTCAGGTCGGCCTCGGCCAGGTTGCCCGCCACGAACTGATCGAGGTAGTAGAAGAAGTCGGCGGCATCCGCGGCGCCGTCGGGCACGCCGTACGCCGGATCATTCGGATCGCTGCTCCCCGAGAGGTCGGCGGGGCAGCCCGCATCGTCGCCGTGCGACCACAGGTCGGCGGCGATCGGCGCCTTGGGCATGGAAGCACTGGCGAGGCTCACCACGAGGCCCGCCGAGTTGAAACGCTCAAAGTATTCGACGCGGATCGCGTGACGCCCGGCCTTCATGGCGACCTGCGCGCTGCGCTCGAGCATGTTGTGCGTGAAGTCGTTGGCGATGAGCAGGTCGTCGCCGAGGTAGAGTTTGGAGCCGTCGTCCGAGGCGAGGTAGATGGTGTAGAGGTCCGTCGCGGGGATGTCCACGTACCCCTCAAAGGTGGCGGCGACGTTGTCCGACCGGCCCGAACCTGCGAAGTTGCCGGTGGACGAGGGGAAGTTGATGGCGGGCGTGATCTCGGTCAGATACGGCGTGAGGGTGCCGAAGTTCGGCAGGAAGACGAACGCGCCGTCGTAATACGCCGTCTCGAGGCCGGGCTCGCCGCCGGGGCCGGCGTCGGGGTCGCGGAAGAACGAAGAATCGACCACGGTGATGGACACGGTCGCGGTGTCGGTGCGGTCGGTGGTGTCGCGCACGGTGTAGGTGAAGGAGTCGGCGCCGGTCGCATTGGGCGCGGTGTAGATGAGCTCGTCGCGCCCGCCGGGGCCGGTGCCGACGGAACGCACCACGGTGCCGCCGAGTGCGGTCGTCGCTTCGAAGGTGTCGAGCACGATGCTGTCGCCCTGGTTCAGGTCGAAGTCGTTGGAGAGCACATCGAGGGTCGCGCTCTCGCCGATGATCTTGTGCCCGGCGTTGTCGTCGGTGGCGAAGGGCGCCAGGGGGCCGGAGAGGGCCACGGCCCGCTGCACGGCCTGCAGCATGTTCACCCGTCCCCATCCCCAGGCATCATCGTTGCCGGGGGGGCCGAGGTCCACGGCGGTCTCGGAGATGATCTGCTCGACCATGTCCGCGGTGAGGGCCGGGTTCGCGCTCAGCACGGCGCCGATCACGCCGTTGGCGAGCGGCGTGGCCATGCTGGTGCCGCTGAGGCTGCAATACCCGCTGCCGTTGCAGGTGCTGAGGATGTTGACTCCGGGCGCGAAGATATCGACCGCGCGCCCGTAGGACGAAAAGCTGGCCCGGGTGTCGCCCACGTCCGTCGCGCCCACGATGATCACGTTGAGCCAGTCGAACGAACTGTGGTTGGTCGCGGAGTTGTCCGCGGCGTAGAGATACAGCTTGCCCAGGCCCCGGATGTAGTCGCCGGTGGTGTCGATCGATGTGGAGTTGATGCCGGTGTATGAGGTGGAGACGGAGTGCGCCCCGTTCTCGGCCGCCCAGCGGGCGGCGCGGGTCAACACCTCGATGCTCGATCCGCCCGAAGAGGAATCGGAGACGCGGATCATCATGAAGCGCGTGTCCCAGGTCGCCCCCGCGACACCCTGGCCGTTGTTGCCGATCGCGCAGGCGATGCCCGCGACGTGGGTGCCGTGCCCGTTGAGGTCATTCACCTGGCCGCCAGAGGTTTCGGGCAGCTCAACCACGGCGTTGTAGCCGGGGAGGCGGTGCGCCATGAGGTCGGGGTGATTCAGATCGACGCCCGTATCGGTGAACGCAAGCACGATGTTCGACGTGCCCTGCGTGATGTCCCACGTCTCGGGCGCACCGATCACGGGCAGGTGCCACTGCGACCCGTACTGCGGATCGTTGGGAATGACGGTGGGGTAGCAGATCCAGTTCGGCTCGACGTACTGGAACCACCCGGTCGCCATCAGTTCCTGAGACAGCACGTTCTCGGCAAGGCCCGTGCCGTCGGCGCCGGGGACACGGATCACGAACTCGTCCACCTCCGGGTACTGGCGATCGAGGAGCGGGAGCAGGCGGTCGATCGCGGCGTTGCGCTCCGCATCGGTGAGCCCGGGCCGGGGCCTGGCGATCATGGTGCCCGAGAACTCGATCACGCCCGGGCGGGCCACGAACCGAACCACGTCGTCGGCGCTCGCCGCCGCACCATGCGCGCCGCACGCGGCCGCCATCCCTGCCGCCAATGCCACCAGGTAAGCCTTCATCGAGGAACCCCCTCCGGGTCTGAGTGAAATGGGTCAGGTGCGTCCCCCATCGGACGCTCCCGAAATGCACGATAGCAGAACCCCCCCGCCACGAAGCGAAGAAATCCGGCGCCCGCGGTTGGTAGTCTCTTCGCGGGTGGCAGCACCCGGTTTCGTCCGATACCCAACCCCGGGAAAACCCGAGCGGCCGCGACATCGCGCCAAGTCTCGTGCCGGCCCGCAAGGGCCCGCGACCTATTGCACGTCCTTCTCATCCCGGCGCACGATTCGGGCGCCGAGAGAAGCCAAGCGCGTCTCGAACTGCTCGTACCCGCGGTCGATGTGGTACACCCGGTTCACGATGGTCGTCCCCTCCGCGGCCAGCCCGGCGAGGACAAGGCCGGCCGAGGCCCGCAGGTCGCTCGCCATCACGGGCGCTCCGACGAGGCGGCGCACGCCGCTGATGACCACCGTCGCCCCCTGTCGGTGCAGCCGTGCCCCCATGCGGGCGAGTTCGGCGACATGCAGGAACCGATCGGGGAAGATCTTTTCGGTGATTACCGAGTTACCGTCCGCGAGCGTCAGCAGCGCCATGAGCTGCGCCTGCAGGTCGGTGGGGAAGCCGGGGTGCGGCTGCGTCGTCACTTCCACGGGCTGGAGCACCCGGCTCGATGTGACGCGGCAGCGGGCCCGCAGCGGGTCATTGCCGGTCACTTCAAATCGCACCCCCACGGCCTCCAGCCGGTCCATGACGCACATGAGCGCATCGGCCGGGCAGTTCTCGAGCACGATGTCGCCGTTGGTGATTGCCGCCGCGCACATGAACGTCCCGGCCTCGATCCGATCGGGCATGACGGTGTGCTCGGCGCCGCCGAGGCTCTCGACGCCCTGCACGATGATGCGCGGCGAGCCCGCGCCTTCGATCTTCGCCCCCATCCGCGTCAGCAGGGCCGCGAGATCGACGATCTCCGGTTCGCACGCGGCGGACTCGATCACGGTCTCGCCGCGGGCGAGGGTGGCGGCGCACAGGATGTTCGCCGTGCCGAGCACGGTGGGCCCGAAAGTTCCTCCCAGGAAGAGCCTGGCCCCCTTGAGGCGCCCTCCCGGGGCCCGGGCGATGATGTCGCCGTGGGCGAGCTGGATGTCGGCCCCCAGGGCGCGGAGCCCGCGGAGATGGAGATCGACCGGGCGGTCTCCGATCGTGCAGCCGCCGGGCATGCTCACGCGGGCTTCACCCCGGCGCGCGAGCATGGGCCCGAGCACGCTGATGCTGGCGCGCATGGTGCGCACGATGTCATACCGGGCGTGCGATCGGGTGCGGTCGCCGGCGTGCAGCACGATCTTGCCCGAGGGCCCGTCCGCCTCGTTCACCCGGTGGCACCCGAGTTCCGCCAGCAGACGCATCATGTTGTCCACGTCATCCAGGCGCGGCACATCGCGGAACGTCACCGGCTGGTCGGTGAGCAGCGCCGCGGTCATCAGGGGCAGCGCCGCGTTCTTGGCGCCGAAGATCCGAATCGAGCCGTCCAACCGACGCCCGCCTTCGACGACGAAGACATCCATGTCCAGCCTCCCTGCCGAGTTCCCGCGTGTGGCGCGCCCGCCGTGATGCGCCCGTGCTGTCAGGCAGGATATTCTCGGACCCCCGCCGGCGCGCAGGTGAATTTGAGGCTTCTCCCGCGTCGCCCGGGGCCGCATTCGCAACATCTTGGGGGCCAAAGGCTTGCCCAGGCGGTACCGGCCGCAGATTCTCGCGGGCTTCTTGACGCCGTGGCTTGTTCCCTGCGGGCGAGTTTCTCACCTTCGAGGGTGTAGTTCACACGCACCCGGGCCGGCAGTGGGTCAGGCCCGACACGGAGGAGCGAAGCCATGTCGAAGCGTTCACTGACTCTTGCCGGCCTGCTCGTGCTCTCGGGGGCGCTGCCGGCGCTGGCGCAGGACAGCGACGACTCGTACGCCGACTTGCCCCGCAGCATCACCCTCACCGGCACCGTCCGCGACTTCAAGGGTCGCAGCGAGGCCGGCGGGCACGCCGACTTCCAGCGTCAGCCCACCCGCGGCTTTGGTCACTACATGGGCCTTGCCGCCGATGAACTCGACGACGACGGCAAGCCCGTGTTCAACTCCACGGGCAACAAGGTGACCTCGCAGTTCCGCGACGCGGCAGGGCGCAACATCATCCGCCCGCGCTCCTACCTCGCCACCCGGACGGGCGACCGGGCAGGGGCGCTCGAGTCCTACCTCGGCGGCGCGCTCACCAGCGCCGACGCCTTCTCCCAGTGGTTCCGCGACGTGCCGGGCGTCAACGTCTCCGCGCCCCTCGAGATCACCTTCAACCGGCCCGTTGACTCCAACGTCTACACCTTCAATGACCGGACCGACCCGACCTTCTCCGCGCTCGGCGGATTCTTCCCCATCAACAACCAGCTCTTCGGCAACTACTCGACCACCGGCAAGAACTTCCACCTCACCTTCGAGCTCGAAACCGAGTTCACCTACAAGCTCGGCTCCGGCCAGACCTTCACCTTCACCGGCGACGACGACGTCTGGGTCTTCGTGGACGGCAAGTGCGTGATTGACGTGGGCGGCGTGCACGGCGCGGTTTCGCAGACCATCGAACTCGACCGGTGCACCTGGCTCCAGGACGGCAAGACCTACCAGCTCAAGTTCTTCTTCACCGAGCGCCACACCACCCAGTCCAACCTCCGCATCGACACCACCCTGAACCTCCGGAGCGTCAACCTCCCCACCACCACGGCCTTGTCCGACTAAGCCCGCCCCCCGCCGGTTCGACCCACCCGGCGCTTGAAGATGCCCGGGCGACCCACCGTCGCCCGGGCTCTTCGTTGCGCGTTGAGATTTCACCCGGCGGCCCCAATCCTTCCCCATGACTCAGCTCGACGCCGCCCTCCAGTCCGCCGCGAACCTTGCGCGAGGAGGGCGACTCCGCGAAGCCGAAGCCGCGTGCCGCGACATACTCACGCGTGCTCCGCAGGCCGCGGGGGCCCACGCGCTGCTCGGCCAGTTGCTGATGCGTCTTTCAAGGCCCGCCGAGGCACGCGAGCACCTCGAACTGGTCGCGCGCTCCGCCCCGGCTGCTCCAATCTTCATCCTCTATGCCCAGTGCCTCGCCTCCCTCGGCGACACCAGGAACGCGGTCGGGGCGCTCGAGGCCGCGGCCGCCCGCGAGCCTGCCTCGTGGCAGACCCAGATGCAGGTCGCCCTCTCCCTCGCCCAACTCAAGCACCCCGGCGCCGCCCCGGCCTTTGAGCGCGCCCTGCCGCTCCTCCCCGCCGACGCTCGCGTGCTGGAGCAGGTTGCCAACTCCCTGCGCGCCGCGGGCGAGTATCGCCCGGGCGTCAGGGTCATGCGCCGCATCACCGAGTTGCAGCCCGGGAACCCGGATGCGTGGCTTGCACTCGGGGGCGGTCTCTTCTACCTCCGCGACTTTGACGCATCTGAGGCGGCGACGCGGCGGGCGATCGAGATCGCGCCGACCCGCGCCCCGGCGCACTCGGCGCTCTGCCGCGTGCTCGAACGCACCAACCGCCTTGCGGAAGCGCGCGACGCGGGCCTCCGGGCCGTCGAACAGGCCCGCGGCGCCGAGGCGGCCCAGGCCTCGTGGGAACTCGCCCGGGTCGAACGCCGGCTCGGGCACCTTGAGTCCGCGCGCGACCGCTTGCTCGCCTGCTTGAATGCGCCCGGCGTCAGCGCCGACATGCTGGCCTCGATGCATGTTGAACTCGGGCTCACCCTTGACGGCTTGAAGGACTACGCCCGAGCCTACCACCACTTCAGCACCGGACAGGCGCAGTGGCTCGAGTTGCCGCGCACGCGCATCCACGCGCCGGAACGCTTCCCCGAGCGATTGCGTGCGTACGAGGCGGTGGATTGGAAGGCCCATGCGCCGCGCTGGCCCGCGTCGCGCCCCGCATCACGCCGTGAGGCCCGCCAGGCCCCGGTCTTCTTCGTCGGCTTCCCGCGTTCGGGCACGACGCTGCTCGAAACCATGCTCGCGGCCCATCCGCGCTTCGCCCCCACCGACGAAGAGCCCGTGCTCACCACCGATGTCATCAACCCACTGCGCCGGCGGATGACCCCGGGCGCATCCTTTCCGGAATACTTCTGCGCCCTGCCCGACAGCGCCATGGACGACGCCGAAGCGGGCTATTGGGCCGGCATGGAGCGCGAACTGGGTCCTGAACGCCTCGCGGGTAGGCGCCTGCTTGACAAGCTCCCCCTCAACATCTGCTTCCTGCCCGTCATCCGGCGCGTCTTTCCCGATGCCCGCGTGCTCGTCGCCCTGCGCGACCCCCGCGATGTCTGCCTCTCCTGCCTCTTCCAGGAGTTCCGCCCGAACGACGCGATGGTGCATTTCGGAAAGTTGGAGACTGCTGCCGCCCTCTACGCCCAGGTGATGGGTCTTTACCGGCGCTACCGCAATGAACTGGGCCTCTCCATCATGGAGAGTCGCTACGAAGACCTGGTCGCCGAGCCCGAGGCCCGCCTGCGCGCGATTCTCGACTTCCTGGGCGAACCGTGGGACGACGCCATCCTTTCGGTCGTGCGCGGCACGCAGAGCCGCGACGTCAAGACTCCCAGCTACCGGGGCATCGGGCAGGGTGTCTACACGCGCAGCGTCAAGCGCTGGATGAACTACCGAGAGCCGCTCACGCCGCTGCTGCCGATGCTCGAACCGTTCGTGCAGGCGTTCGGGTATGACCCGTCGGGTGGGGCGTGATGCCCCGGTGAACCCATGTGCCGGCGCGCGTGAGCCTCCGGTACACTCCGCCCGTGGCCGCCCCAGGCGATTCCGTTGATCTGCTCGCGCTCACGCTTGCCCCGGGCGTGGGCCCGGTGATGTGCGCCCGCCTGCTGGAGGCGTTCGGCGATGCCGCGCGGGCCCGGCACGCTACGCCCGGCGAACTCGCCCGCATCAAGGGCATCGGCGACAAGACCGCCCATGACATCTGCCGGGCCCTGGCGTCGATTGACGGCGTCCTCGCCCGTGAACTTGAAGCCATCGAAGCGTGCGGCGCCCGCCTGATCGCCCGCGATCACGAGGGGTACCCGCCCCTCCTCAACCAGACACCCCGTGCCCCCGCCCTCCTGTATGCCAGGGGCGAGGCGGACTGGCTCGGCGACGACCGATTTCCGGTCGCCATTGTGGGCTCGCGCGAATGCACTGCTTACGGAATCGAACAGGCCGAACGATTCGCTTCCGCGCTCGCGAGCGCAGGGCTCACGGTTGTCTCGGGCGGAGCCCGGGGCATCGACGCCGCGGCACACCGCGGGGCCATGCGCGCCGGAGGCCGGACCGTCGCCGTGCTGGGATCCGGACTCGCGACCTTGTACCCACCCGAAAACGCGCCGATCTTCAACGCGATCCTGAACGAAGGGCGGGGACAGGTCATCTCCGAGCTTCCCGCACGCACTCCCCCGGCGCCTGAGAACTTCCCCGCCCGCAACCGCATCATTGCGGGGCTCGCCCTCGGCGTGCTCGTCATCGAGGCGGGCGGCAGGTCGGGGGCACTCATCACCGCGCGAGACGCCGCCGACCTGGGCCGCGATGTCTTCGCCCTCCCGGGAAGGGTGGACTCGCTCTCGAGCGCGGGCACGCACGACCTGCTGAAGCGAGGCGAGGCCCTGCTCGTCACCGAGCCGGGCGACGTGATCGCGGGCCTGGAGGCGGCTGGGCGTCACTTGCACCAGGGCACCCACGCGGCGCGATTCACGCCCTCGCCGCTCTTCGATTCGGGCTCTCGCGAGTCCCGCGCTGAGCCGCGCCCGGTGGGCACACTCCCTGCGGAGAGCGCGGCGATCCTGCACGCTCTTCGCGAAGAACGCACGCTCGATGAGCTCGTGGTCGCTACCGGCCTCGCGCCCGAACTCCTCCGCACGCATCTGACGCAGCTTGAGATCCTGGGCCGGGTGTCGCGCCGAGGCGGGCGCTTCGTGGTGCGGGCTCGCTGAAGGGGCGCAGATGCGCCTCGCCCCTCCTCCCGAACGCGGGGTTGCACAATTCAGACCGAGGTGCGCCGTACCCGCGGCGGGGACTCCCACCCACGAGCCGTCCCCGGGACTTCGCCATGTACCTATCGTGAACCAAACTATTTTTGCTTGCGGGTGTAGACTTTTGTCCGGTATGGTCGAAGAATGTTTGGTGAGCGGGCGCGAGATGCGCCCCGAGATCGAGATGCCTCGGCGGAGCCGAGCGAAACGCGGCAGGGGCGCGAGCGCCTGACCAGAGATCGCTGGCACGGATGCGAGGTTGTGCATGGCTGCTTTGAATCATTCTGTCCTCTGTTTGGGCCCGGGTGGGGATTTCGTCACTCGCTTCGATGCGAGTGAGAGTGGCACCCTGCGCCGCGCCGGCGCACGCCCGGACCAGTGGGATCTGGAGCCTCGCGCCGGGGCGGCACTCGCCCGGGCAGGGCTTGTCGCGCTCGCCGAGCGGATGCTCCGAGATCAGGTTCGGTCTGTGGGCGAGTTGCTCGGCGCGTTCCGGTCGGTAATTCCTTCGGATGAGCATTCGGCGCGTGCGGCACGTCGCCGCCGGCCTTTCCTCGCCCCCCTTTCAACCCCTGTCGTGCAGGAGGACGCATGCGATGAATCTCACCCCCAAGCAACTCCGCATCCTCAAGTTGATCCGCGACTGGCGGGTCCGTCATGGTTATTCCCCAACCATGCAGGAACTGGCCGACGAGATCGGCGTGAGCAAGGTGACGGTCTTCGAGCACGTCGAAGCGCTCATCAAGAAGAAGGCCCTTATCCGCGAGGCGAACAAGGCTCGCTCTTTGTCGATCGCTGACGGTGTGGCCGTGCCCGATGAGGCGCGCCCGCTCCGCTTCCCGCTGGTGGGGCGCATCGCGGCGGGACATCCGATCGAGAAGGTCGCCGACACTGACGAGGTGGATCTCGCGGACATCCTCTGCGCCACCGCTGACCGGCAGAACTCAACCTTTGCGCTGAAGGTCGAGGGCGATTCGATGCGCGACGAGGGCATCCTCGACGGCGACTACGTGCTCATCGAGCGCACGCAGGTGGCCCGCAACGGCGACCGTGTCGTCGCCCTGCTTCCCGACGGGTCCACCACGCTCAAGAGCTTCTACAAGGAGACCGACCACATCCGCCTCCAGCCCGCCAACCCCGAGTTTGAGCCCATTCGCGTTAAGTTCTGCCAGATTCAGGGAGTGGTGAAGGGCGTGGTTCGCAGGTACTAGAGCGTTTCCACTCCAAGTTCAGCGCTGTACGGCGCAGGTTCGGTTGCGCTGTGATTGAGATTGGTGTAGGTTTCCTGCTGGCGTCGAGGAAGGCGTCGGAACAGGAGCCAGGATGGCCGCGC
>JADLCM010000011.1 GCA_020847175.1 Phycisphaerales bacterium
CTGACGAACGCCGCGTAGCCCGCCGGGCATCGGGGCGGAAACACCCTGCCCCGATGATCGAAAGGCCGACATCACGCGCTCACGCCGAAACACGCGGCACAATCGCACGGTTGCTCAGAGGTCTCTGCAGAACAGCGTCAGCAGAACACGATCGCTCTACGCGATCTGTGGTTCTCCGTGAACAAACTGGAGGAGCAGTGGGTTTTTCCGACGCCACATACGGACGTTCAACATTGTGCATGGGGGGGCATGTACTTCCTTTTCGAAGGCGCTGCGAGCAGCGACCCTGATGCGGTCGACCTTCTGGAGATGTTGACGCAGATGGTGTTCTTGCAAGCGCATTGGCGCCAGTCGGGACGCGCCCGCACAGCAATCGCGGCATACGGCGTCGGGCATTCACTGTCGCGGCGACTTGATATGGCGCGTGACGAGATGCGCGACATATGCGGCAGCGCCACCATCCTGCGCACCGCGTATCGCCTTACAGCGGTTAGGTGGCTCTCTACGCTTGCACGCACAAGCCACGGGCGATCATCTGAGAACCGCCTGCGGAGGTCAGGACTCAACCCCTGGGCCCCAAACCGAGTGACATTTGCCAGGAGGTGAAGCAGCTCCGATTGCCGCCAGGCCATTTCCACCAAATCGCTCGCGACCACAACGCTGGGGGGCACTTGGCTGTCCGACGGCGTGAGCGCTTCAAGCTCGCGGGGGAGGACTCCAGCGCTTTCGTTGGGAGCCAGTCCAGTCTGTTGGATCCCCTGGCTGACGTTCGCCTTCGCTTGACTGGGGAGTCTCCTCGCTACATCCGACGCGCTGGAGACTGCATCGCGTTGAGATGATGCTGTGACCTTCATGCAGGCAAGGGTAGGCGTCTGGTCGCCGCGCTCCGATGACGGCACGTACTTGCCCTGGGCTGTGGGCAGCCGGGGGGTGGCGTGAAATTTCACGCGAATCTCCGCGCTCTCGCGCGTGAATTCTGCAGTCGCCGCTTGGCCCGTAAGTTCCGAATTCGCAGTGGCTTCCATGCTGTGCGGTGGCCCGCAATCAGAACGGGCGTGTGCTCCGCGTGAAATTTCGCCAGTCGAGGGCGACAGGCCGGTCGTCCCCGACATCCCGTGCCCCGAGGGGCACCTCTTGCCGGACCTGTCGCCCCTCGGGGCCTTCCTGGCTCACGCCGCCAGAAAGGTCCGGCTCATGCCCGCGCCCACCCCGTCCATCGATCCGTCCACCCTGAAGTTCGCCCGCACCCTCGTCCGCATCAAGGCCCGCCAGATCACCCGCCGCGCCCCCGGCGACCGCGACGACGTCGAGCAGACGCTCCTCCTCGAGGTGCTGCTCCGCTGGCCCGGCTACGACGCAGCCCGCGGCACCCGCGAGGCCTTCGTCGAGCAGATCGTCCGCGGCAAGGTCTGCAAGCTCCTGCGCGCCCGGAAGCGCCGGCGCGCCACGCTGCCGCTGACCGAAGCGGCCCTCAGGATGCCCGATCCGCGCGATCCCATCCGCGACGCCGCCCTGCGGATGGATGTCCAGGTCATCGTCGAGCGGTTGCCGCCGGGCCTGCGCGAAGCCTGCGACCAGCTCCGCCGCGAGACCCAGTCGGGGACCGCCCGGGTCATGGGCGTTAACCCAAGCACAAGCCCCCGCACGTCGAATCGCTCCTCGGACGGCGCAACCAACTGCCGAAGAATCCTGTCGGATGCGTCGTCCAGCGACCGCAGCGCCGGCAGTCCGTCACCAGCGCGCTGGTGACGGACTACGTCGATGCTCTCCCGTACCCCCCAAACAAGCCTGACACGGAGCGGAAAGCGTCGCTTGCGGCTCTCCGCGCAGAGGCAGCATCACCGAGCACGGCGACACGTCCGAGTTGTAGCCGTGTTGTGGCCGCCGCGCGGGCGTCCGATTCATGCCTTCGACTCCGCCAATAAAAACGCCCTTCCCACGATGGGAAGGGCGATTTCAAGTGCCCCCCGAAGGACTCGAACCTTCGACCCGCTGATTAAGAGTCAGCTGCTCTACCAACTGAGCTAGGGAGGCATCGCCCCGAAATGCCCCGGATGCTAGGCGGCCTGCCGCCCGCGTCCACTTGGTCTTCTCGCGGCGTCGGCGCGAGGTGCGAAGGCAGCCCACGCGGCACGGGCGGGCAAGGGCGTCCCGACTCCAACGCCCGAGTGGACTTCAAGGGGAAGAAGCGATCCACCAAGACGCACCGCAGCACCACCGCCGCCGATGCTCCTCGCTGCGCTGCGGGCATCGCCGGCGGAGAGATTGCATTGGAGGACGCCGATACCATGGCCCGACTCTCATAGCACCTGGTACAGAAGACGGGGGCAGGCCAGGTCGTTCAACAGCCTGCCGGCCGTGTCCCAAAGTCATTCATAGCGCAGAAGACAAAGGAACGACCGCACCGGGCTGCCGAGTTGTTTGCCGCCGAAATCCCGCCCGCGTCTACTTTCCCTCAAACCAGTTCCTGCCGAACGCCGCGTCCGCGACCAGCGGCACCGTCAGGGTCATGGCGTGCTCCATGCGCGACACGATCAGCGCCTTTGCGGCTTCGGCCGCGTCCGCGGGGGCCTCAAAGACCAGCTCATCGTGAATCTGCAAGATCATGTCCACGCCCGGAATCTCGGGGCCCCGGCCCGCGCGCAGGTGCTCGGCGTGAGGGCTGAGGCGTGAATAAAGGTCCACCATGGCAATCTTGATCAGGTCGGCCGCTGAACCCTGCACCACGGAGTTGATGGCGGTGCGCTCGGCCAGGGCCTTGCGGGTGGGATTCGTCGAGTCAATGTCAGGAATCGGACGACGGCGCTTCATCATGGTCTCGACATATCCGTAACGCCTCGCCTGCGCCACGCACTCTTCCAGGAACGTCGTGATCCCCGCGAAACGCTTCTTGTACCCGGCGATGATCTCGGCGGCCTCGGCGTTGCTGATGTTGAGACGCCTCGCGAGGCCGAAGGCCGTGATGCCGTAGACGATGCCGAAGTTCACCATCTTCGCGCCTGAGCGTTGCGCCTTGGTCACCGAACCTGGCGGGATGCCGTGAATCTGTGCGGCGACCGCCGTGTGAATGTCGGCGCCCTCGTGAAACGCCTGCATCAGGCCCGGATCACGCGACAGGTGGCCCAGCAGGCGCAGCTCGATCTGGGAATAGTCCGCGGTGATGAGCACCTTACCGGGCGGGGCCACGAAGGCCTTGCGGATCTCGCGCCCGAGATCGGTCCGGATCGGAATGTTCTGGAGATTCGGATCGCTGGAAGCGAGCCGGCCCGTGACCGCGACCGTCTGGTGAAACGAGGCGTGGATGCGCCCGGTCGCGGGCTCGATCGCCTCTTTGAGCGCCACCAGGTACGTGTTGACAAGTTTCGTGAGTTGCCGATACTCAAGGATCAGCCGCGGAATCGGGCTCTCGATCGTCTCGTCCTGCCCGATCTTTTCCAGCACCTCAGCATCGGTGCTCGGTCCGGTCTTGTTGCGCTTGATGGGCGTCAGCCCCAGGCCCGGTTCGCCCGCATCCACCTTGTTGAAGAGCACGGCGCCGAGCTGCTTGGGCGAGTCGGGGTCGAACGTGCGGCCCACCGACTCCATCGCCGCGTCCTGGATCTCGCGGCGAAGCGCCTCGATACGCCCGGCCAGGCGTGCGTTCTGCCGGTCGAGCTCGTCCGGATCAACCAGCACCCCGTTCCATTCCAGTTCGCCCAGCACCGGCACCAGGGGCATTTCGAGTGAGGTGCTCAGGGTGGTCAGGCCCATCGCCCGAAGCTGCGGGCGCATCAGGTCGCAGAGCCGAAACGTGATATCCGCGTCCTCCGCGGCGTACTCCGTCGCCCGGGCGATCGGCACGGCGTCAAAGGTCGCCTGGTTCTTTCCGCTGCCGATGAGGTCGGAGATCGGAATGGTCGCATACTTGAGGAGCGAGAGCGCGAGCGCGTCCATGCCGTGGCTCGGCCTCCCCGAGTCGATCAGGAAGCTCGCGACCATCGAATCGCAGGACTCCGGGTGCTCAAGCCCGCGCAGTTCGATTCCCGCATTCCGGAAGACCAGCAGGTCATACTTGATGTTGTGCCCGTACTTCGGCTTGGCCGGGTCCTCCAGCAGCGGGCGCAGCGCCGCGAGGACCGTTGCCTCGTCGAGGTGCTGCTCGGGCGTCGGCGATCGAACCGGAACATACCACCCCGAGCCGGGAGCGACCGCGAAACTGATGCCGCACAGTTTCGCCCTGCGCGGCGCGAGCGAGGTGGTCTCGGTGTCCACCGCAAAGACCGGTGCGCGGCCCAATCTCTGCACCAGCGCCTCGAGTTCCTCCCGGGTGCGCACGCACACATAATGGTCTCGCGCCTCCGCCGCGTGCCCCCTTTCCGCCTCGACCACGTCGAAGAGCCCACCCGAAGGCTCCGCCAGCCCGCCCGCCCGCGCACCCGAACCACCCCCGTCAGGCGCGCCGGGAAGCGCCGGCATCGGCGTCGGCTCTCCCCCGACCTGCCCCAGCAGCGCCTTGAGCTCATCCTGGTAGCGATTGAACCCGAGCTCGCGCAGCACCGGGCCGAGGCGTTCAAGATGGAACCGGTCGGGCGAGGCCGCCGCCGGCGAGAACTCGACGGGCGCATCGTGACGCAGCGTCACCAGCTCGCGCGCCAGCGGCAGCTGCCCCAGTGCCGCGCGCAGATTCTCCCCTCGCTTGCCCTTGATCGACCCGGCGTCCGCGATCAGCGCATCCAGGGTGCCGTACTGCGCGATGAGCTGCGCGGCGGTCTTGGGGCCGATGCCGTCAACCCCAGGCACGTTGTCCACCGTGTCGCCCATGAGGGCCAGCATGTCGATCACCTGCCGCGGTTCGATCCCCGCATCAGCCTTGAGCGCGGCCGCGTCGATCACCCCGTCGGTGTTGATGTCGTACATCTCGACAAAGACCGGCTCCAGGAGCTGCTTCAGGTCCTTGTCCTTGCTCACGATGCGGATGCGCCAGTCGGGACGCTCCCGGCGCAGGCGGGAGACGATGGTGGCGATCACGTCGTCGGCCTCGAACCCCGCAGCGCCCACGATCGGGATGCCCACCTCGCGCAGCATCGCCAGGCACCGGTCGATCTGCACCGGCAGGTCCTCGGGGATCGGCGGCCGGTGTGCCTTGTACTCGGGATAGATCTGGGAGCGGAAGGTGCCCCGGTCGTCGGAAACATCAATCGCAACCGCCACAGCGTCCGGCGCGCCGCCGATCGCGCCCTCGCCCCGCAGCAGTTTGAACAGGGTGCCCACGAACCCGAACGTCATGTTCGTGGGCTCTTTGGTGACCGGGCTCGACAGCGGCGTGCGGATGGCGTGATACGCCCGAAAGAACTGGGCGTACCCGTCGATGAGGTAGAGCGTCTTCACCCGGGCAGCATAGTGCGTTATTCACCCCACCGGAAGAAGCCCGCCCGCCGAGGCCTCCCCGTCTCAGTCGCCCGCCCGACCCTCGCTCCGCTCTCCGCGCGCTCCCCGCGCGCGGGCCACGAACGCCCGGTACTGCTCGGGAGTGTCAATGCCGCAGTGGTGAGATTCGAAGAGCGCGACCGCGATCCGTTCTCCGTGCTCCAGCACCCGAAGCTGCTCAAGTTTTTCCGTGATCTCCAGGGGGGTCGGAGCGAGCGTAACGTACCGGCGCAGAAACGCGCGCCGGTACACGTAGATGCCCACGTGCTTGAGCGGACCGGCCCCGGGCGCGAACCCGCCGTCGCGCGGGAACGGCGCGAGCGCCCGCGTGAAGTACAGCGCCTCCCCCGCCGCCGAACGAAGCACCTTCACGATGTTGGGGTTCGCCGGGTCCTCGCCGGGCGCGAAGGGCGACCCCACAGTGGCGACCGGCGCGCTCGATGCGCGCAGCGCCGCGACCGCAGCGTCGATGAGCCCCGTCTCGATCTCGGGCTCGTCCCCCTGCACGTTCACCACGATGTCGTGGTCAGACAGGCCCAGCAGCGCCGCGGCCTCGGCGAGTCGGCTGGTGCCGTTGGGGTGTTCCGGGCTTGTCATCACGACGCGGACGCCGTCGAGAGCCGCGCGCACTTCATCGGAATCCGTCGCCACGCAGACGGCATCCGGCGACGAGGCCCGGCGCGCCGCTTCAACCACGTGCATCACCAGCGGCCGGCCGGTCTCCGCCGCGAGCACCTTTCTCGGAAACCTGGTCGATCCGAGCCGGGCGGGGATCACGGCCACAACACGCGCTCGCGACATGCGGTCCACTCCCGGGCGGGCACCTCATCCGAAGGTGCGCCCCGAATCGGGGTCGAGCATCTTCCACCCGAACTTGCGGCACAGGCGCCACAGCACGCTGAATGCCACGTCCCCGTCCTTGACGCTCACCAGCGCCTGATGCACCTTGCCGTCATTCACCGGCAGTTCAACCACGATGCCCGGGCCGTGCAGGATCGGCATGCCGCCGCTCGTGCGCCCGCTCCCGTCCGGCGCAGTGTTGAACTGCGCGAAGGCATCCGTCACGTCCGCGAGCGACCCCAGCGCCGGCAGGGGTCCATCGCCCCACGCCCCCCCGGGAGCGGCCAACTGGATCACGATCTGGCGAGGGCGCGACACCGGCAACCTACGCCTTCGGAGCCGAACGATCCCGTTCGGCGATGAGGTCCGCCGCGGCGTCCAGCAGCGTCTGCAACGGCACCGGCTTGAAGAGGTACCGATCCACGCCCAGGCTCTCGGCATAGGCCTTGTGACGCTTACCCTCGTTGGCCGTCACCATGATGACCATCGGGCTGTCCGCCCGGCCCTTGATCTTCTCGAGCGCCAGAAACCCGGAGCGCCCCGGCAGCATCACATCCAGCACCACGAGGTCGGGCTTGTGCCGCTGGCACGCGTCCACCGCGTCGTTGCCGTCGGCCACCGTCATGGTGCGGGCGCCGTCCGCCTGGAACGCGACGTTCATCGACTCCAGCACGTCGCGGTCGTCGTCCACAATCAGGATCAGCCGCCCCGCAAGGCTCTGGCGGTCAGGCATCGCATCCTCCCCGGGTATTGACCCTGGCGAGCAAGCATACGTCGGGTGGCCGCTCAGGGCAGCCGTTGAACGCCCAGTCGCGCGAGCGTGCCACGATCCTCATCGCTGCGGGCCACGACGTGCGCAACATCGTCCGGGGTCATCCAGGGCAAACGCTCCAGTTTGCTCCGCAGCCCATCCGGAAAGGGCTTGTTGAAGCGCTCGTGCGGGGGCCGGCTGCGCCACGACCGATGCATCCAGAAGTAATCCCAGGGGCACGCCCGGATCATGTTCTCGATCGCGCGCCGGTACCGCGCCGTGAGGTAGAACGCTGGGTCGGGCTGCGCCATGTAGGTCTCCGGCCCGAACCCGTCCTCCACCTCGATGCTGAACCTGAAGGGGCGCTCCCCGGTCGAGCCCGGCAGCCGGTGCTCGCCACGCCAGCCCAGTCGCCTGGCCTGCGCGATCACCACGTTGGCCTGGAACTGCATCGCCAACACCGCGATCGACTTGTAGCTCGACACCAGCCTCCCGAAGAACGGCACAAAGATCCCTCGATCTCCTCCGTTCTGGTCCGCCACAAACGCCACGGGCCGGCGTGCCTCAAGCAAGGGCGGCAGGTCGCGGATGGCCCCGAACTTGTCCACCAGGGTGAGCCCGGCCCGGGCCCGCGAACGACGCAGCCACGCGTCGAGCGGCCGCAGGTCCAGCGGGCGGTAGACCGCCGCGATCGGGTATCCGAGCATCGCCATCGCCGAGCCCACGAGCTCCCAGTTGCCGCAATGCCCGGTGATGAAGATCGTCGGCCGGTCGTTGGTCACCGTCTGCAGCGCCAGGGCCGCGTTCTTGTACTCGACGTACTCGTGCCAGGCGTGGGGCGTGATCAGGCGCGGCACGAACGCGATCTCGACGGCCAGCATGAAGGCGTGTTCAAACGAGTTGACCGCGCACTCCAGGCGCCTCTGTTCGCTCCAGTGCGGGTAGGCGACCGCGATGTGCTCCAGCGCACGCCGCAGGCGGGTGCGGTTGGTCGGGGCGAGAGCCCAGCGCCGCGCGAACGCGCTGGCGAACCGCAGCGAGGGCTGGATGCCCGCGACCTGGGGCAGGGCGACCAGCCCTCGCGCCGCGAAGTAGGCCGCCTGCTGCACCCAGGTTGGAAGCGTCTCCATGCCCATGCCGCCGAAGGCTAGGTGCAGGCGGATCGTCGCGCTGCGTCCGGCACCGGCCCGCCGTGAGCCGGGCATCGCAGCGCACCGGGCGGGCACAGCGGGCCTGCGAGCCCCTATCATGGGCACTCTTCTGGAGCACCCGATGGCGCGTCTGTTCACCGAAAACATGGGCGGGGCCGGAATCCTCACCAGGCGAATCCCGACTCCCCCCTTTGGCGACATGAAGCAGCGCCACGTCGTGCGCTATGACGAATACGTCCGGACCGGCGGGTACGTGGGCCTGCGCAAGGCCCTCGGCATGAAGCCCGGCGACGTGACCGAAGAGGTCAAGAAGTCGGTGCTTCGCGGGCGCGGCGGCGCGGGCTTCCCCACCGGCCTCAAGTGGACCTTCTTGCCCAAGGTCGAAGCAGGCAAGGACCCCGGCGCACGCTACCTCGCGATCAACGCCGACGAGAGCGAGCCGGGCACGTTCAAAGACCGGCTACTCATGGACTTTGACCCGCATCTCGTGCTCGAAGGCATCGCCATCGCCTGCCACGCGTGCCGCCTCAACAAGGCGTACATCTTCATCCGCGGCGAGTATCACCACCAGGCCCACGTGCTCGAAGAGGCGATCAAGGAGGCGTACGCCAACGGGGTCTTCGGGCCGCGGGGCATGCACAACACCGAGGCCAACTGCGGAGGCGAACGCTTCCAGGTCGACTGCTACGTCCATCGCGGCGCCGGCGCCTACATCTGCGGCGAGGAAACCGCGCTGCTTGAAGGCCTTGAGGGCAAGCGCGGCTGGCCGCGCATCAAGCCGCCCTTCCCCGCCATCAAGGGCTTGTTCGGCAGGCCCACGATCATCAACAACGTCGAAACGCTCGCCCACCTGCCGAGCATCATCGAACACGGGGCGGACTGGTTCCTCAAGCAGGGCGTGCCCGGCGGGGCGCCCGGCGCTCCGGGCAGCCACGGCACCAAGCTGATGGGCATGAGCGGGCACGTCAACCGCCCCGGCTGTTACGAGTTTGAGCTCGGCATCCCGCTGCGTCTCTTTGTCGAGCACTACTGCGGCGGTATCCGCGGCGGCAAGAAGTTCAAGGCGGCCATCCCCGGCGGCGTCTCCATGGGCATCCTGGGCACCGACCAGTACGACGCCGAGCTCGATTTTGACATCGGACGCAAGTACAACGTGCTGGGGCTCGGCACTGCCTGCCCCACCGTTTTCGACGAGGACACCGACATGGTCGCGGTGGCCCGCAACATCGCTCGGTTCTTCAAGCACGAAAGCTGCGGCCAGTGCACCCCATGCCGCGAGGGCAGCGGCTGGCTCTATCAATTGATGACCCGCATCGAAGATGGCCACGGCAAGACCAAGGACCTTGACCTGGCGCTCGAGATCGCCACCAGCATGGGCTCCATGCCCGGCACGACGATCTGCGGCCTCGCAGATGGAAACAACTGGGCCGTGCGCACCATCATGAACAAGTTCCGGAGCGAGTTCGAGGCCCGCGTGAAGCGGACCTACGTGCCCGTCACCGTGAACGCGGGGTGACGGATGAGTGATATCCGCCTTTTTCGGATCGGACCCGACAGCACGCCGAGCTGCGTAGAACTGCCGAGCATCGAAGTCGTCAAAGAGCGCCGCTTGCAGAAGATCGTCGAAGCGCACTGTGGTGAACTGCTTGGCGTTCGATTCCTCGCGAGCGAATACACAACCGGAAAGGCGCACGCGGGACGGATTGATACGCTCGGCCTCGACGGCGACCAATGTCCGGTCATCATCGAGTACAGGGACTCCTGAACAACCGCACGAACATGCTGAGAGGTGGGATGTGACGGCGTGAAGTTCTGGTCGAGTGCATCGCCCGTGTCGCATCGCCCGTGTCGCGTGGCGGGCTACGCGGCGTTCGTCAGGC
>JADLCM010000012.1 GCA_020847175.1 Phycisphaerales bacterium
CGACCTGCCACCGGTCGCTGATGCAGCGCGGAAGGAGAGGGCGGCGCGGGACTTCCGCTCCTTCTGCGAGGTCTACTTTTCGCAGACGTTTCACCTGCCGTGGTCACCGGATCACCTGCGGGTGGTCGCCAAGATCGAGCAGGCGGTGCTGGAAGGCGGGCTGTTTGCGATGGCCATGCCGCGCGGCAGCGGCAAGACCAGCCTCTGCGAGGTGGCGTGCCTCTGGGCCATGCTGTACGGCCATCGGGACTTCGTGGCGCTGATCGGTTCGGACGAGGAGCACGCAGCCGGGATGCTGGAGTCGATCAAGGCGGAGCTGGAGAACAGCGAGATCCTCGGGGCTGACTTCCCCGACGTCTGTCACCCGATCCGGTCCCTGGAGGGCATCCACCAGCGGGCCTCGGGGCAGCTCTACCAGGGGAAGCAGACGCACATCGGGTGGACGGCCCGAGAGATCGTGCTGCCGACGATCCCGGGTTCGCCGGGAGCGGGCGCGATCATCCGCGTGGCGGGCATCACCGGCCGCATCCGTGGCATGAAGCACAAGCGAGTCGACGGGGTGAGCGTCCGTCCCTCGCTCGTGCTGATCGATGACCCGCAAACCGACGAGAGCGCCCGGTCGCCCTCGCAGTGTGCGAACCGCGAACGCATCCTCGCTGGCGCGATTCTGGGGCTGGCGGGGCCGGGGAAGAAGATCGCCGGGCTGATGACGCTGACGGTGGTTCGCCCCGACGATCTGGCCGACCGCATTCTCGACCGGGACAAGCACCCGCAGTGGCAGGGCAAGCGGACGAAAATGATGTACGCCTTCCCCGTGCGGGAGGCTCTCTGGCAGCGGTACGCGGAGCTGCGTGCCGAGGGCCTGCGGCAGGAGCGAGGCCTGGCGGACGCCACAGCGTTCTACGCGCAGCACCGAACGGCAATGGATGAGGGAGCGCAGATCGCCTGGCCGGAGCGGTTCAACCATGACGAGTTGTCGGCCGTGCAGCACGCGATGAACCTGCGGCTGCAGAACGAAGCGGCCTTCTTCGCCGAGTACCAGAACGAGCCGTTGCCGGAAGTCCAGGCGGCGGACGACCTGCTCACCGCCGACCAGATCGCGGCGAAGGTGAACGGCCAGGCCCGCGCCGAGGTGCCCATCGGCTGCACGCGGCTGACGATGTTCGTCGATGTGCAGGGGAAGGCCCTGTTCTACATCATCGCGGCGTGGGAGGACGACTTCACCGGGTACATCATCGACTACGGCACGGAGCCGGATCAGAAGGCAGCGTACTTCACGCTGCGAGACGTGCGCCGCACGCTCGGCATCGCCGCTCCTCGTGCCGGCGTAGAGGGCGCGATCTACGCGGGGCTGGAACGGCTCGTAGCGTCGCACCTGGCTCGCGAGTGGCGGCGTGATGACGGCGCGATGGTCCGCATCGACCGCTGCCTGATCGACGCCAACTGGGGATCGTCAACGGATGTGGTCTACCAGTTCTGTCGCCAGAGCTCGCACGCGGGCGTGCTCATGCCGAGCCACGGACGGTATGTCGGTGCGAGCAGCATTCCGTTCTCCGACTACAATCGCAAGCGCGGCGATCGCGTCGGGCTCAACTGGCGCATCGCATTCGTTTCATGCGCCGGGAACTTCGAGGAGCTTCCCCTGCGTGGCTGGCCTCCTGAAGACCTGGGGGAACGCGATCGCATTCACCCGCCGGCCGACTCCGCCCTGGGAGTATCCGTTGGCGCGGTGGCGCACGTTGATCGCCCGAACTCGAGAGTAAGGCCCCGTGACCCGTCACCCTTCTCGCGGCGCGGCCCCGGCGCGGCGTTTCTTCCGAAGCCGGAAGTCGGACACATCGGCGGCAACTGCGACGGTCAGTTGAACTACCGCCAGGTGGGCGTGCTCTCCCTCAGTACCAACGGCCAGGTCTGCGAGGCCATCGGGACCAGCTTTTCGACGCCGATCGTGTCGTCGATTCTCGCGAGCATCAGGTCGGGAACGGCGGCCACAATGTCGCGCACATTGGCGAAGGCCCTCCTGGTTCACTCGGCTGCGCTGCGCCACGGGCCGATTGCGCTGCTGTCTCGCGGCCTGCTGCGGGAAACGAGCCCAGCAGACTCCGTGCCCATCAACTGCGGGCACGAGTGCTTTGCAGACCGTGAGATTACGAGTTTGCCTGATGGCAGAGACGTAGTTGTTCATGTTTGCCGACACGACGGCGGCGGCGCGGTGACCATCGACCCGGGGAACTTTCGGCGCTGGACGCTGAATCTCGATGCAGTGGCGGCGATGGTGGCAGGGTGCTGCGGTTTGCCCACAGAGCCCACCGTCGTGGTCCCCGGGCGAATTTGGATGCTGGGAGCCCGCGCGATCGGTGGCTTCAGCTATGACTGGTTTGTTGTCGCGGGCCTCTCCCGTTCCGACGCGGCAGAGTGCGTGCAAGGGGCCGACAGGCTGGTGCGGTCGCCCGCACCACTCGTCTTGGCCCTCGGTGCGGTGCCCGCGTCGGACTGGTGGCCAGGCTTCGTGCCAGCGACCGCATCGCTCGCCGAGATCGTCGAATGGTCAGCGACGAGCATCCTGATCGCGATGAATGCCATCATCCCGCAGCGGCCTGCCTGTTGCTCCCACGCGAGCCGGTCGGCCAGCCAGGCGCGGATGTCGGCCGCGAGGTCGGCCCGGAGCGGGATCTCCGACCCGCGCCGATTCTTCTCGTCGCGGGCGTTCAGCACGATGTGTGGCACGCGGGAGCGGGCCAACGGGCGACGCTGGGCGGCGTCGAGCAGGCGCGCCAGTTCCTCTTCGGTCAACGCCCGGCGCTGCCGCCGCGTGTCGGCCCGCTGGTCGGCCACCGCGACGGCCAGCAGCGGGTTGTGCGTGAGCCGCCCCGCGCGGACGCACCAGTTGATGAACGTCACGCACGCCTGCCGGTAGCCGTTCCGCGTGCCCGCGGACATGCCGGTGTCGGCCTGCTCCCGCAGCCAGCGCTCGACCGTCGCGGCGGTGAAATCACGGAGGCGCTTCACGCCCCGATCGGTGGCGACGCGGGCCACCCGGCGGCGGGCCTGGACGTACCAGTGCTCGGTGCTGCCCTTGAGCCGCAGGTGGTCACGCCACGCATCGAGGTTGGTCTCGATCGATTCGGCCCCGTGCCGGGAGGCAGCGTCCTCCTCGGGCGTGATCACGCCAGCGCGGATCAGTTCGGCCCGGCGCACCAGTTGGGCCAGCACCGCCCGGGCGGCGGTCTCATCGGTGCAGCCGGTCGGCCGCTCGACCCAGTATCCGGCCGCGTCGCGGAACTTGGCGATGTACGACCTGGTTTCACCGCGGATGCGCTCGCGGCCGTCGGCGGCGGTGAACACCTCGGCGGTGCGGACCTTGCCGCTGCGGATGCGGTAGCGGGCCATCCGCTTGCCTCGCAGCACGACGATCTCCGCGTTGGGTGGGAGCGGTGCGGTCCAGGCTTTGCGGAACACGGTGCCCATCGGGCGAATCTCCATCCGCCCCCGCCGCCCGATCCGGGTCCGACGGCCTGGGTCACAGTCAGGGCTGACCAGCGGCACGGGTCAAGTCGGGGGCCGGGCGGGGGGGGGGGGGGAGAAATGGCGAAGATGCTCACCCCCGGCAAAGGAGCACCTTCGGTGGAGAGGCGAATGGGGTCGCCTAAGTAAGGCCCACAATCAGCCGAGAATCGTCGAAGGTGCTCACCCGCCCGAAGATGCTCATGCTCAGGGAGAGTGCTCCCCGTGAGCGCCTTCGCCTGGCGAAGGGACGTCGGGCAGCGTCGGCGCGGTACGTCGGAACTTCACCTCCTTTCGGACCGTTGGTACGGCGGCCCTCCCGATGGTCTGATTCTTCAGCTGCTACGCTGATTCAATGACGGAATTCTCGAGCGCGCTGCGCGTTCTAAGAGTTCGTTTCCTGCTGGAAGCGACCGCCGAGATCCAGCTCGCTACGCACCAAGGTGCCGCGGTGTATGCGACCTTGGCCGCCGCGCACGGACGCGCGACCGGCCAGTCACCCGCGATGCCGGATGGCATCATGCCCGACGCGCCGGAGCAGTGCCGCTCGCGACTTGTCGCCGGCGATCAGTATTCGATGGGATGCACGATCCTTGAGGAGGAACCCGGCCGAGCATCCAGTCTCGTGGCGACGCTCGCGGCGGGGCTTCGCAAGATGGGTTCGGACCGGACGTTGCGCAGGTCTGGTGCATCACTTGCAGGGAATTTTCGCGTGTCGGAGGTGCGTGACCTGGTTGCCGGCATCCCCTTGGCGAATCTCGCTCAACCCGCTCCGATCTCGCGCGACCGCTTCGAACGCGAGCGTACGCACGCCCGCGCGCAACCGACCCTTACCTTGGTCTTCACGTCGCCGCTGCGCATGCCGCGGCCCGCCGCGGCATGCACTGAGGGTCACACCTGGTTTGACGAATCCCATTTCAGCGCGGGACTATTCGCGGTGCGGGTGATGAGCCGGCTGGAGAGCCTTGGGCTGGGGTCAAAGCCCGAGGACGTCAGATGGGTGTACCGTGCCTGCAGGCTTCTCGAGAATCGGCTGGTCTGGCTGGACGTGGGATACGGCCCTGCCTCGCGCAGGAAGACGCTCGGCGGAGGTGTCGGGAGGGTCACTGTCGAATGCACCGACGGCGCCGTGGCCGATGCGCTGGTGATGGGACAATACGTCCGCGCGGGCCAGTCGACGCGTTTCGGTTTCGGAGCGTACCGCATTGCGGAGCTCGGCCCGGCGCCGGATGCCTGCGAACGCGCGATCCCGCTGCTGAGCGCACTCCTGCAGAGACAGAATGTCGCACGAGTCTGTGACGAACTCGATCTTCCGAGCGGCGCGCTGCGCCGGGCGATGAAGGATCTGCAGGCCGGCACGTACCGCCCAGGGGCGCACGCCCGGGTGCCGATTCAGCAACCGGGCGGCAAGGCACGCGTGCTCTCGATCCCCTCGCCCCTCGATCGCGCGCTGCAACGTGCGATCCTGCGCCGGCTTGCACCGGCGTTGGATCAGTTCTTTGAGGAGTCGTCGCTCGCCTACCGGCACGGGCTGGGGCGCCATCGCGCCGCCGCCCGCGTTCAGGCCGCGTTTCAGAAAGGGTATCGTTTCGCGCTCAAATCCGATTTTACGGCGTTCTTCGATTCCATTCCTCACCACGTGCTGGAGGACCGACTGCACGCCTATCTCGCCGATGCACCGGCGGTCAGCGCGCTCATGGCGTGGGTCAAAGCCGGGTCGCCGTTTGAAGATCGCGGCGTGCCCACGGGTTCGCCGCTCTCACCCCTGCTGGCCAACCTGTTCCTGGACTTCTTCGACGAGGAAGTCTCGCGCGATGGCGGAGTGCTTGTACGCTACGCTGATGACTTTCTCATCTTGTTCAAGGATCAGGCGCAGGCCCGGCGCGTCTACGCCCAGGCCGAAGACGCCGCGCAGACGCTGCTTCTCTCCTTGAACCAACGCAAGACCGGCATGGTGGACCTCACCTCGCCCTTCGTCTTCCTGGGCTTTGAGTTCCGTCGATCCGACCAATGGCGCATGATCCCGACCGATGCGCCCCGGGAGGCACACGAGCTCGGATGGCGGCAGGCTCCCCCGCCCACCCCCCGCGCGATCGCGCTTCCGCTTCCCGGCGAGACCGTCGCGGCATCCGCCGAATCACGATCATGGGCCGTCTTCGGCCCCGGCGCGTCCGTGCTTCGCGTGCGGGACGGGCGGCTGTCATGCTCATACGCGAACGGAAGCCCCGACACCGCGGTGGAGTTCGACCACGTGCGCGAGGTGCTCGTTCTCGGCGGCGCCACCGCCACCGGTCAGGCGCTTCGTGAACTCGCCGCGAGAAACATCCGCCTCATCCTCGCAGACGACTCGGGCCGGCCCGTCGCAGAACTCGGCACGCACGGCGCAGACGAGCAACCCGAAGCGGTAGCCGCGCAGCTTCGCATGACCGCCGACGAGCCTCGACGCACTGAGATCGCACGCCGCCTCATTGCGGCCAAGATCGCAAACTACGCGGCGCTGGCCGCGGCGGTCGAGCAGGGGGACGACCGCACCGCTGCCGCTCTGCGATCCTTCCAAAACCGGGCCCTGGCGGCGCCCAGCCCGGACACGCTGCGGGGCGTCGAAGGGGCTGCGGCGCGACGGTGGTACGCGCTCGTCCGCGCCCGCACGCCGCACTGGTGCCGCTTCGACCGACGCGTGGCCCCCGACGCTGATGACCCCGTGAACATCCTCCTCAACATCGCCCACACCACGCTGCACAGGCAGGCGATCCTGGCCGTTCGCATGGCCGGGCTTCTACCGGGGGTCGGGGCGCTGCACGAGGCCCGCGCCGGACACGCCTCACTCGCCTCAGACCTCCAGGAACCCTTCCGGCACCTGATGGACCGCGCCGTGCTCGCGATACTGCCCGCGCTCAAGCCCACCGATTTTCGGCCGACCCCCGACGGCCCCTTCAGGGTCGGCATTCGGCCCGAAGCCGCCCGCCATGCGGTCGCCTGCATTCATGACGCACTGGCCCGGCCCTGCACCGCGGCAGGCAAGCCCGACGCGCACACCTATCTCACGCATCTCCTCTCCTCCGCCCGCCAGCTGCGCCGTCACCTGCTCGACCCGGCTGTCGCCTTCGAGCCCTTTGTCCATCCCGCCGGGGCGAGCCAGCCCGCTGAGGAGGGCGCCGCCGCCGAGATCGACCCGCCGCCGCGCGAAGGGGGAACACCATGAGCCTCTATGTCGCCGCGTACGACATCCGCGCCGATTCACGCCGTCGCCGTGTCGCCGATGTCCTCGCCCGCTACGGCCTGCGCATCCAGGACTCGATCTTCGAGCTTCGGCTGGAGCCCGACGATCTCGTGGAACTGCGGTGCCGGATCGGCCCCCTTCTTGCGCGGGAGGACGCGTTCGACCTGATGCCAATCGATGAACGGGGCACACGGCGCCGCTACTCCTGGATGCGCCAGCCGCAGGTCTGGGAGCCGGTCCTCCTGCTCTGAAGCCTCCGCATCAACTCTCACGCGCGGCCGATGCGGCGTGGGCGAAGGGTGGTATACTGATCGTGCCCGGTGCTCGGCGAGGGCCGAGCCTCGGGCGCCATTCCGGCTGACGGGGTCTTCCCGTCATCCCGGACCGCGCGGCGTGGGCCGCCCGCGCGTGAGGAAGGGCGACTGAGCGTGCCAAGTGCCGCCGGCCCCGAAACACGCGTTCGGAACCCACCGGAGGGTGGGCATGGTGTGAGTTGCACTTTGGCAATCCGGAAGACAACGACAAGTCCTTGCGGCGCAGCAGTTTGGGTACGACGCACCGCACACCGACCGAGCGGGTGCGGTGCAACAGCGAGCCCCTTCGAGGGGCAATTGAAACCCCACTGGTATGTAATCGTGTATCCCGATCCGGCCTTGTGCAACAGCGAGCCCCTTCGAGGGGCAATTGAAACCGGAGGCGGGGCCGTTGACCTTGACCAGCTTGCCGGGCGGGGTGCAACAGCGAGCCCCTTCGAGGGGCAATTGAAACGACGCCACCCCGGAAACCCCCGGCGCATCCGACGAGTGCAACAGCGAGCCCCTTCGAGGGGCAATTGAAACTGTTAGTCACCAGAGTCCTCAATGGATGCGGTGTTGTGCAACAGCGAGCCCCTTCGAGGGGCAATTGAAACGAGGTCCAGGGACTTCAGGGCGTCGTTGGCGTCCTGTGTGCAACAGCGAGCCCCTTCGAGGGGCAATTGAAACGGGACCGTTCAGGCATACCAGTTTACCCCCTTTGAGTGCAACAGCGAGCCCCTTCGAGGGGCAATTGAAACTCCTCCTCAGTGGCGCGGTCAGTCGATGAGGTCGCGTGCAACAGCGAGCCCCTTCGAGGGGCAATTGAAACGGCGATATCGCGACGACGTACTTCGCCAACTTTGGTGTGCAACAGCGAGCCCCTTCGAGGGGCAATTGAAACTTCTGTTTAGGCGTCATGGCTTCCCATGTCTCCCCGTCGTGCAACAGCGAGCCCCTTCGAGGGGCAATTGAAACAGCCATGAGATCGATGTCGTACACCCACGAGGAGGTGTGCAACAGCGAGCCCCTTCGAGGGGCAATTGAAACGGTTGACCAGCAGAGCTGAGCGGGGGAGCAGCGCATGCCGTGCAACAGCGAGCCCCTTCGAGGGGCAATTGAAACATCTATTGAGCTTGGGGTCAAAAACGGCCACGGCCGTGCAACAGCGAGCCCCTTCGAGGGGCAATTGAAACATCAGCGGCGCCGCCGGATAGCAACCAGCGCCCCGCGCGTGCAACAGCGAGCCCCTTCGAGGGGCAATTGAAACTCGATGCTCACGACGTACTTGTTCAGTTTGGGGTCGTGCAACAGCGAGCCCCTTCGAGGGGCAATTGAAACGCGTATGCCAGGTACGCTGAACTGAAACGCCTCCAGCGTGCAACAGCGAGCCCCTTCGAGGGGCAATTGAAACCCGCAGGCTTTCGCAACGCGCTGGCCGTCTTTCATCGACGTGCAACAGCGAGCCCCTTCGAGGGGCAATTGAAACGGTACCCACGAGCACGAGGATCGCCTTGGCCCGCGTGCAACAGCGAGCCCCTTCGAGGGGCAATTGAAACTTCGGGTGGTCATACTCGTCGTTGCGGTACTCCCGTGCAACAGCGAGCCCCTTCGAGGGGCAATTGAAACGTGATGAGTTTGGGGTGCGACCAGCCCCGCTCAAGGGCGTGCAACAGCGAGCCCCTTCGAGGGGCAATTGAAACGTGGTGGCTCCGAAGGTCTGCAATCTCGACCTTGCGTGCAACAGCGAGCCCCTTCGAGGGGCAATTGAAACGAAGTAGATGCCCTCGGGGTCGCCGCACCGCGCGCCGCGTGTGCAACAGCGAGCCCCTTCGAGGGGCAATTGAAACCCCGCATGATCCGCTCCAGGAACGCCACGCCGAGGGTGCAACAGCGAGCCCCTTCGAGGGGCAATTGAAACTGGAACACGCCCTGAACGTCAGACGCCCCGTCTCCGTGCAACAGCGAGCCCCTTCGAGGGGCAATTGAAACCCAGGATGCCCGCAGCGATGCCGGACAGATCTCCGAACGTGCAACAGCGAGCCCCTTCGAGGGGCAATTGAAACGGTGGAGTCGGGGACTTGAGGTGCTCATGGCTTCCTTGTGCAACAGCGAGCCCCTTCGAGGGGCAATTGAAACGTTGTGCCGACCGATGCCAACGCAGGAGCAACGTCCGTGCAACAGCGAGCCCCTTCGAGGGGCAATTGAAACGGTCTCGGGGTCGGTGTCGCAGACGTGGTTGGTTTGTGCAACAGCGAGCCCCTTCGAGGGGCAATTGAAACTCCCCTTGAGGCTGTACTCGTACAGCCGGTAGAGTGCAACAGCGAGCCCCTTCGAGGGGCAATTGAAACCAAGTAGCCGCCGACCTTGAGGCCGTCGGGGAGGGACGTGCAACAGCGAGCCCCTTCGAGGGGCACTTGAAACAGCAGTTCTCGGATCTGCTCCATGTGCACCGTGGTGCAACAGCGAGCCCCTTCGAGGGGCAATGAAACAGAAAGTGCCGCAATCAAGCGACGACGCTGCGCCGTCGTGGCGCAGCGATGCCGTACCGCCACGCGGCAGCTCTGTGCTTCACAGCGCCCCGGGTCGGGGCGGCAACACATGGCTCAGCCGGCCCGTCGGCGTCGATCAACCATGCGAGATGTGTTTCGCGCCGGTGGGCTTGCGCGCGTCGTGCGATCCCCGTCTCCACCCGGCGCGCTGCCGCCGAGTCTTGACATGGTCTCGGGATCGCACCTGGCCCGGCGATGCGGGCAGCGCGGGCCGGCGCCGCATCAACGCGGCCGGCCGGTGAGGTTGACACCTGCTCGGGCCGGGCGCGGGCCGTCCACCTCGGCGGCAGCGCTCACGGCCTGAATGGATCGCGATGCACCGGCTTGAAGAGCAGCGACCTGTACGCGCCGTCGGTTTCGACGTACTGCAGCTTGGCGTCGTTCTGGAGCACGCAGGCCAGGGCGGCGATGCTCGTGATCTTGGTGCCGCCCGTGGCGTCGATGACAAGTTCGGTCAGGTCGATATGCTCGTGCTCGCACGCCCTGATGATGTCGTTCGTGATGGCGTGCGTACAGGGCAGAAAGTCGGTGAAGTTGGCTTGGATGGGGATGAATCGGCGCCCGGCGTCCGGCGGATCGTACATCCTGAGCAGTTGCGCGCAGGCTTCAAGTTGTCTGAAGGATCCGTCGCCCGACCCGGCCTTGCCCGGCACGGCGGGCATGTCGGGCGACCCGACCAGGAACACGAGCTTGAGCTCCTGCTTCAGGTGCCAGGCGCGATACTGGCGCAGCAACTGCTGCCACCTGGAACTCCGGGGCAGCGCATCGATGTCCGTCTGCAAAGAAACACGCACACCGGGGGGCCGTTGCGGGGCATAGGTCAACTCCCATGTTTGCGAATCGGGGTTGTACCTCACCATCTTCGCCTCTTCCTCCTTCGAGACGAACATGGCGAGCGCGCTGCAGCGGAAGGGAACCTCGGCGTCGGGCGCGACGACGACCGGGGGCTCCGACGGATTCAGGCGGAGCAGGTCATCCGGGCGGGGGCCGTATCTGTCCTGAAGCCACTCGGAGAAGGCGATGAGGAGAAGGAAGAGAAGCAGTGCCGTCCAGGGCACCCAGGGTGCGTGAATGTGATGGTGGATGAAAAGGCCGGCGCCGTGGAGCCCGAACGCCGCCGCCGCCACGCTGAACACGAACAGCAGCCTTCTTGGCTTGTGCTTGAGGCCGGCGAGTTTTCGCGCGGTCGTCCGGCGGGAGTGCCGAAACCGCAGGGCGCACGCGAAGCTGTAGAACAGCGCGAACGCCGCGACGCTCAGCACGAAGTGCACCACGCCGCCGCCGGAGAACAGCCCCGACATCCATTGAAAGAACGCAATCGAGGCCAGGTGACCAGCGACGGCAATCGCAAGCAGGCACGTGCCGAAGATCGGCCAGAACCAGTTTCGGGCCTTTCGCAGCGTCGGCTGGCGGGCTTCGGGCGGGGCAAGGTCTTCAGCTGTCTTGGCGGCTTCAGGTGCTCTGTCGGCATCAGGCGGCTTGTTGGCATTCACAGAGGCGGACATGGTATGACCTCCCCAACGGATGGTGCGTTTGAGACATGCCGCTGAACGACAATCGCGCCGCCCCGTCTGGGATCATGTACCGCGACCCACGCGAAGGCGTGGGCGAGGTGAGTCAGGTGGGCGTAGAGCCAGACGGGTCCGCGGCCCGAGAACACGATGCCGAGATCCCGTCGGGCGGCCAGAGGCGTCAGTGCGATGTTGGACAACTCCCCGGGCTCGATGACTCCGCCCGGAATCTCGAACTCGGCGAAGAAGTAGCGGTCTGTCTGGACCACACGATTCCATTTGAAGGGTGGAGTGACGGGCATGATTCTTTCCGTGTCACTGGGGTTCAAGTGCTTACGTTTTCGGCCAGTCGTACTGACGATTCCCGGGGTTGTCATCGAGCACCGCGGCCTGCACAATCGCGCCGGGTTCGAGGGTTGTCCCATCCGGAGGCCTGCCGAAGAGCTTGCCCTCCTTGCTCGGGTCTGCGGTCTCGATGACAGGCCAGTAGACGTTTCCTTTCTTGTTGGTTTCCTGCGGGCCCGTAATCCGGAGTGACACGGGTGTTCTGCGGGGTCGCTTTGAGGTGCCGCCACTGGCCTGTGCGCCGGATCCTCCGGCCCTAGGGGCGTCGTGGCCACCGGAACGACCCTGGACATGGCGTGAACCTGAACGGATCTGCTCGCTCTCCAGCCAGTCCATGAAGTCGATGAGGAGTGTCGAAGTGCTTCCGGGACGAGCGACGCCGAGCGCCCCAGGCGCCGGAATGCCCTTCTGCAACGAAGTCGGCGCCACACCTGCCCTCACGATGTCTGTTCGCTCGACGCGCACGGTCGCGCCCTGCGGCAGAAACTGCGATGGCAGGAACGCGACCTGCCAGTGAAACGGCCGATCTGGCCGATTGAGTCGCACGATCTTGCAGATGATGGGGGAAGCACGCCGCCCGCTCACGGTCCGGTCGCCGACGCTCCACTCCGGCGTGTACGTCGCGGCCGGCGCCTTCACACTTGCCATGGGCCTCTTGAGGCTGGGATAGGCGATCGCATACGGGAGCCCGAATGCGGCGCGCTGCGGCACGGAACTTGCGGCAACGTTCTGATGAAGAAGGTCCTTGGTCGGGGAGTAATCTGGACCGACCTGTTCGCCACCCCGGCAATCTCGATTCCTATATGCCATGAACAGATCGCCCAGCGCTTCGAGCGCCTGCCGCCAGGTCTGGAAGCCTGGTCCGCTCAGCACGAGACGCGTCTCTCGGGAAATCGCAGTCCACCCGATGTTCGCCGCGCTCGGTCGATCAGCGTGGGGGCACAGGAATGCCAACCCATCGTGAAGGCCTTGCAAGTATGCGTCGCGGCTGGTACATGCAGCCAAGTTCGGCAAGTTCGGGCACGCGAGATCACCACGCAGCCAGGTCACAGAACCCCAGGCTCTTCGGCTTCGAGCACCCAGGCCACCCAGAGCGCCAAAGAGCCAGATCGTGCGGTTGAGATCATCGCCATTGGCCGTATGGTGCAGCCTGAGCACAAACTCCTGCCCGGCGTCGACCGCCGGACGACACGTTCTGTTCGTGCCCGTCTCCTTCGAGTATTGCACGGGGCCGTATCCCATGTACCCGAGTGCCGAACCGCCTCCACCCATCTCGGCCCCCTTACGGAGCGGGCGCAACTGAGGAGAGACCGGATCTGCGGAGACTGAGATTCCGACGCCGGTCGCCGTCGAACCAAACAGATCCGCCTCCCGCTTCCGCAGTTCCGCCGGTGTCAGGCGTCCGTTCCACGCCCTGAACCACTGGCGGAGCACCCCCTTGATGCTCGGACACCGCGGAAACTCGGACACGCCACCGTCGGCATCACCGAGAAACGCCGGAGACTCAAGCCGAAGGGTGATCGGAGTGGTCGAACGGCGCGAAGCACCACGAGGATCGGGGGAGGACGGGCTGAGAACAAACCTGCCGTATCCGGAAGCGGTCTTCGCCCCGCATCCCAGTTCGGTGAGGCCTCCGATGAGCCACCCGCTCGCCAGGGTGAGAAGGTTACACGGTCCCGCCGCAGCAGGATTGGGCGTTGTACCGCTCCGCGCGGTTCCAGAAGCAACTCCGCCGCACATCCGGCGGCACGTCATCACAAAATCGAACGTGCAGCCAGGCTCGACGACGGGAAAACATACGGGAACCGGATTCTCCCAATCACCGGGAGATTTACCTTCGGCATAATACGACTGGTGATGGCAATTCACAATGTCCACGGCAACTCTGGGGACCTCGGCCGGCCAGGCATCATAAAACACTATTTCGCCGGCCCGGGCAGTTGGCTCCTCTTCATCAGCTGAGTGCGCATCCTGGCATTCATCGGCTGGAGCCGGGCGAGACCTCGGGATCGTGACGCCATACCGCGCGGTCATCGCTTTGAGCCACGGTGAGGGTCCGTACCCGAATACACGGCACATGAGATCAAACGCCGCCTGGCGGCTCGCCGCAGACGCTTGCTGCGGCTCGTCTTGGAACCATACCTCACATGCATACGCGCGGGCGAGCCCCTTCAGCCCGGCCCCGGCAAGGCAGACGAATCCGTACACCGGATGCAGGCACAACCCCGCGTTCTCAAGTACCGAGGCCCGTGATAGGTGGATCGCCAGCGGCGACACGCCCTTGCACTGCAATCGCACTCCACCATGGCGCGAGATGAGGTGATCGGTCATCTCAGTCCAGGCCACACGCGCACTCGAGAACGCGGAAGACAGCTCGCTCGACTGCGTCGCCTTGACTAGGCGGTCGAGCGCGGGGCGTTGCACGACCTTGGTCCAGCCGCCGCCCTCGTCGGGATCTGCCCCGGAGACTCTCTTCGCACTCAACGACTCCACATACTTGTCCAGCACCAGGCCCGGGTTGGCGTCGTGCAGGTTTCTGACAACTAATTCCCGCGTCATCGCCGGAAGCGGAATCGTGGGAACATTCATGATGTTGCCTCGCCGTCGTCCATGTCGTCAACAGACCATCCCTGCCCGGCAAGAAAGCGATTCATCCAACTCAGGTAGGCCACCATCTCCGAAGTGACAAAGCGGATCAATGCGCTGTTGGCCTTCACATTCGGAATCGTTCCCGTGAGCAGCTCGATGATCGCGGATTCTGGTTGTGATTCGTGCCTCTCTGGCCGGAGCCCAAGGCGTTCCCCCAGGAGCCACCGTGCCAGTTCACGGAGAAGCAGACAATTGGCCTTTTCGGCGTCCGTCCGTTGGTTCTTATGCTTTCCTACGCCCGATTTCGAGTACACGAACACGATCGCCTGTCCCACACCGGCGGCCATGACCCGGTACGGCAGCTTCCTTGACTGGCGCGCGAACCCAAGCGCAACGTCATCCGCCTTCGTCCGTTTGTCCGGTCCGGAGCTGGAATGGTCGCGGACCAGCGTGGCGACGACCTTCCACGCGTCCCGTGCTCTTCGTTGCTCCAAGTTGAGTCGTTCGTGGGCAGGACCTGGCGCGGCAGCATCCGGCGCATGTGGTTGCTTTGTCACTCCATGCCTCCTTGATCGGGCCACAGCCGCGTGGCGCATATGCCTTTGCCAGTCGTCTCGTCACCGCCGATCTGAAGATACTTCGGCAGACAGTTGCAGATGAACTTGCGTACGTCGTCGCTGGTCTTCACCGTGCCGCCTCTGCTGCTCCGCGAGGAATCGGTCAACAGAACCGAATACAATAGCGCCTCGGGCGGCAGACACTCCTGATAAAACAGGGCGCCGCCGGAAACGGTTTTGGTACGGTAGTCGAGCGCAATTCGTGCGGAGACCTCTGTCGCGTACTCAACCAAGTATGTGAAATCATCGTCCGTGACGATCGCCAAGCGCTTCATCACCGCGTCCTTCCGATCACTCGGGGGCACTGCCATTGCCGGGGAGGCGAGACATGCAATCGCATTCGCTGCTGCGCTCAGCGCGGTGCCCTGATCTCGCACATCAAAGCTCAACTCCTCGACCACCAATGCGGTGCTCGTGCCGGTGACGATTCTGATCTCGGGGCCTGCGAACGCCGTGTCCGCCGCAGGGGCGACGACGTCGAACGTGAGCGCGCGACCCGTGATCGCCGCGTCGTCCTTGAGCCGCTGCAGCGCGAGCGGGCATGTGACCCATGCAAAGACGCCCTTGAGTGAGCGAACCGGAAAGGCAAGCACACGTGCGTCAGTCACAATGAGGGCGCCGGCCCAAGCGGTGTCGTCGCCCGCTTGAATTGTTGCGGGCCCGAACACCGCCTCCAAGTCTGAATCGGAGTTTGCCTTGAGACGATCGCCGCCGTACGTCCCGTGCGCCAGGTGCTCACGGCAGACGTCGCGGAGCACGCCCTTGACCGCGGATCCTTGGATCATGGGCCAGTTGGTGTGCCTCTCACGCTTAATCGGAAGATCGACGGTTCCAACCGCCTGACCCGCCCCGGGATGGAGCGAAGTGCGCGCGTGCAGCCCGAACAAGAGACCTTTGAGATCTCGTACGTCAGCCATTTGACCAAGCTCCTTGGAGAGAAACACCGTATCCTTGGGGAATGACGTTGGCGGAACCGTCCAGTGGATCCCCAACCTCACCAAGCCTGTTCGGCAGCGGCTTGGCACTGGAAGTGTCGCGTTCAAAGCAGTACACGCTCCCGGCAGGTACGAAGTGACGGGTTGGCTTTGGCTGACCGCGCCGCAGATCCCAACCTGACACGGGCACAAACCCCGGAACGGCGGCGGCGACCAGCTTCCATCCAGGAGGCGATGTCGGCACGGAGCACGGAGGAGTCGGGAAGAGTGCTGGGCTGATCAACACCACGAGCACTCTGTCTCGCGTATCTGAGCGGCGGGGCCATGATACGGGCTCACACCGGCTGGCCTGGACAACCTTGCCCTCGCCGCCGAGCAGCACCGTCCACCCCCCAACCGGGAAGACCTTATCGCACTCCTCTTCCACCTCCTTCGGAACATCAACTTCAATATACAGAGATACCTGCCGGGCAAGGCGGAGCATTCGAACGCTGTACAACTGCGACTGTGTTGCGGCGCGCTCGTTGATGCTCACCTGGATTCCCACGCGCGGTTCGTGGACATAGAGGCCGTTCACGCTCCGCGGAAGCCCTCCGTGAGCTCCGTTGTCTGTACGTCTGGGCCGCTCCGGAACGACCTCATGCTCCTCGGGTGTATCTCCATCCAAATACCGTTCCATGCCGCCAAGCGTCACAAACCCACGAAGCGGCTCAAACTGTTGATCGTCATCGCGTGCGTCGATCCCTGACGATGCGTCATGTGTGAGCCACAAGGGGAACGGCGGGTATCCGCTTCGAGTCTCCCACCCAGGAGGAGGCGTGCGCAGAACCCCAAGTCGAGCGAGCTTTCCTGATGCACCCTTTGCAGGCTGAACGATGTCTGCGGGCGCTGGGAGCAGAATCGTTGGTCTTCCATCGGCGTCGATCCAAGCAAGCCATGGTCCCCGAACGCTCATGCCGCGAACCAAGGGAGGCAGGTCACCGTGACCCGGACCGCGCACGGGCGGACACACGCCGTGACGACGCAAGGCCCGCGTCCGAAGCGCGCCGGCGACCGTCTGGGGTTGGGGCAAGCCGCCGGACACCATGACGCTCGAACCGAAGGGCCGTCCATCACGACAAAACAGAGTATCCAGTGGTTTGAGCAGAAACGCACGACGCGAGGAATGCTGGAGGTCCATCATACGACCCCCTTCCTCGCCAAGAATGATGCGGCTCGTGCAAAGAAACAGAAACGCGCCATCCGATCTTCCTTGTGCGTGGCACCTCCGGGTGCCGCATCTCCACCGCCTGTGGGGTTTGCCAGCTCGTCCCACAACTTGCGCGCGTGCGAGCGCAGGGCGTCGGACACTCCTTCCGCTGATTCCAAGACCCGCTCCATTTCGGTTCGCTGTGCTTCCGCAGGCAGCCGCCTCAGAATGTGCTCGCTCGCCGTCAGCCGGTGCGTCCAACCATCACTGTCGCCCTTCTCGAAGCACTCACGCATACCCACCAGCCACTCAACTGCGGCCCAGGTGCAGACCGCAGACCCGTGCTCGCCGCTTCTTTTGAGGATGCGGATGCAAAGCCGGTTCCGCCCCGCATCCTTCGCCTCCCGCTCGGCGGCGCGTGCGTGCTCCAACGTGAACCGCAGATCATCCTTGAAGTGCGCGACAACGATGCCTGCCGACATCGTATAGGAACCCCCTGCCCGTGAGGACATGAACGTCTCATACTTCTTCCGTAGCTCATCGGAGCACGCGATAACGGTTGATGCCGGGAGCATTGCCAGAATGTCGTCTCCCCCCGCGTACACAAGCTGCCCACAATGTAGCGTCTCGTTCTCGATGATGCCCGGCGCGTGTGCTGCGGCGAACTCACTGAGCATGCGACTGAGTTCCTGGTGCCCAGTCATGGACCCTGCAGCGCGATTGACATGCGCACCCATATTGTCACCATCCATCATGAGAGCAGCGTAGTACGCGGGCGCAGGACCGCCTCCCTCCTCCGGATCTCGTGCATCCCTGATCTTTGACCAGAGCGCTCCTGGAATCGGGCTCTCCCCGGGATCCCGCTCACTCGTCCTGCCCTCGAGATGCCCGGCGCAGGTGCCACTGCCCGCGTCCGGCGTCGGCCAGTGCAGCCACTGCCCGCTCCAACGCGGGTTGTTCCATTCGGATGGTTTAATTCTATGTTGCAGCAGCCACTTCGCAGCGGCAATTGTCGCGGTATCCTCGAAACGAAGGGCTGCGAGCTCCCGTCCGGGCTCCGCTTTCCAACTGAAGGACCACGCAAAGCGTTTGACAAGACTTACCGCAGACAGACGCTCACCCGGCTTGACACGAGCGCCTCCCGCCCTCGAACTCAAGTCCGATGCACGAGTCCACCAGCCCCGCAGCGCCCCGTATCCACTTCGTCGCGGACCCATGACAGCATGCACGCCGGAGAGGGAGCATTTTGGCCTATTCTCATCGCAAGGCTCATGCGGCGGCACAATGCGGAGCACCTTGTGAGCGGCCATGACTTGCATCAGGTTCCGATACGCCCTCGCATACTTCGTGCCACAATCACCTTCAAGCGGAACGGCCACACACCGAATGTCAAAATAGTGTTCGATCTGGAACTCCCACGCATCGTCCCACCCCGTGCCCCACAGTTGCATCAAACCGCTTCGGACCGCATGACTGATTTTGTCCTTCCATACGCGATGCACTTCGGTCACCAAATACTCAGTCGCATCTGCCCTCGCGTCATCGGGCAGCGTGGCCACGAAGAGATTCGGCACGCACGCCACGCAAGACTTGTTCGCAGGTACCACCGGAAAGACGATGGTGCCGTGGAGTTCAGTCGAGACCTTCTCAATGCCGCACTCGGTCAGACGGCTCAGGATGTAGCTGCCCGCCCACAGATCGCGAGTAGTTCGCGCTGTGGCGATGAAACTCTGGACAGGTCCGATTGAGAACCCAATTAGCCTCATAGTCTCTCCGTCATTCAGTCGTCTTGTGTACAGCCGTGAGAGCTGCAGGACGTTGTGCCCGACCATCTCCGAGCCTGAGCGTCGCAATGCTCTGGAGACCTCTGAGCAACCGTGCGATTGTGCCGCGTGTTTCGGCGTGAGCGCGTGATGTCGGCCTTTCGATCATCGGGGCAGGGTGTTTCCGCCCCGATGCCCGGCGGGCTACGCGGCGTTCGTCAG
>JADLCM010000013.1 GCA_020847175.1 Phycisphaerales bacterium
ACCTCCTGCTCCACCTGCACCATCTCGGAGGGGTGGTTGACGCGCTTGGTCCAGGACCTTTCGGAGATGTGACCGAGGCCCTCGATGCCGTCTTCAAGCCGCACGAAGCAGCCGTAGGACATGAGGCTGACGACATGCCCCTTGACGCGGGCGCCGACGGGGTACTTCTGTTCGATCGCCTCCCACGGGCTGGGTTCACGCTGCTTCAGGCCAAGCGCGATCTTCTCCTTCTCCCGGTCGATGTTCAGAACCTTGACCTCGACCTCGTCGTCGATCTTGACCATCTCGCTGGGGTGGTTGATGCGCCCCCACGACATGTCGGTGATGTGGAGGAGGCCGTCGATGCCGCCGAGATCGACGAACGCCCCGAAGTCGGCGATGTTCTTGACGGTTCCGCGGACGATGTCGCCCTCCTTGAGGGTCTCCATCAGGCGCTTCTTGGCCGTGTCGCGCTCGGTCTCGATGAGCTTCCGGCGTGAGATCACGATGTTGCGACGCTCGATGTCGATCTTGAGAATCTCGGCGCGGATCTTCTTGCCGATGAAATCGCCGATCTCGCCGGGGCGCCGGATGTCCACCTGGCTGGCCGGAAGGAAGACCGGCACGCCGATGTCCACCAGCAGGCCCCCCTTGATCTTGCGCATCACCGTGCCGGTCACGACATCGCTTTCCTTGGTCGTATCGATGATCCGCTGCCAGTTGAGCATGCGCTCGGCCTTGCGGCGCGAGAGCTGGATGAGCCCCTCATCCCCCTCCATCGATTCCAGCAGCACATCGACCGTGTCGCCGACCTTGAGGCCGGCGGGGTCAGGGAACTCTTCGCGCGGCACCAGGCCCTCGCTCTTGAGCCCCACTTCGATCACCACATCGTCGCCCGCGAACCCGACCACCTTGCCTTTGAGCAGCTTGCCCGGGGAGGCTGCCTGGATCTCCTCGCTCAGGAAATCGTCCATCCCGCTCTTGCCCGAGGCCTTGGCGCCCAGGGCCTCGCGGATGAGCGCGTCAGCGTCCTTGTCGATCATGCCGAGCGAAGCGATCAGGTTTTCGTCAATCATGTGTGCTTCCGTTCGCGCCGGACGCCGTTTCGCGGCACCGAGCGCCCCACCCCGGGCCAATCCCGGGGCGTGCCCCAAAGGGGCGGTTGATGGCCAGACTCTCCCCGCCGACGCACCATGCGCCGGACCAGGCCCCACCGTGGGGGAAGAGATTCTAGGCAAGCTCGGGTCTACACCCCGAAAGTGAGCAGAACCTCGCCGAGGCGACGGTCGAATGCCCCGCGCGTCATCGCGACGTCCGCCCCGGCCCGCCTCGCCGCGTCGAGGTCATCGTGCTGGACGTGCGGCCCGAAGGCGATGATCTTGACAGCGCGCTCGCGTTCACCGGCGTCATCGCCCCGCATCCGCGCGATCATGTCCTTCGCCAGCGGTCCGGCCTCCAGGTCCACGATCAGGGCTTTCACCGGCGAGTCCTCCAGCCGGGCGTCAAGCATCTCCATTGTGCGCACGGGGCGGCAGGGCACGCCCGAGTCTTCACCCGTCGCCTTGATGCGCGTCGCCCAGATCAGGTCTGCTGCCAGGTACACCACCATCGGCTTCTCCCGGGCTACTATCGCGCCCGCGGCGGGATGAACCGTCGCGACGCCGCGACGCACGCTGACCCGAGCGTAGGGCCTGGCGAGCGAGGTCGATGCGGCGCCGCGAGCCGCGGCCCGGCGAGCACGCCGACGGGTTCCCAGCCCCGCGCCACCAGCGAGAAGCACTCCATGACCACCATGACGGCGAGCGCCCCGGTCAACCGCAACCCGGTCTTTGACGAACTCGGGTTCCCCAAGGACCCGGACAATCTCTACACGCAGACCTGCGAGGTGATGCTCGGGGCCGCGGAGACGATGGGCCTGCCGCACCGCCTCAAGATCATTCTCGCCCAGCCCATGTCCGAGATCATGGTCCACTTCCCGGTGCGCATGGATAACGGGCACCACCAGCTCTTCAAGGGCTATCGCGTTCAGCACAACAACGCTCTCGGGCCGTTCAAGGGCGGGCTCCGCTTCCACCCCGATGTGCATCTCGACGATGTCAAGAGCCTCGCGCTCCTGATGACCTTCAAGTGCTCGCTTGTCCGCATCCCCTACGGCGGCGGCAAGGGCGGCGTGAAGTGCGACCCGAGCAAGTTGAGCCAGGACGAGGTGATGCGCGTGAGCCGGCGCTTCTGCGCGTCGATCTTCCGCTACATCGGGCCGGACTACGACATTCCCGCCCCCGATGTGAACACCAATGCCCAGATCATGGCCTGGATGGCCGACACGTACGCCAGCATGGCCGAGAACAACAAGGCCACGTGGGACTCGATGCGAACCTTCACCGGCAAGCCCGTCGAGATCGGCGGCTCGCTGGGACGTGAGAAGGCCACGGGGCAGGGCGTGGTCGATACGCTCGTTGAACTGCTCCCCGCGCTGGGCTTCAAGAGTGCGCAGGGCCTGAAGTTCAGCGTGATCGGCTACGGCAACGTCGGCTCGTGGTCGGCGCGCATCTTCGCCAAGCACGGCGCCAAGCTCACCGCGGTCATGGACCACACCGGCGCGATCATCAACGAGAACGGCATTGATACCGAGGCCCTTCTCACCCACGTCCAGAAGGCTCGCGGCGTCGCCGGCTTCTCCGGCGCCTCACCCTGCTCGGTCGAGGAGTTTTACAAGGCCAAGGTGGACGTGCTCATCCCCGCGGCCCTTGAGCAGATGATCCAGGAGCGCGAGGCCAACTGGATTCAGGCCAAGATCATCGCCGAGGGCGCCAACGCCCCCACGACTCCCGCCGGAGACCGCGTGCTCCAGAAGCGCGGCATCGAAGTGATCCCGGCGATCCTCGCCAATGCCGGCGGCGTCACCGTCTCGTACTTCGAGTGGGTCCAGAACAAGACCTGCACGATCTGGGACATCGAAGAGGTTGACCGCAAGCTCAACCAGCACATGGTCGCCGCGGCCCGGCGCACGCTCGTCGCCCGCCAGCGGTACAACATGGACATGCGCTCGGCGGCGTACATCGCCTCGCTTGACCACATCGCCAAGGCCTACGCCGTGCGCGGCATCTTCCCCTAACGTTGCGCCGGAGATCCGCCTCGCGGGCCCGGGCCGACGCCACACCCGCCCAGACCTCCGACACGGTCCAATCCGCAATGTTCCTGCCGAGGTCGCTCACGCGGCCTCGGCTCTTTTTTTGGACCGATCACCTCAAAACGTCCGGCAGGGCGAGACTGCGCCTTCGCCCTGCCGGGGGTGGTCTCTGGGGAGATCAGCACATGGCCAGGAAACTGAGTGCCGCGAGGATCGCGATTTTTCTGCCGTTCGCACCAAGAACGAAGAGCCGGGCCATGGTGAGTCCTCTCTCAAGTTGTTGAGGGACTCCGTTCAACTGGCGTGCCAGGGCGATCCTTCACCCGCGCCCGCCCCTCGGGCGCCCGCGAACGGGCCTGGGACGTCCAACTATGCTACCGCGAGGCACAGGATCATCCACGATGTTGACCAGACGCAACACACGTTTCCTGCACTTGGCCCGGGCGTGGGTCGCCCTTGCCGCAATTCTCGGACCCGTGCCTTCGGTATCTGCGGGCCACGCGCCGATGTCGGAGCCCGCGCCGCCAACCCCCGACGAAACGTTCATCGCCTTCCGGGCGGTCCGCGAGCGGGTGCTCCGCTGGGATGCCACGGAGCCCACCGGATTCGCCTGCCGAGGCGCGTGCGTCACCCTCCGACTCCGGGGAGAGACCGTCGGGCGCGGGGTGTGGATCGCCCAGGACGAGTCGATCGACCGCACGCTCGACCTCGCCGTGCGCGACGCGATGGAGCAGGCCGGGCGCCGCCTGCTGCTGCCCGCCGACGCGACGCGCGCCGCGGCGCTGCGTGAGATCGCGCCGCAGTTGACGATCAGCCTCGAACTCGCGGGGGAGCTCGTGCCCCTCGCGCCCGAGGCCCTCGCCGACGCCACGCTGCTGATCTCGCCGGGGCTCGAAGGCGTCGCCGTGCGCCTCGGCACTCGCGTGGTCGCCCGTTTCCCCGAGTCGTTCATCGAGTCCGGCGCGACACCCGGGCACACGCTTCGCGTCCTCGCCTCTGATGTCAGCGGCGAGACGGCCCTCGCCCTGATGCCGCTGGATGAACTTCGCCAGATTCCCGGCTTGGCCTTTTACCACTTTCGCACAACTCATCTTGCCCAGATCCGCCCCGGCGCGGAACCGGAGTTCCTCCGCCGGTCGGGCCTGCACGTCGACCAGCGGTCCATGAACAGCGCCGCCCTGCGCGCGTGGGCATCTGCGCTCGCCGGGCATCTTGCTCGGGCGGTCGGCCCCGAAGGCGAATTGACCGGGACCTGGCTTCCGGTGCCCGGCAAGGCCGACGATGCCCCGCCGGGCGAAGTGGCGCGCGGGCTCGCGGCCCTCGCATTGCGCCGAGCTGTCGATCACACGACAAGCCGAGGCGGCGTCCCCGAGCCGCTCTCCCGCGCCCTTGGCGCCCTCGTCAACCGACAGGACGAACGCCTCGCGTCGAACCCCGCGCTCCTGGATGACCCCGCCGGCGCGGCACTCTGGGCGGGTGCGCTCTCCGGCGTGGCGACCCCGGATGGCCCGGGGGGGCGTGTCCTGGCGGCCGCGGAACGGGCGCTCGACGTTGGGGGCGACTTTACCGCGCAGTCGCCGGGAGTTCGCGCTGCCGGGGCATGGGGGCTGGCGTGCCTCGCGAGCCCGCAGCACCCGGAGCGCGCCGCACGCGCCCGCGACATCCTCGTCAATCTCCTTCAGAACGCCGAACCCGGAAGCGTGGTTGGCCTCACGCCGTTCATCGGTTGGGCCCAGATCGCGCTCGCGGAGGGTGAGCCAACAGTCGCCGCCGCGCCCCTGCTGAGACAGACCCGATCGCTCATGTGGGCGAACCAGCTCACGCCGAACGACACCGGCCCGGAGGCCGAAGACCTCGCCGGGGGCCTCGTCTTTACATCCGGGAAGGTGCCCCTTCCGAGTTGGCACACCGCACGGCCGGTTTCCCTTGCCAGCGCCATGCTCGGCGACCCCCGCCTCACCACCGAAGACGAGTTCGCGGCGGAACTGATGTCTCTCCTCTCCTCGCTGCGCTTCCTCCGGCAACTGACCGCCGATGAGTCCACGGCGCGCATGTACCGGAACCCGGCGGACGCCCTAGGGGGTGTGCGCGCGGCGCCGTGGGACCAGCACATGCCGATCGAAGCAACCTCCATCACCTTGATCACGGTCCTCGACACAATCGAGAGCCTCGAAGCCGTGGCCGCGCGGCGCGCGGGGCGATGACCCCCTCGCAACCCGATTCACCGCGCCGCCCGGCCCGGACCGGCGACCGGAGTCGAAATCCGCAGCCCTGAATCCCGAAGGGATCGACTATGAAGTCTCATTCCCGTGGCGCTGCGGCGCTCCTGCCTTGCCTCCTCGCTCTCTCCGGGTGCGCCATTCATATCGGCGACCACGACGCCTTCGACGCGCCCGAGTATCAACGGGTCACCGGCAGCGAACTCGCGAAGGTCGTCGCCGCCAATCGCGGGCTAACGCTCGGAATGCCGCGCGACGAAGCGCTGGGCCGATTCCCGGCCGCGCTCACGTCACTCCGGTCCACCGCGCGCCAGGACGATCTTGAAGTTGAAGAATGGCTCGTGCGGGCCGTGGACCGGCGGACCCCGGCGATCTTCGAGCGCTGGCTTTACTTTGCGAACGGGCGGCTCGTCGAAGTATCCGACGAGCGGATCAGCTACCGCGACGGCGACGGCCTTCGCCAGTGGCGTGCGTTCATCGGCTCGTGACCCTCATCCCCCGTGCGCCGCGCCCGCGAGCACGTCATCCAGCCAGTCGGCCACCAGCGATGTGAGCTCGGGCCCCATCTCGTCCGTCAGCGCGCCGTACTCCGCGGGCAGGCCGGTTGTCGCGTGCTGAAAAAGGTGGTTCACGAGCGGCAGCACGACCACGCGAGAGCCGCGCACACCGGCGCGGCTGAGGGCCGCCGTAGCCGGTCCGGTGTTGATCGCCGGGCTCACCTGCAAGTCTCGCCCGCCGAAGACCGCGAGCACGGGAACCCTTGCCCGCGCGAGGTTCGGTCCCGGATCGTGCCTCAGAAAGTCCGCCATCCAGACCTCCTTGAACGGGGCGATGGAGGCAGCCTTCGCCTGCGCCACGATCTGGTCGTTCAATTGCATGCCCGGGGCGCGGAGCGGCAGCCCGAATCTCACGAGTTCCTCTGCCGCGGCCTGCAGCGCCGCCTCGTCGTCATCCGCCGCGGCCTGGGTCAGCCGTTCCTGCAGGTCGGCGAAGGTGCTCACCTGGGCATCCGTCAAGCCGGATTGCCCCGCCTCGTGCGTCGCCTGCAGAATGTCGCGCCCCTGGCGACGAACCAGAGCCTCTCCGGTCACGCAGGACGAGCCGAGCAACACCGCGGCGCCGGGCACCTCGCCGCGCGCGAGCAGGTACGCCGCCTCGATGCCCCCGGTGCTGTGCCCGCAGACGACGAGCCGGGTCTCGTCCACGTCGGGCTGTTCGCCGAGGAACGCGATGGCGCGCGCCGCATCGCGTGACTGATCCTCCAACGTGAAGCCCGACATCGGCCCGGTTGATCGTCCCACCTTGGCGACGGCGGAACCCCGGTCGTCGTACCGCAGCACCGCGTAGCCCCGCGCCGCCAGCGCTTCGGCCAGCACCCGGAACGGTTTGCGCCCCATGATCGTTTCGTCACGGTCCTGAATGCCCGAGCCCGAGATGAGCAGCACGCCCGGAGCCGGCGAAGCCCCGCTCGCCCCCTTCGGCAGCAGCAAGGTGCCCCGCAGAATCATTCCTTCCGCGCCACCGGCAAACTCGACCTCGCGCTCGGACGTGCCGCCGGGCAACGGGGCGCGGGCCGGCTGCGCGAGCGGCGCACGCTCGACAGGCCCGGCCGGACCGGCAACCTGCGCAACCCCGAGGGCCGAAACGAACAGCACCAGGCCAAGCCCGGCCCGCACCGGCCACCTCACGGGCCGGGCCACAGCACTTCCGCAGTTTCTTGCGATCATCTCAAACGGTAGGTTCAGACCCCTCAACGGCCTCATCCGCAGAGCATTTGCCCGCCCGGTCCTCACCCCCCTCCCCTACCATCCCCGGTGATTCCTCGCCGCTCCACACACCAGGTCATTGTCGGCAACGAGCGCACGGGCCTGGTCCGCATCGGCGGCGGGCTGCCGACGCGAGATGGCCGGCCCACGACTCCCGCCCCGGTCAGCGTGCAGACGATGAACGCGGGCTACACCCACGACATCGCCTCGTGCCTCGCCGAAATCCACCGATACGCCGCCGCCGGGGCCGACATCGTGCGCGTCGCCGTGCCGGAGAAGAAGGACACCGAGGCCCTCCGCACGATCCTGGCCGAATCGCCCGTCCCCATCGTCGCCGATGTCCACTGTCACTTCCAGCGCGCCCTCGAAGCGATCGAAGCGGGCGTCCACAAAATCCGCCTCAATCCCGGCAACATCAGCGACCGGGCGCAGGTCGGCGAGGTGATCGAGGCCTGCAAGAAGGCCAACGGCGGGCAGGGCATCCCCATCCGCATCGGCGTCAACGAAGGCTCGATCATCGAGCGTAAGGACAAGCAGAAGCGCCTCAAGGAACTCGGCGCGGTCTTCTCCGACCGCAAGGATGGGTACCTGCTCGCGATCATGATCGTCAAACTCGAGGAGTACCTCGAAGTCTTTCGCCATCACGACTTCCACGACATTGTCATCAGCGCCAAGAGCATGGCCGCGCCCCACGTCATCGACGCGTACACCGAGATCGCGGCTCGCTTCCCGTACCCCCTGCACCTCGGCGTCACCCATGCCGGCCCGCGTGAGACCGGGTGCATCCGCTCGGTCGTCGCCCTCGGCACGCTGCTCGCTCACGGCATCGGAGACACCATCCGCATCAGTTACGCCAGCGATCACGCGGGTGAAGTCGAGGATGGCCTCGAACTCCTCTACACCCTCGGCCTTCGGGAGCGCAAGGGCGCTGAACTCATCGCCTGCCCCACCTGCGGCCGCATCCAGGTCGATCTGTTCACGCTGGTCCAGAGTGTCCGCGCCACCCTCGCTCGCGAGATCACGCTCCCGATGCGCGTCGCCGTCATGGGGTGCGTCGTCAACGGGCCCGGCGAAGCCGAGGGCGCCGATGTGGCCGTCTTTGCGGGCGACCGGCGCGGCATCATCTACGTCCAGGGTCAGCGCGTCGCCAACGTGCCCGAAGAGGAAATCCTGCCCCGCCTCCTCGAAGAGTGCCGCACCTTCCAGGGTCGTGTGCAGCGCGGCGAGGCCAAGCTCGGCGAAAAGAAAGTGGACATCATCCCCCCGGACCCCATCGGTGAACTCGGCAGCGGGTGGGAGAAGCTCGCTGCGGAGCGGCTCGGATCCACCATTCCGTTGACACTCAAGAGATCGTGACCTCAGGCGACACTGACGATTCGTGACCGCGCAGACAACGTGGCGCCCCTATCAAGCCGGCCGGCGCCCCCAAGAGTTCGCATCCACGCCGAACCGTGCGCGTTCAATGGGCAGCCCCGCGTCGCTTCTCGTGCAGCGGATGAGGATTTCACCTCACGCACCTCCCGGTGGGGGCGTGCCGCCCGAGGGCGGCTGGCTGCCGGCGGGCGCCGCCTCGCCCGGCTTCGCATCTCCCGCGCGTTCATCCTCCGCCTTCTTCAGCGCATCAAGCAGCCATTGCGGCGTCGTGAAGTCCGGCACGTCGGCGTCCGGGATGTCGAACTTCACTTTCGTAATCTTGATGTTCACCAGGTTGCCAAGAGAATCCTCCTGCGTGATCATCGTCGGCACCAGGATGCCGTCAAAGGACTTGTACTCGCGCTGGATGATGAAGAGCGGCTGCTGCCCCCGGTCCGGTGTGCCCGACTTCGTCTCCAAGGCGTGCAGCAGCCCCGTCTGCTTGGAGAAGTGCAGTTTCTCGCGGGCGCCGTAGCGATTGTCGGCCTGCACCGTGTAGCAGGCCTCGCCCCGGACCTCGTTCTCCCCCAGCGTGACGGCGTTCTTGTACACCTCGTCATGCTCGACCATCGCGTGAAGGTCCGCCGCCTGGGCAAGATCAAGCAGATCTTCCGCCACCAGCACCTTCGCGCTGTTCGTGCTGTACACGACCCAGCCGTACTCGCCATTGAAGATGCGCGTCTCCGAACCCGTCCCGGGCACTTCAATACGGACCTGGAGCTTGTTCCGCGCCACGTTGATCGACGAGTAGAGCGCAAAGAACGATCGATCCGGCGTAGTGATCGTCCCCTCGCTCAAGCAGTTCTTCTTTGCCTTGAATGCCTCCAGCCCGCCGATCGCCTCCAGGTGCCTCGCGAAGAGCGCATCGGGGGTGGGCAGGTCCGCCTTCAGTTGCTCGGCGCCGGGCGAGGCTGGCCGGGGCACGTCGGGCTTGGGGGCGTCGGGCTTGGGCTCTTCCGGGGTCGGCGTTCCCGGCTGAGAGGCCGGCGCCGCAGGCTGGTCCAGCCACGAAGCGTCCACGGGGAGCCCCGCCAAGCCGAGCATCAATGCAATGCCTACGCGTGCGAGTCTCATCGTCGGCCCCTTCGCTTGCGCCGCGCTTCTGCGCGGCAACCCCAGACCGGCCCGGGCGCTCGTCCGCTGACGCCCCGGGGACGAATCTCCTTGACAGTACGCGAACGTGCGAGGGCCGGATCGGTTCGCCGCCCCGATTCAGACCGCCGGGGCTCTCCCGGCTCGGGCCCGGCCCCGTTATCCCGACTCATCCGGGCGACTCCGCACCCAGACGATCCACCCCACGCGCCCCCCAAGGAATTGGAGGCGCCACGGGCGGTCTTCCGGCCATCTCATTCGATAGACAAATGCACCCGGCGCGACTCGAACGCACAACCTTTGGCTTCGGAGGCCAACGCTCTATCCAATTGAGCTACGGGTGCTCACAGCGGCCACGCCGCACGCCCATGCTACGATCCGCCCGTGCCCGAGGCAAGGCTGTGGCGCAGGCATACCGGGCCATGTGACGCCCCTCAATGCCTGCAACGCCACGCGGCGCTCACACCGACGGTCGGCACCCCCCGTGCGTCCTCTGCGTTCGGCACGCCCCATGTCCATCCCACAGACTCCCCCCCACGGCCGGCCTGCTTCGCTCTGGGTCGTTCAGAGCATCGCCTTTCTCAGCAGCATCGGCACCGCTGTCGTGCAGCACGGGGTCTACCTCCTGCTTGAACGGCGCTTCGAATCGCCCGCGCCCTCCCTGTTTGGCCTGAGCGTCCTGTTCGGGCTCACCTACATCCCCGGAGCGCTGTTCGTCGGTCCCGCGCTCGTCCGCATGGAACAGCGCTGGACATGGCTGACCCCGCGCACCGTGCTCGCTGCAGTGCTCGTGCTGCTGGGCCTGGCGACGCTCTTGCCTCTCGGCGCGCGTGCCCTGCAGATCGATGCCCCCTGGGTCTGGTGGGCGATGGTCGCCCTGTATTCCCCCTTGACCGGGGTTCTCTGGCCCGTCGTCGAGAGCTACCTCTCCGGCGGGCGTCGGGGCAGGCGGCTTCGCGCTGCGACCGGGCAGTTCAACGTGGTGTGGGCGGGGGCGATGGTGCTCACGTACTTCGTGATGGGTCCGCTGGTTCAGCACCACCAGTTCCTGCTGCTCGGGCTGATGGGCGCCATTCACATCGGCACCGCCGCGATCGCGTCGGCCTTGCCCGCCGCGCCGCCCAACCACGTGCCCGACGACGCCCAGCCTCACCCCGCTTCGTACACCGATCTCCTGCACGTGTTCCGCTGGCTTCTCCCCACGAGTTATCTCGTGCAGGCCACGCTGATCGTCTACCTGCCGATCGCTGTGCGTTCGCTGAACCTTTCAGCCACCGAGGGGGCTCTGCTGATCGGGGTCTGGCACCTCGCCCGCGTCGGCACCTTCATCGCCCTTGAGCGCTGGCACGGTTGGCACGGGCGTTGGAGCACTCCGATCGTCGGCGCGGCGCTCCTGGTCCTCGGGTTCCTCGCCGCACTCGGCGCGCCCTGGTTCTTCTCCGGTTCGCGCCGCGTGTGGATGCTCGCCCTCGCCCTCACGCCGTTCGGCGCGGGCATGGGCATCGTCTACGCCGCCGCGATCTACTACGCGCTGGAGGTCGGGCACGCCGAAGTCGGGGCAGGCGGCACGCATGAGAGCCTCATTGGCCTCGGTATGACCCTCGGTCCTGCCCTGGGGCTTGCCGTTGCGATGGCCGCCGATCGCGGGCTGGTGCCGCGCGGAAACCTGGAGCCCCTGCTCGCCTTGGTTGTGGCCGGCATCGCGGTCGTCATCGCGGGCATTGCCGTCGCTCGGGCGTGGCGCCACGCGCGGGCCGCCGCGGCACACGCAGACGCCGCACGCCCACCCGAAGCCCCGACCGCGTGATCCGCCCGTCGCGATCCTCTGGAATCGTGCCCTCTGACACTTCTGAATCGCTCCGCCGACGCGAACTTGGCCTCCGCACGCCTCGCATCCTCTCGGTTCCGGCTTCTTCTGCCGCCTCTCCCCGTGTATCGTGGCCCCGTCACGACGGAGCAACGCACCGATGTTCGACCCTGATACTGCCCCTCCAGGCCCGCCGCCCGCACTCGTGGATGCCCAGCGCGGCTCGTTCACCCGCAACATTCTCATCACCGGGTACTGGCCCCCCACCAACGAAATGCTCCGCTCTTGGAGTCGCAACGCGTCGCAGAACCCCTCCGGCTGGCAAGGCGGGAACTGGGAAGGCCGCGGGTACGACATTCACTCGTACTTCCCTGAGTTCCCAGGGGGGACCGGCATCAACCCCAAGGGCAACGGCGACTTCGAAGTTGACTATCAAGACACGGCGGCCGACTGGGCACGCATCGTCGAAGAAGTCCGGCCTGTTGCGATCATCACATTCAGCCGCGCCAATACAACGGCGGGATGGGAACTCGAGCCCGCGGCGCAGCGCTTCCGCCTCCCGGGAGAAACCCAGAACATCGGGCGCACAGTCCCCACCTACACAGGGGATTACCAGGGGAACCGCTATCCCTCGGACGTGCCGATCGCTGCGGAACCCCTGGGGCGGGTCAGGGAGTCAACCCTCCCGATGCAGGACATTGTCTCGGCGGTGCGAGCGGGAATCCCTGCAGGCCAGATCGACCCCTTCATCGCCAACTACGACCCCGACAACCTTGCCAACGGGTACGACTTCGGCGGCGGGTTCCTCTCGGGGTACATCTCGTACCTCGGCCTCTGGTACCAGAACGAACACAGCGCCCCGGACAGCGTCTTCCGCACCGTTGCCGCTGGGCACATTCACGTGGGCCGGCTTATGGCCACGCCAATCGCGGAGCAGGCGACCGCCATCACGCTGCGAACCCTCATCGATACCGTCAACTCACGCATCCCCGGTCCGGGGGGGTTGGCGGTTGCCTCGGCGCTCGGTGCCGCGCTCGGAACGACGCGCCGACGCCGGGAGCCCGCAGATCACCGGCCCGGCGATTGATTCGTCCACGCCCCCCTCCAAGTTGCCCTTCGGCGTGGGAGCCGCTATATAAAGGCCATGACGAATCCTCACCCTGACCGCGGCGGTTCGCCGCGTACGTTGCTCACACTGCCGCTCGTTTTCGCCTGCGTCGCCGGCTGTGCCTCGCGACCCCGTCCCCAGGCGCCTTCGTACGCCGAGATGGATGCACGCTACCAGGCGACCTACCCGGTCCGCGATGCCGCTCGGCGCGTCCGTCTGGACGGCCAGATGGATGAATGGCCCGCCGAAGTCGTCGCTCTTGCCGACGGCGACTTCATCTACGTCCGGTTCCGATTCGCGGGTGAAATGCGGAACCTCCAGAATGCCAACGAGCCTCTCAGCCTGCTCCTCGATGTTGACGGCAACGCGCTCACCGGCCAGGCACGTCCGTCCCCTTCCGCTGCCGCTTCGATGGGCAGCGACCTGGAGGTCATCTTCTCGCCCACGGAGAATGAAAACCACCAGGGCATTGCGGTGTACGCCTTGGGCGCTGACGGATCGCGGAATCGGCTCTCGCACGCCGATGTCGATTTTTCCTTCTCTCCGACGTACGCCTCCGACTGGTACGAGGCCCGGGTCAGCAGGCACGTCGCAGCGCTGAACCTCTACGTTCCCGGTGCAAGCTCTCCAGTGGAGAGCGCGGCCGGTGAACCCCTCGCGGCGACACCCCCGGCCGTGCAGGCCGCGTCACGCGGGAGCGGCATCTTCGTGCTCAGTGACCAGCAGGGCGATGTGGTCGGCGGGTCAGAGCCCTTCTCGTTTTCCCTGCCGAGCGTCTCCGCTGGACCGCCGGCCAGCAATCTGCCCATCCCGCCCAAGCGCGGCGATGTGATCCGCATGGCGTCCTATAACGTTCTCCACGGTTCTCCCGAGACCAACCCCGACGCATTCGCGCGCCAGCTCCGCGCTGCGGACCCCGACATCGTGCTCGTGCAGGAGTGGGATAGCCGCACGGGCGAGGAAATCGCCGGGTGGTTCTCGTCCAATGTCGGCGGCACCTGGTACGGCGTCGCCCGCCCACAAGACGGCGTGGGCATCGTGTCGCGCTTCCCGATCATCAGTTCAATGACCAGCGATATCGTGCCCGCGGACGGCTCAAACCGTCCCGTTCGAGCGGTCTTCGCCTTGGTTCAGGCTCCCTTCCGCGACGCCGTGGTCGGGTCACTCCACCTCAAGTGCTGCGGGTCTGACGGCAGCACCGAAGACCTGCGCCGGATCGCCGAGGCTCGCGCCGTTCAGGCCGCCTTCGCCCAGTTCATTCCGACGGGCAACGGTTGGCAGACGGTTCGGTATCTGGGCGGAGATTTCAATCTGGTCGGCTCTCGCGATCCGTTGGACCTGATTCGCGTGGGGCTGGACAGCGACGGCTCGCCGCTGGCCGTCGCCTCGGCCGATGTGCTCGGCGACGCCGCGATGTACACGTGGTCCGATCCCAAAAATAATTTCTCGCCCGGACGCCTCGACTTTGGTATCTTCGGCGACGCCAACGCGGACGCCGTCAACACGTTCGTGCTGGACACGGGGCGGTTGAGCGAGGAATCGCTCGGGCGTCACGGGCTGCAAAGAGAAGACTCGGCGGCTGGTGACCACCGGCTGCTGATCGTCGATCTCAGGCCCCGGTAATCGGGGCCGAGGTTGGGGGGTGGACGCCCGCACGTCGCGCAGTGTGCGGGCGTCCCGTTTTTTGGTGCAGATCAGCGGGCGGTGCGCGTCCGGCGGTTCGCCCGGTACCCTTCGCTCCGACGGGAACCCCCGGGCCGCCCGTGGAGTTGCGCTCAACATGCCAGACGCCCCCCCAGATGAGCGCGGCCCGCGCCAAGCGTCAAGCGGGCGCCTGCGCCACTCGTTCGTCCACAAATCCCGACTGCGGTTTCTGACGCTTTTTGTGCTCGCGCTGGTAGTGATGCTGGTCATCCCACCCCTGTTTCGCGCAAGCCCGCGTGCGTCCCGCGTCGCCGCCCCTCCACTGCCCGCACGAGCGCCGTGGGTCAATGCATCCGGATTGAATCCGAGCCTCGAAACATTGACGGGCAAGGTCGTCATCCTCTGGTTCTGGCGTGCGACCGACGCCCACAGCCTGGGTTCGCTCCCCGCGCTGGAGAAGTTGGCCGGTTCGGCGCCGCCCGATCGCGTGGCCGTGCTGGGTATCCACGTGCCCAAGTTCCCCGGAGAGGCTTCTCCCGCGCACATCGGGCGTGCCGCGGCCTCGCTCCGCCTTCCCTTTCCCGTTCTTGTCGACCAGGACCTCGAAGCATCTCGGGCATATGGACTGAACGCCTGGCCCATGTTCGTCGTCATCGACCCGCGCGGAACCGTCTTCGCCCACGGACAAGGAGCACTGACGCTGGGTGAACTGCAGGCAGCAGTCGACGATGCCTCGCGTGCCGCCGGGGCTGGTCCGATGACTTGGGCCGAGCCGCGCGTGGCCCCGCCCGCACCCGAGGCCGTCGGCCCGAGCGCGGTGCTCGCTGTGCCTGCGGAAGGCGACGAGCCGGGGTTTCTCGCCGTCGCGTTTCAGGATCGTGTTTCGATTCTTGCCTATCCCGACGCGCAGGGCGCCGCCCCCGAACTCTGGAGCATTGGCGGCTCAGAAGGCGGAGACCTGCGCGGGATACGCGGCATGGCGTACGACCCGCGATCTCACGTGCTTCACGTCGCGTCGGAGGGCACCGACCGCGTCATCGGCGTGAACCTGCGCACCCGGACGACCGCGTACACCGCGTCAGGACGCTCGAGCGAACGGCTCGCCCGCGTGGGAGATCACATCGCCGCGATCCCCTCGCCGCGCGGGGTCGCGCTCTCGCCGGACGGGTCGCGCGTGTACGTGGCGAGTGCGATCCTCAACCAGGTCCTGGCGTTCAAGCCGGGAAGCGCCCATGCGTTCGAGGTCATCGCGGGCTCCGGGCGGGCCAACGTGCTCGACGGCCCGCTTGACGCGGCGGCATTTGCCCAGCCTTCAGGGCTCGCGATCAGTCGGGATGGAAGCCGATTGTTCGTGACCGATGCCGACGGCTCGGCGGTGCGGATGGTGGACCTCTCGGCCGGACAGGTCGTGACGCTCGCGGGGGCGCCCGCCGCGCAGCCTTGGCTGGATGCGCTCTTCGAGTTCGGTCTTGCGGACGGCGTGCCGCCGAGTTCACGCCTGCAGCACCCCCTCGCCGTCACGTGCGTTGATCCGGAAGATTCCGCCCGGCTGCTGGTCGCGGACACGCTCAATGGCCTGGTGCGCGAGATCGACGTCGCGAGCCGCCGGATCGGTCCGGCGACGCTGCCGCCGCTGCCGGGGGGGGAGTGTGAACCCTCCGGCGTGTGCGTAGCCCGTGACGGCAGGATCTTCGTTTCGGACCGGGCAGGGAACCGCGTGCTCATGTGGTCAGGCGGGCCGTGGACCGAGGTTCACTGAGCGATGGGCTTCTTCCCGCGCCATGCACTGACGTACAGAAACGTCGCCAGGCCGAACATGAATGCGCCGTTGATCTGATGGGCCGTCGTCAGGAGGGCTTCGGTGACGGGGACAGCCGCCGCTTGGTCGAGCCGTTCCGCCGTCGGAACCGGCCCGCGATCAGGGCTGGAAAGCACCGCGATGAGCGCGCCGACCCCCAGGAGCAGCTGCACCGTGAGGACGATGAGCAGCCCCCGCCCCGCGCGTCGCGTGCCAGGCGCACGCGGATCATCGCTGGTCACGCGGCTCGCCGCCCCCGCCGCCAAGACCGCCATCAGCGCAACGACAATCGCGAATGCGGCGTGGGTGTAGAGCACGTGGGTGGCACCCTTGAAGACTCCTTCGAGATGCCGGAAGGTCGCGCCGAGAATCAGCTGAAGAATCATCGCGTGGGTCAGCCCACCCGCGAAACGCTTGAGCGCGGCGATGCGCGTGTGTTCCCCCGCGCGCCGCCAGGCCCCGGACAGCCAGACCCACTGCGCGACCATGAAACCCAGAAAAACCTGCGCAACCACGCCGTGCACAATGCCGACCCAGGGGTCATTCCGCTCGACGCGCACCATGCCCAGCACGCCCTGGGCGACCACGAGCAGGAAGATTCCCGCCGCGGCTCGTTTCGCCCACGCCCGGGCATCGAGCCAGAAGACCATGACCCCGAGGATTGCGGTCACCAGCCCGACGAGCGCCCCGAACAGCCGATGCGTGTGCTCCAGAAAGATGCGAGGATGGGCCATGAGTTCGATCGGGTACAGGAACATGCTCGAGCCGTACGTGGTGGGCGCATCCGGCACCGCCATGCCGGATTCGGTGCTCGTCACCAGTCCCCCGAGTGCGAGCAAAGGGATCGTCGCGGCGACGCCGACCAAGGCCATCCGAGCGAGCCAGTTCGACGCATCACCGGGGAAACCACGGATCGGATCGGAGCGCCGGAGGCGCTGGGCGAGGAATCCCGCAAGCAGACCGAGCGCCACGCCGGCGCCCAGGAAGCCCACAACCACCAAGGCGGCATTCGGCGTCCCGGGCGAGCCAACGCCTTGAGTCATCCCATCCGGTGTTTTCCCGAGAAAGCTTCCGAGGACGGTGAGGTTGAGGATCGCCGCGAAGAGACCCGCGATCGCACCAATGTAAACCCTGGCGGCTCGCGGCGCGAAGGCCAGCGTTCCAGCGAGCCCTGCGAGTGCGGCGACGGTGATGATCGCCAACGAAAGGGTGCCCGGAAGGTGTTCGCCGGGCAGGTGAGTGAAGAACCAGGCCCACCACATCGCGACGGCTCCCGCGGCGCCGGAAGCAAGCGCGGGGGGGAGTGTCCGGCGAAGGGGCGACTCTGGAACGACCGAGACGGGCATTTCGGAGGGGTTCACGAAATACTCCTGTCGATATCGACTTCCCACAATGATTGCGACTTAGTCTCATTTGCCGTTCGACAGGAACGGCCGCTTGACAGTAGGCGGTGGATCGCAGAAATTGTTGCCCCACAGTAACAGTTCCGGCGCGGCTCGGACTGATCGCGAGTGCAGAGCCCTTGAGAACCCGACGGGGTTCTGGGAAGGAGACAGGCGGGTGCTGTTTCCCAAATGGACGAATGCGCTGCCCACCGTTCTTGCGGCGGCAGGGATGGGCGGCGCGGTGACCACCGTGGGTGTGGTCTGGTATTACTTCACGCCCAAGTTCTGGGAAGCGGGCTACATGCCCGACCAGCCAGGGGCGGGATTCAATCACCAGATACACGCGGGCAAGTTGGGCATTGACTGCAGGTACTGCCACACCAAGGTGGAAGAGTCACCCGAGGCCAACGTACCCAACGTGGCGACGTGCTACGGCTGCCACGCCGAAACGCTGCTGGACTCGACGCTCCCCGCGGAGCAGAAGGTCGGGTTCGTGCGTGAGGCATGGAAGAACGACGCATCGATCGAATGGCGCCGCATTCACAAGCTGCCGGACTACGTGCGCAACTTCCCGCATCACGTGCACGTGAAGGCGGGGGTGAGCTGCTATTCGTGCCACGGCCAGATCATGGGCATGCCGGAGGTGTTCCAGTCGCAGCCGCTGAGCATGGGCTGGTGCCTGGAGTGCCATCGCAACCCTGCGCCGGCACTCGTGCCGCCTGATCACGTCACGCAGCTGGTGTGGGTGGAACAGGAACTGAAGGAGCGCGCGAAGGGCGGCGGCAGCGTGGACGGCAAGGCGCTGCTCGAATCGATTCGGCGTGCTCCGCCGGAGAACTGCGGCGCGTGCCATCACTGATCGAACCCCGGGGATGAGCGCCGACCGAAGGCCGGCGAGCAGGATCGAGACCAGACATGGGCCATCAAGATCGTTGTCCAAGCAAGCGGAAGAGCACGCCCGAGGCGAGGCGAGCGCTGTCGCGCGTGGGGGGCACGGGCGCCCCGGCGTGGCGCAGCCTTGACGAGGTCGCCGACAGCGCCGACTTCCGCGATTTTGTTGAACGCGAGTTCCCCGCCGGGGCGAGCGAGCTGCTGGACGGCTCCCGTCGCGAGTTCATCAAGGTGATGGGCGCGGGGATGGCATTGGCAGGAGCCATGACCATCCCGGGGTGCCGACGCCCGGACCACAAGATTCTGAGCTACGCCAAGAACGTGCCCGAGGACATCGTGCCCGGCCGGCCCCTGTTCTACGCGACGAGCATGCCCTTGCCCGGGGGCGGGGCCGAGGGCTTGGTGATCGAGACGCACGAGGGTCGCCCCACCAAGGTTGAGGGCAACCCGAAGCACCCGAACAACCGGGGCAAGAGCAGCCTCTTCGCGCAGGCGATGATCCTCGGGATGTATGACCCGGATCGGACGAAGCACCCGGTGTTTCACCAGCCCGGAGCCGACCCCAAGATCGCGACCTGGGACGACTTCATCATCTGGTGGGGACAGGAGCGCCTCAGCGAGTCGCTGGATGAATCGAAGGGCGCGGGGCTGGCGATTCTCGCGGACAAGATCGCGAGCCCGACCCGAGATTTCCTCCGAGACCGTCTGCGCCAGCGCTGGCCCCAGATGATGTGGCTCGCCTTCGACGCAGCCGACAACGAGGCGGCGCGTGAGGCGACGATCAAGGCCCTGGGTGCGCCGCATCACGAGGTGCTGTCGCTCGCGCACGCATCGACGATCGTCTCGTTCGACCGGGACTTCCTGAACTCATCGTGCCACCACGAGCCGGGCGCGATGACCCATGTGCGAGACTTCGCCTCGACCCGCCGGCCCATGCACGCGGGCGAGCCCATGAGCCGCCTGTACGTGGTGGAGAGCGGCTTCTCGCTCGCGGGCGCACAGGCGGACCACCGGCTCGCGGCGCCGCCTTCCCGCGTGACGGCGGCGCTGGTGATGCTGGCGCGGGCGGTGCTTGCGCGCGTGGGCGGCAATGCCGAACTCGCGGCGGCGCTCAGCGCCGTCAATGTTGACGGCGCCGGTGTCGACACCACGTTCATCGACGTCGCGGCGGAAGACCTCGTCGCCAGCAGGGGCGCCGGGGCGGTGCTTGTGGGGGCGTCACAGCCCGAAGCAGCCCATCTCCTGGGCATCGCACTCAACAAGGCGCTGGGCAATGTGGGCGCGACAATCCACTATGTCGCGATGCCGGTGGGGTCTGATGAGGCATCGTCCAGCGCGACGAACATCCGGGCCCTGGCCGCGGCGATCGACGCGGGAAGCATCCACACGCTCGTGTGCCTGAACACGAACCCCGTGTACGCGGCCCCGGCTGATCTCGGATTCGGTGAGAAGTTCAAGCGCGTGCGCCGCACGATCACCCTGAGCGTCGAGAGCACCGAGACCGGTTTCGAGTCGTTGTGGTGGCTGAACGGGGCGCACACTCTGGAGAGCTGGGGAGACACCCGCTCGATCGACGGCACCGTGGCGCCGACGCAGCCGATGATCGCACCCCTGTACGAGCCCGCGCTGAGTTCCATCGAGTTCGCGGCCCTGCTGCTCGGCGACGCGGCGTACGCCGGTGCGATGAGAGCCGGCCAGACGCAGGCGATGCCCACGGGCTATGCGTGCGTCCGTGATGCCTGGCAGAAGACCGGACTCATCGCGGGCGCGTTTGAGAAGGGGTGGCGCAGCGCCCTGCACGACGGCGTCGTCAGCGGGGCACGCATGGCCCCGCGCACCGCGGCGGACGGGGCCGGCGCGGCCGCGGCGGCGGCGGGCGCCCTTGCGAACCTGACGATTCCCGCCGCGCCCAGCGACCGCTCGCTCGAAGTGACCTTCAACACGGGCATGGTGAGTGATGGTCGCTTCGCGAACAATCCCTGGTTGCAGGAGTCGCCGCAGTTCGGCACTCGCGCCACCTGGGACAACCCTGCGCTCATGAGCCCGGCCACTGCGAAGACGCTGGGGCTGATGCCGCAGTCGTACCTGGTGCGTGAACCCAAGGCGCGGGTCGCGAACATCACCCTGGGAGGGCGCAGCGTCGAGATGGCGGTGTGGATCCTGCCCGGCATGGCCGACCACACGATCCAGCTCACCCTGGGGTACGGGCGGACGCAGTGCGGCCTTGTCGGCGAGAACGTGGGCTGGAACGCCGGGCAGATCCGGCGCGGGCTCGCGCACGCTGACCAGGGCGCCTCGGTCACCAAGACATCTCGCCGGCATTTCGTCGCCAGCACCCAGAACCACTGGAGTCTCGAAGGCCGCACGGCGATTGTCCGCCAGATCGATCGGACGTACTTTGACAAGTACGCCGCGAAGCCGGTGGAGATGAAGAAGGATGAGATCTACGGCACCTTCACCTCGAAGCTGAATCTCGGGGAGAAGTTGGGCGAGCTCAGCCACACGCCCCCGAATGTTTCGGCGTACGACAACCCCTACAACGCCGGGCCGGGCGACCCCGACCCGGCGAAGAAGGTGAAGGATCGGCTGGGACGCGACACGGCGCCCGAGTACTCGATCGGACCCCAGTGGGGCATGTCGATCGACCAATCGACCTGCACGGGGTGCGGCACGTGCATCGTGGCCTGCCAGTCGGAGAACAACATTCCGACCGTGGGCAAGAAGGAAGTGGCCAAGGGCCGCGAGATGCACTGGATCCGCGTGGATCGCTACATGACGGGCTCCGACCCGTTCAAGCCCGAGGAGATGCTGCACCAGCCGGTGGCGTGCGTGCAGTGCGAGAACGCGCCGTGTGAGACCGTCTGCCCTGTCACGGCGACGGTCCATGACCGCGAGGGCCTCAACATCATGGCCTACAACCGGTGCATCGGCACCCGGTACTGCTCGAACAACTGCCCCTACAAGGTGCGCCGGTTCAACTTCTTCGACTTCGGCCAGGTCAAGTTCAACGGGCCCATCGTGGGTGGAGAGATCTTCGGCCCCTTGGCCAAGCGCAATCCCAACCTTATCCCGCCGCGCCTGCGGGCGCGGGTGGACGAGGTGTCGCGGATGCAGAAGAACCCGGACGTCACGATCCGGGGACGCGGCGTGATGGAGAAGTGCAACTACTGCCTGCAGCGCATCAACGCGGCCCGGATGGAGACCAAGGTCAAAGACCTCAAGGGCGTGCCCGACGGTTTCTTCCAGACCGCCTGCCAGCAGGCATGCCCGAGCGGCTCGATCGTCTTCGGCGACCTGCTGGACGAGAAGAGCCTCGTGCGTGCGGCGCGGGAGAATCACCGATCCTACCTGCTGCTCGGATACCTGAACACACGCCCGCGCACCACGCACATGCTCCGGGTGCGCAACCCGAACCCCAAGCTTCGCGCACCCGTGGACCCGCTCGCGGGACACCACGGGGGCGGGCATGGCGACGAGCATGGGCACGAGCCTGCCCCGGGCGGCGGGCAAGGGGCAGAGCACGGCGTCGGGCACGGGTTTGTTGACCCGCGCAGACGCCGCGAGGACCGGGGGTACGCGATGAGTCTGCCGATTCTTGACTCGGGGGTGCGGGCATGAGCGCCACCAACCCGGACCGGATCATCTCTGAGCGGCTGGCAGGGATCGTGAGCGGCGCGCCGGCCCGCGACCCGCGGGACGACGGCTCGCTCAACGACGACCCGGCGGTACGCCCGCCGCTGGTCCTCAACAACCGTTCGTTCGGCGAGGTGACCGACATCATCTGCGGGTATGCCGAGCACACCCCCGGCAAGTGGTGGCTGCCGATGTTCCTGCTCGCGGCGAGCGTGGCGGGCATCGGCGTGACGATGATCCTCTACCTGATCATCACGGGCGTCGGCGTCTGGGGCCTGAACAACCAGATCAACTGGGCGTGGGACATCACCAACTTCGTGTTCTGGATCGGTATCGGTCACGCCGGGACGCTGATCTCCGCGATCTTGTGCATCTTCAAGCAGAAGTGGCGCACCGCGGTCAACCGTTCGGCAGAGGCGATGACGATCTTCGCCGTGATCTGCGCGGGCATCTTCCCGGCGATCCACGTGGGGCGGATCTGGTTCATCTGGATGGTCTTCCCCATCCCGAACTACAACTCGATCTGGCCGAACTTCCGATCGCCGCTGCTGTGGGACGTGTTCGCCGTGAGCACCTACGCCACGGTCTCCGTGCTGTTCTGGTACATGGGCATGATCCCGGACCTCGCAAGCCTGCGCGATCGCGCGGACCGGCGCCTGCGCCGGGCCGTGGCGGCGGGAGCGAAGAAGCGGCTGCCCGATCTCATCCGGGCCTATGTCTTCGGGCTGCTCTCGATGGGCTGGCGGTTCTCGAGCCGCCACTGGCACAGGTACGAGGTGGCTTACCTGATCCTGGCTGGCGTTTCAACCCCTCTCGTGCTCAGCGTGCACTCGATCGTGTCGTTCGACTTCGCCACGAGCGTGGTGCCCGGCTGGCACACGACGATCTTCCCCCCCTATTTCGTGGCGGGCGCGATTTTCGGCGGCTTCGCCATGGTTCTGCTGCTGCTGATCCCGGCGCGTGAGCTCTTCTCGAACTTCAAGGACTTCCTGACGCTGCGCCACCTCGAGAACATGGCCAAGATCATTCTCGTCACGGGCATGATGGTCGGCTTCGCCTACTCGATGGAGTTCTTCATCGCCTGGTACAGCGGCAACGAGTATGAGCGGGACGCCTTCCTCTTCAATCGCGTCACGCCCATCTGGTTGAGCGACCGGGGCGCTCCGTACTGGTGGGCGTACTGGACGATGATCACGTGCAACGTGCTGAGCCCGCAGGTCTTCTGGTTCAAGAAGATGCGGCGCGATCCGCGCGCCATCTGGGTCGTCGCCCTGCTCGTCACCATCGGCATGTGGTTTGAACGATTCGTCATCATCGTCACAAGCCTCCACCGCGCCTGGCTGCCCGGCGAATGGCACATGTTCTTCCCCACGCCCGTGGACATGCTCACCTTCGCGGGCACGTGCGGCATTTTCCTCACGCTCTTCCTGCTCTTCCTCCGGTTCCTGCCCGTCTTCGCGATGGCGGAGGTCAAGGCTGTGCTTCCCCAGGCCAGCCCCCACGGGCACGATGACCACGATCACGACGATCACGGTCATGCAGATCACGGGCACGGAGCCGCGCATGGTTCCGGCGCACACCCGGGCGGGCACGGGCCCAGCCATGAGAAGGAGGCGCATTGACCATGGCCTTCGCTGACTATTTCCCCCTCCCCCAGAAGTGGATTCCGCGGGGGCTCCGCTCCAAGCCCTGCCGGCATTTCATGCCGGACGGATCGCCCATGTACGGAGTCGTGGCGGAGTATGACACCGCCGCGTCGGTCTACCACGCCGCTGAAAAGGTCCGCGATGCGGGCTTCAAGGCGTGGGACATGCACTCGCCCTTCCCCATGCACGGGGTGGAAGACGCGATGGGCTTCGAGCGCACCAAGCTGCCTCTGATGGTCGGCGTGGTGGCGCTCTCGGGCGCTGCGGCGGGGTACCTGATGCAGTGGTGGATTACTGCGGTTGATTTTCCGGTTACGGTGCAGGGCAAACCCCCCGGCGCGTGGGAACCCTTCATCCCGATCACCTTCGAGGTCGGTGTGCTGAGTTCGGCCTTCGCGGCGCTCTTCGGCATGCTCGCCATGAACGGCCTCCCCCGCTTCCACCACCCTCTCTTCAAGAGCGAGCGATTCCTCGCATCCAGCGACGACAAGTTCTTCATCGCGATCGAAGCCCACGACGAGAAGTTCAACCCCGAAGGCGTACGCCGGCTGCTGGAGTCCACCGGCGCCTCGCGCGTGGACTTGGTCGGGGCCGAATGACCGGAGCACCCACGGGGCGCCGACGCACCCCGAGAAGGGCCAGTGACGTGACGAGAAAGACCACCATCAAGACGCGGCTGACGAGCGCGGTCCTCGCCGGGATTCTTCCCGCCATCGCCCTCGCAGCGCTCACGGGGTGCCGCGGCGAGCGTTCACGCAAGCCGCCACGCGAGCTGCTCGTCGACATGGACGACCAGCCCCGCTGGAACCCGCAGACCAAGAGCAAGTTCTTTGCCGACGGACGCACGATGCGACAGCCGGTCACCGGGACTGTCCCCTACGGGCGCCGGGTCGCCAACCCCGATGACTACCCGGGCCAGGAATGGGCCGGATTCGTTGAGACCGAGCGCGCGAGCCTTCTGAAAGAGGGCGCGGCGGAGTTTCTGGGCCTCGCCGAGGGCGTGGACCCCGCGAAGGCGTGGGCCAACCTCGACCCCGCCATCTTTGTGGATCGAATCCCGATCGAGGTGACCCCCGCCCTGCTCGCGCGGGGGCAGGAGCGATTCAACATCTACTGCTCGGCCTGCCACGGGTATCAGGGCGAAGGGGGCGGCAAGCGCCGCAACGAGGCCACGCAGCTCGCCGAAGAGTACGGCGGCATGGTCGGACGGCGCTGGAGCACGGGCGCGGTGCCCACCTTCCACGACCCCAAGTACCAGCCCGGCGCCACCGAGAAGAACGCGGCCGGTGACGATGTCCTGGTGCGCACCGGACGCGACGGGTACATCTTCTACGTTGCCATGCACGGCGTGCTGGGGCCCGGGCCATCGCCCGCCGACCCGCCGGTGAACAAGATGCCCAGTTACGCGCACGCGCTCTCGGCACGGGATGCCTGGGGCATCGTCGCCTACATCCGCGCGTTGCAGTTGTCGCAGCGGGCGACGCTGGCCGATGTTCCTGACGATCAGCGCGACATCCTGCGGGCCCAGCGCCCCGGCACAGGAGGCGGCGAATGAGCCAGATCACCGGCGAAGCCTACCAGCGACGCCTTGAACGCCTCGCCGCGCACCCCGCGATGGCGAACGACAACGTCACCCTGCCCAAGGGATCATGGACCGGAGCGGCTCGGGCGCTCATCGGCCTGGGCGTGGCGGGCCTGCTGATGACCGTCGCGGGCGCGTTCGTCTACAACGCCAAGCACGCCGTCGCGTCGTACTCGGTCGGCGTGCTGTGCGTCACCGCGATCAGCCTGGGCGCACTCTTCTGGACCATGGTCTTCCACCAGACCAATGCCGGCTGGCACGCGACCATCCGGCGCCAGCTCGAGAACATCATGATGAACCTGCCGCTCTGCGTCGGGCTCATCGCCGTGATGCTCATCGTCGAACTCGCCAGCGGCGGGCTGCTCTTCAGCTGGATGCGCCCGGAGTATGCTGACAGCCCCCTGCTCACCGCGAAGCGGTCGTGGCTCAACGAGCCCTTCCTCGTCGTCCGGTTCTTCATCTACGCGGGCGTGTGGACGCTGCTCGCGACCAAGCTGTACCGCTTCAGCGTGGACCAGGACCGTACCGGAGATCGCTTCCTCAACAACCGGGCGCGGTTCACCAGCGCGTGGGGGCTGCTCGCCTTCGCCCTCACCACGGGGTTCTTCGCCTTCGACTTCATCATGGCGATGGACTTCCGCTTCTTCAGCACGATGTGGGGTGTGTACTACTTCGCCAGCGGCCCCTTCTCGTGCATGGCGGTGCTCCTCATCGTCACCGGCATGCTCCGCCTGCGCGGGCGCCTCACCGGCGTCGTGGGCAATGAGCACGTGCACGACATGGCCAAGCTGCTCTTCGGCATGAATGTCTTCTGGGCGTATATCGCCTTCGGACAGTACTTCCTGATCTGGTACGGAAACATCCCCGAGGAAACCGCCTGGGTCGTCTATCGCAAGCAAGGCGGGTGGGAGAACCTCGCGGCGGTGCTCGCCATCGGGCACTTCCTCATCCCCTTCCTGATCCTGCTCCTGCGGCCCGTCAAGCGTCACCCCGCTTTGGCCGCCGCCGCCGGCGCGTGGCTGCTGCTCATGCTGGTCATGGACATGTTCTGGCTGGTCCGTCCGATGGTGTACACGCCGGCGTCCGGCCTCAAGAGCCCCGGGCCCGGCGCGATGTGGGTCGACCTGGCCGCGATCGTCGGGGTCGGGTGCCTGTGGGCCGGCGTGCTGGCGCGGCGCATCGCTTCGGGGCCCCTCATCCCGCTGAAAGACCCCAGACTCCCCGAAGCCCTTGATCACCGCAACTACGTGTGACACAATTCCTCGGTTTGCCGCCGTCGGCGCGCCTTCGCCCGGCCGGCTTCGATGCCCGACCGTTCCACGTTGACGCTTGAGGGTGCGTTTCTCGCCGCAGCCTGACCCGGTTCCACGGAATACCGACCATGAGCCACACGCAGTTTCTGCCGGAAGAACACCACGAACCGGACTCCTGGCACCGGCACTCCGACGCTGAAGGCCGACCAATGGCGGAGCACGGCTCCCACGTCAACGTGACGGTCCTCTCGATCGCCTTCGTGGCCATGACGTTGTTCATGGTCGTGGCGGTCGCGGGGATCATCGTCTACTTCGACCGGCACACGCGCGAAGTCCGGCAGCACGCCCTGGAGACGACGACCGAGGCCTCGGATTACTCCCTGCCGTACCGGCAGCAGGCGAAGGACCAACTCGATGGCTTCGGCTGGGCCGCGGACGGGAGCCACATCCGCATCCCCGTTGAGGTCGCCAAACAGCAGATCGTGACCCGTTACGCGCAAGGCGGAGGACACTGAGCCGATGATGCACGCCCGCACCCAATCCTGGGCCTTTGCGTCCGGGGCATTCGCCCGCCTCGTGCGGGTGACGGCGGTCGGGTGCACGCTCGCGTGCGGAACCGTGCGCGGGCAGTCCATCAACACCCTTCCCGACGCGGCGGACAACGTCGAGATCGAGAACCGCCTGGGCGAGCGCGTGCCGGAGCCGCTGATGCTGCGCACCAGCGAAGGGGCGGTGGTTGATCTCGGCGACTACTTCCGGGACGGCAAGCCCGCGGTGCTCGCGCTCGTCTATTACGACTGCCCGCTGGTGTGTCCGCTCATCCTGTCCCGCATCGCCCAGGCCGTGAACGGCTCGGGGTACATGCCGGGCGAAGACTTCCGGCTCATCGTCGTGAGCTTCGACCCCACGAACACAGACGACATGGCCGCCCGTGCGCGGGCCGATGCCGCCGGCTGGTTCGAGAACAAGGCAGCGAAGGCGCTCCCAGGCTTGCTCTATCACACGGCCGGGGAGGGTGTGTCGCGGCGCCTGGCGGATGCGGTCGGCTTCAAGTTCAAGCGGCTCCCGAGCGGGGAGTACGCCCACCCGGCGGTGCTCATCGCGCTCTCGCCCGACGGAGTGGTGACCCGCTACCTCAACGCACTTGAAGAGCCCGGAGCACTTCCGCGTCAACTGAAACTGGCGCTGCTCGAAGCCAGCGACGGCATGATCGCGGATTCGATCGGCGACTTCTTCCTCCATCGGTGCTTCGTCTTTGACGCGAGCACGGGCAAGTACACGCTCTCGGCCATGCGGGTCATGCGCCTGGGGGCGCTGGGCACGATGATCGTGCTCTTCGGTTTCATCGGGTTGATGTTCCTGCGCGAGCGCATCCGGAGGGTCCGCCGGGCCGGCCGCGCCGAAGCGCCAATTATGACGGGGTCGATGTCATGACGCACGCCGCTCTCATCCCCTCGCTGCTTTCACCTGCCGATGCGGTGCAGCGGTTCATGTTCCGCCGCCCCGGGTCGAGCCCGGTGACGCACGAGTCGGACTGGATGTTCATGTACATCTTCTGGCTCAGCACGGCGATCTTCATCGGGCTGATGGCGCTGATGGCCTACTGGGTGCTCAAGTACCGCTGGAAGCCCGGCCAGCCGCTGATCCGCAGCCGGTCGCACAACACGCCCCTGGAGATCACCTGGACCGTCATCCCGACGATCGTACTGGTCACGATGTTCTTCCAGGGCTTTCGCATCTACGCCAAGCAGCAGACGCCCGTCTCGGGCGCCATCGTGATGCAGGTGACGGCCATGAAATGGAGCTGGAGCATCATGTACCCCAACGGGGCCGGGACGAGCGAGACGACCCGCAACGGGGCCGTCGATATCCCTGTGTTCCTCATGCCCGAAGACACCCCGATCAAGCTTGAGATGATCTCCGAAGATGTCATTCACTCCTTCTGGATCCCCGACTTCCGCTTCAAGCAGGATGTCTTCCCCAACCGCAAGACCACCTACTCCTTCCGCGCCGATCCCCTCGCCCCGGATGAACACGACAACCCCGACATCCCCTACCCGAATCGCGAGATGTGGCTTTTCTGTGCCGAGTACTGCGGCGACAACCATTCCGAGATGGCCGGCATCATCCGAATCGTGCCCAAGGATGTGTACGCCAAGTGGTCGTCCGACCCTTGGGGCGACATGGCTCCTGCCCAGATCGGCCAGAAGCTCTGGGCCGGGCGAGGCTGCAACGCCTGCCACACCGTGGACGGTGGCGCCAACACCGGCCCCTCGTGGAAGAACCTCGCCGGGTACGAATCGACGTACACGGACGGCACGACTGCGGTGCTGGACAGCAATCACATCCGCGATTCCATCCTCAACCCCGGCGCCAAGGTCCGCACGGGTTTCACCAACCAGATGCCCTCCTACGCCGGACGCCTGACTGAGAAGGAAATCAACGCGATCATCGCCTACCTCAACTCGATCAGCGATAAGGGCCAGAACATGGGCGTCGCCCCCGTCGCCCCCGCCGGCGAGGCCATGGCGATCGCGCCGGCCCCCGCTCCTCCACCTCCTGCCGGCGACGGGCACTGAGCAGGCAATTCTCGACCAGAGACGCAAACACACGAGGCCTGAAATGAGCACCATCGACACCCACGGCCCGCACGACAGCCACGCCGCTCACGGTCATGATGACCACGGCCACGGCGGCCACCACCACGAGGGCAGCTACCTCACCCCCAGGGGAGGCCTGTTCTCGACCATCTGGTCGTGGATGACGACGGTGGACCACAAGAAGTTGGGCGTGATGTACCTGACGGCGGTGCTCACGCTTTTCTTCGTCGGGGGCGTTGCGGCCCTCGCGGTGCGCGCCGAACTCTGGGCGCCGAACCGCGCAGTCTCAGAGACGCAGCCTGACGGCACCGTGAAGACGACGATCAAGGGCCAGCTCTTTAACATCGGCGTGCCCACCGAGGTCACCAAGGTTGACCCCGCCACCGGCAAGCCCGTGCTCGACGCCCAGGGGAACGAGGTCAAGGAGTGGAAGCGCGTCGAGTCGCTCAACAGCGGCAATCAGACGTACAACCGCATCATGACGCTCCACGGGGCGATCATGGTGTTCATGGTCATCATCCCCAGCATCCCCGCGGCCCTGGGCAACTTCTTCCTGCCGATCATGCTCGGCGCCAAGGATGTCGCCTTCCCGCGGCTCAATCTGCTCTCCTGGTGGGTCTATGTGTTCGGCTCGGTCTTCGCCGTGGCCTCGGTGATCGTGGGCGGCGTGGACACCGGCTGGACCTTCTACACCCCCTACTCCACGATGACCGACGCCGGACACTGGCGCGTCGTGGCGATGGTCGCCGGCGCCTTCATCCTCGGATTCTCCTCGATCCTCACCGGCCTCAACTTCATCGTCACCGTGCACAAGCTCCGCGCCCCCGGCATGGGCTGGTTCGACATGCCCCTCTTCGTCTGGGCGATCTACGCGACGGCCATCATCCAGGTCCTCGCCACGCCCGTCATCGGCATCACGCTCCTCATGCTCATCTTCGAGCGTCTCTTCCACGTCGGCATCTTCGATCCCCGCATGGGGGGTGACCCCGTGCTCTTCCAGCACTTCTTCTGGTTCTACAGCCACCCCGTGGTGTACGTGATGATCCTTCCGGGCATGGGCGTCGCCAGCGAACTCATCGCCGTCCACGCCCACAAGCGCCTCTTCGGATACCGGGCCATCGCCTTTGCCTCGCTCGGCATCGCGGGCGTGTCATTCATCGTGTGGGGGCACCACATGTTCACCGCCGAGGGCGAACTCGCCGCGGCGGTCTTCTCAGCCCTCACGTTCCTCGTGGCCATTCCCACGGCGGTCAAGGTCTTCAACTGGCTGGGCACCCTCTACAAGGCCCACATCTCCATCAACACGCCCATGTGCTACGCCCTGTCGTTCCTGTTCCTCTTCTCGATCGGCGGCCTGACCGGCCTCCCCCTGGCGACGCTCTCCACCGACATGCACCTCCACGACTCCTACTTCGTGGTCGCTCACTTCCACTACGTCATGATGGGCTCGACGCTCATCGCCTTCGTCGGGGGCATTCACCACTGGTGGCCCAAGATGTTCGGCCGCATGTACAACGACACCTGGGGCATCATCGGCTGCGTGCTCGTCTTCATCGGCTTCAATGTCACCTTCTTCACCCAGTTCTTCCTCGGCACGCGCGGCATGCCCCGGCGCTATGCCTCCTACGTCGATGAGTTCACTATCTTCCACCAGATCTCCACCGTCGGGTCGTGGATCCTCGCCCTCGGATTCCTCATCACCCTCTTCAACCTCCTTCACTCCCTCGTCGCGGGCAAAAAGGCCCCCCCCAACCCCTGGGGCGGCCTCACCCTGGAATGGAGCGTGGAAAGCCCGCCCAGCGAGCACAACTTCCACCACGAACCCCTGGTCACCCACGGGCCATACGCCTTCGACGAAGTTGTCCCCTTCCACCGCACGCCCGAGGAGTTCCCGCTCCCGCCCAAGCCCGTGGGCGGCGGACACCACTGAAGCCCGCCGGCACCGATCGCCGACCTCTCCCGGGCCCCCGGCCCGGCAAGGACCTGAACCATGAGCGCCATCGACAGTCACGGCTCACCCCCCACCGCCGCCGGCGGCAAGGGGCCACTCTGGTCGCGGATGAAGCACGCGCATCACTTCCGCAATCACGATGAGGAGTTCGACGCCTGCAAGCTGGGCATGTGGCTCTTCCTCACCACCGAAGTGCTGCTCTTCTCCGGGCTCTTCGTCGCCTACGCAATCATGCGCATGAAGTACCCGCAGGCCTTCACCAACGGCTCGCACTACCTCGACTGGCGCTGGGGCGGGCTCAACACCATCGTGCTGCTGCTCTCGTCGTTCACCATGGCGTACAGCATCCGCAACGCCCAGATGAACAAGCAGGGCTGGCTCAAGTTCAACCTCGCGTTCACGGTACTCTGCGGGGCGCTCTTCCTCGTCATCAAGTTCACGCTGGAATACGCCCCGAAATGGGCGCAGGGCAAGCGCCCGGGCTTCCTGTTCTCATATCCCAACGCTCAGGACCCGTACGAACCGATCTGGTGGAGCATCTACTACTCTGCCACGGGCATTCACGCCACCCACGTCCTGATCGGCATGGGGCTGATCACCTACCTCTTCCTTCGCTCGCTCAAGGGCACGTACGGCCCCAAGCACTACACCGGCGTCGAGGTGGTCGGCCTCTACTGGCACCTCGTTGACCTGATCTGGATCTTCCTCTTCCCCCTGCTCTACCTCATCCACTGAGCCCATCGCCTCCGCGCCGTCGAGATTCCCCTCCCGTCAACGCACACTCCGCCCAAAGGCGAACCCATGAGCGACCACGCCCACCACCACACGAGCCCACACGCCGGCGGCACAGAGCGCAGCGCCCATGGCGCGTTCGACGCCAACGACCCGCACGGCGAGCACCCATCTCACGGTCACGGGCACGTCATCGTGTCGGCACGCATGCTCATCGTGGTGCTCTCCGTGCTTCTTGTCTTTACCGTGCTCACGGTCTTCCTCGCCCAGGCCGAAAAGTGGTTCGCCACCGCCTTCGGCGTCGAGATCCCGCAGAGCGTGAACGTCGCGATCTGCATGAGCATCGCGACGATCAAGTCGGTCATGGTCGCGATGTTCTTCATGCAGTTGAAGTACGACAACAAGGTGCACGCCCTCGTCATGGGCTTCTGCCTCCTCGCCTTCGGCCTCTTTCTCGGCTTCACGGCGCTCGACCTCGGCTCCCGCGGGCGCATCGACCCTGTCAAGGAGTTTGACGTCCACGCCGGGGGCACCGGCAAGAACGGCCTGACCCGAATCAAGCTGGTCAACGGCAAGCCCGTGGTCCGGCGCGACGAACAGGGCCATCTCATCCTCGACCGTTTCGGCAAGATTCAGTACGAGATGGAAGCCATCGACACGAACATCACGCAATGGGCGAAGGAAACCGCTGAGGAGCGCCTCACCCGCCGTGGATACGAGGCCGCGATGAAGGGGCGCCACGGCGAGCACGAGGCGACCGTGAGTTCCGCCAATCAGACCGTCGGCATGTACGGCCCGCGTCTCTTCGCCGATCACGCCGAACCCGCCCATGATGCGGAGCCCGCCGCAACCGGCGGACACTGATACTCGTCCCGACCCCTCCGGGGCCCGCCCGCCAGGCGCGCCCCGGCAGACAGGCACCCATGTTCACGTCCCTCCGTTCACGCATCCGGGCTCACCCGCGCGCCGCAACGGTGGCGGCAGTGTGCCTCGGGTCTTCGGTGGTGAGCATCATCCTGCTGGTCCAGTTCTTCGGGGTGTTCTTCCAGAAGCATCCGCCCAGCCTGTTTTACATCTTTCCCATCTACGACCGGCAGATCGTCTACGCCTCGCAGCAGGTCACGATCACCGACACGCCGGAGGGCGACGCCCTCGACGTCACCTTTGCCGGGCAGACCCTTCACCTGCTCGTCTCCATTCCGCCCCGCCTTGATCTCCCCAATCTCCGCAAGCACGAGGACTGGTTCCGCCTGCTTCTCTGGCGGCCCGACCAGGGCTTCGACGAGTCGGAGCAGCGACGGTTGCGCGCCGGGGGCGAAGCCTCAGGCAACCTTGCGATCGTCACCCGCACCCAGCGCCCGGGCACCGATCCCGAGACCACGGGCGAGATCTTCAAGAGCGACTGGGTCTTCGATTTCTACGAGTTTCTTCCCGAAGGCGGCGGCAACGTGGGGCAGGGCGCCTGGCGGCACACCCGGCTTCACTTCCCTGAGAGTGACCGGGCCTATGCCCGGCGGGTTCGCAAAGCGCGAAGCGAAGGGCGCGAAACCCCGCCTCGCCGGCCGGACGAGCTCCACGAAGGCACCTGGTTCTATCACGCCGCGATGAGCGTGATGCCTGAAGGGGCCTCGCTGCCTCGCGAGTTCAACCACAGCGCCATGATGGCCGCGGGCTGGCGATGGTCCCTCGCCTCCCTCTCGGTTCTCGGCTTTCTGTTCGGCGCCGCGTTCACGTTCGCCCCCGACCGGCCCAAAGCCGCAGCGGCCTAGTGGTCTGAGTCTGAAATAAACGAACAATGGCGCAACCGGTTCGCCCTCGGGCGCGAATCTCCTCTACAAAGGAGGTTCGCATGGGCAGGCCGGTTGCAAACTTGACGCTGACGGAGGATGAGCGGTCCGAACTCCGGGGGTGGGCTCGCAGGGGTAGTGTCTGTCAAGATGCGCACGTTCGTTGAAGGGATCTCCTGTGGAAGGCTGCTGCTGGTGCGGAGCCACGGAGGGGCGGAGCACCAGCAGCACGCGGCTACGCCACCGCGGCCGTTGTCTCCTGCGTCGTCATCAGCTCCGCAGCCCGGTCCATCTCCTCCAGGCGGCTCATGTCCATGTACCGCCGAAGGCCCCACCTCGTGCCGGCCACGTGCCGCAGGCGGGCCGCCACCAGCATCAGGGCGCTCTGCCCGTCGGGGAAGGCGCCGACCACACGCGTGCGTCGTCGCACCTCACGGTTGAGCCGCTCCAGCGGGTTGTTCGTCCGCAGACTCCGCCAGTGCTCGCGCGGGAAGGCCGTGTAGCCCAGCGTCTCGGCCACGCCTTCACGGACGATCGCCGCGGCCTTGCCCAATCGCATCGCCTCGAGCTTCTCGACGACCTGCGCCGCCTTGGTCTCGGCGGCCTCGCGATCCTCCTGCGCGTGCACCGCCTTGAGCATCGCCATCACCTCACGCACCTTCCCCTGGGGCACCGCCGTCATCGCGTTGCGGTACCAGTGCACGACGCAACGCTGCCAGGCCGACTCGGGGTAGAACTCGCCCACCTGCCTGACGCAGCCCCGACCCGCCGGCTCCGCACCCAGACTTCCTTGGGCGGGGGTGCCGGGGGCGGCAGCCCCGGCTTTTGCAGCTCTCGCTGCTTCATCACTGACGCGGTCTCAATGCTGAAGCAACGCGAGCAGGCGATCCAGGTTCTGTCTCATCGGGGCCGCGGCATCGGTCACCGTGTGATCCCAAAGGGCCTTAACGAGCGCCGGTTGGAGGGCTCGCTCGATCTCCCGATCAAGGGTGTTACGTTCGTTGTTGTTTCGGAAGCCATGCCACTGCACCGGCGGCACTCGCCGATCCGGCTCGCGTGCTGGCCCTTCAAATACGTTTGCGAGCTGCTGCCGCACGAGCTTGAGAATTTCCTTGCCAGCCCAGTCATTCAGCCAATCCGGTGATGCTCGCGTCACCGAGGAGCAGGCCGCGAGGCGCTGCTTGAACGACGCGACCACACGCTGACCCAAAAACGGCTCCTTTGCCACCTCCGCCGCAACAAATCGGTCACGCCAACGCCCGCACGCAGTGGTCAAATCCCGCTCGACTTGAGCCGCATCGACAACTTGAAGGCCTGCCGCCGTCCACGACGGTCGAGACGCGACGATGAGGCTCGACGGCTCGGTTGCCTCCCATTCGCGCCGCACCTCTGCCACCGCCCCTTGGAGCGCCTGAAATGGGCACAGTAGAGCGATCGCGGCATCGAGCGCCTTCAAGACATCCGCTTCCGAACACCGATAGGCCGCTGTCATGGCCGGAACCAGAACGGCCTCGTCGAGGAAATAGTTCTCGATCTCGTTCCGTCCCCATGTGATCCACCCGCGCATGGCGACGTTTCGCCGCTCCCGATCGGCCAGTAGCTTGTCACACTCGGTCTGGGCGTCGGCCGCACTACGAAAGTCGCGATCCTCGACGATCACGATGCGCACCGTTCTGCCGATCGCATCGGCTGTGGCGGACAATCCACACCCGGTGCCGCACGGCCAGATGTCGAACGCCTTCTCCGTCGGAACCTCCGCATCGCGCCACGCTCGGAGGAACGCCGCTTCGTACCCGGTGCGGTCCCCCTCGCAAAGAACCGCGAACTTCTCGGCGCCCGGGTAGTTGTCGGGGTAAAGCGGTTGACTAGGCACGGACCGAACTCCCGGCAGGCTCTTCAAGGTTGCCGAGGTCGATCAAGGCATTGTCCTCGGCCGCCAACTGGCGCAGCTCCGGGCTGTGCGTGGTCATAATGAACTGGTTGCCGTGTCCCATCAGGGGCAGGGCGCGGTAGAGTTGGCGAATCCATCGCGGGTGCAGGTGCAACTCCGGCTCGTCGATCAGGATGAGACTGTTGTTGACCGGGCGCGGGTAGACGAACTGCGTGAGGTAGTCGAGGATGACCTGCTCGCCGGTCGCGGCCATGCTGAGGGGGTACTGGCGCTCGCCCTCTTGAAGCAGAGGCGTGCCGGTCACGTCGTTGGGGCCGTAATAGACATACCCAACATAGCGCTTCGGGGCGCAGACGCGGGCAAAGATGTCACGGACTTTCTGCTCAATGCTCTCTTCTGCGTGCGAGCCATTCGGTCGAAGACCGCGCGCGGCGTCGGCGAGGACTTTCAAGATGGCGCTCACAGTGGCACCGGGACGCCGCTCGCGTGCACCCAACTCCATCGGGTCGAAGCCTTCGTCGCCCTCAGGGGGAAAGGCTTCGCGATCCTCCGCAGCAACCCATCGCTTGCCGCGATTCTGGGCGAACATGCGGAGGATCCCGACTTTGTCGAGCAACACAATATCTACAAGACGGCGGGGACGTGCGGTCCAGCCCCGAATCGCGTATCGCGGGGCTGCCAGCCAAGTGGCCCCACCGGTGACGTCTGTGCGAACATATGCGATGGATCTCAGCGTCCCGTCGCGGTTCTGGTCCGGCGGGAAACCCCAGTTGACGGTGAGCCGACCGCTTTGGAGACCGGGAACACTCAACGGGCGCCCGTCGCGGCGGCGTCGATGGATCGATCGCGTTGCTTCAAGCACCCGAGGAACAGCGTCAATCTCTTCAGGCTCGTACACGAGATCGAGCTTGACGGCTACGCGGCTCTGCTGAAAGCTCCAGTTGCCTGCCCCACCCTCGCGGTAAATCTCGTCTTCGCTTGCATCCGGCACGTCGTCGGAGTGATAGCCCATCGCACCGCTCAGGGCACGGTAAATGGCATAAAGAACCGAGGTCTTGCCAGATCCGTTGGGCCCCGCAATCACCGTGATCGGGCGCACGCGGCCCATCGCATCCTCAAACGGGATGACCTGCCGCCGGATGGCCCTGAAGTTCTGGATGTCGAGCCGCCGTAGGTGCATGGCATAGTGTAGGGAAACGGACGGGCGTCGGCGCGGCCTTACGCCGCCACCGTCGCGCTCGCCACCTCGCTCCACGGCCCCTTTTCGCCGCGTGTGCTCACCCAGCGGAGCGTGTAGAGGGCGGTCTTGCCTGCGTCGGCGGCGCGGGACTCGGCCGTGACGCTCGGCCCGGTGGCCATCGTGAGGAACGTCGGCGCGGCGATCCGCCCCGGGTGTCATACAGTGCGGTGTCGGGGCCCGCGCGCCGCAAACCCGTGCCGGCGCCGGCCCGCGCAAGGAGGCCCGCCATGTCTGACCTGACCGACCCCAAGGTGCTGTCGGCGCTGGGCGCGCAGCGGCGCGAACTCACCCCCGAGGCGAGCGGCGCGTTTCTCGAGTTCTCCCGCAAGGTCTTCGGCGATGGAGCCCTTGATTCCAAGACCAAGCAGATCATCGCGGTGGCGGTGGCGCACGCGACGCAATGCCAGTGGTGCATCCGCTCGCACACGAAGGCCGCGCTGCGCGCGGGGGCGACGCCGGCGGAACTGATGGAGGCGGTGTGGGTCACGGCGGAGATGCGGGCCGGAGGGGCGTACGCGCATTCGGGCGTGATGCTGGATGCGATCAACGAAGCGGCGGGGCCGGCACGCGGGCCCGTGCAGGGAGAGAGGATGACGTGAAGATCACGGGAGACATGGTTCGCCTGAAGCGCGTGTACGAGGAGCCCGCGCCCGAAGACGGGTTCAGGGTGCTGGTGGATCGCCTCTGGCCGCGCGGGCTGAGCAAGGCGGCGGCGGAGGTGGACCTGTGGATGAAGGAGGCCGCCCCTTCGACGGACCTGCGGAAGTGGTATCACCAGGACCTCGCGCGATGGCCGGAGTTCCGCCGGCGCTATCTGGCGGAACTGGCCGACCCCGACAACCCCGCGCTGGGCGAACTCCGCGCGATCGTGCGGGCGCACGCCGGGGGCGAGAGGACGGGAAAGGGGCAAGACGCAAAGGCTGACGGCGCGGCGGAGGCGGGCGCGGGCCGTGCGTCGGCCTCGCGGGGCACGAAGCGGGCGGGTGATGGGCTCCGCGGCGTCGTGACGCTCGTTTACGGCGCGAAGGACGAGGCGCAGAACCACGCGATCGTGCTTCGCGAGGCGCTGCTCGGGGCGAGCGTGCGCAAGGTACGCCCGAGCCGGTGACGCTGGCGTGACTGCTGGATGGCCGAAGCGGAGAGGTCGAGCCAGTGATGCACGATTCGTGGGCACAATGAGCAGGCAGGCCCTGGGTGGGCCTGCCTGCGCGGGTCAACGGGTTGCGTGTCGCGTTCTTGAGAAGGCTGGATCAGGCGGTGCGGCGGCGGCGGCCGGCGACCACGAGTCCGCCCAGACCCAGGAAGGCCGCGGAGGCCGGGGCGGGCACGACCTCGAAGTTCCAGGAGTACACGGGCGCGCCGGTGAAGCCGATCGTCACGTTGTCCACGGCGCCGTCGTAGGTGTCCCAGCCGCTGCCGACGCCGAGGCTCAGGCCGTAGACCACGGAGGCGGCGCTGAAGGTCTTGCCGTTGGGCGAGGGGGTGAACCCGCCGGGGGACTGCCACACGCTGATGGGCTGCCAGTTGCCGGCGGTGTCGAAGTTGCCGATGCCGAAGGCGACCTGCCAGAGCTTGGCGCCGCCGCCTGCGTAGGAGAAGAGGTCGTCGGTGACCCACTGATCGGTGGGGATCACGCCGCCGTTGTAGGCGCGCTCGAAGACGAGGTAGCCGCGGTCGGTGGTCGTCCCTTCGATGCCGTCGCCGTCGATGTAGAGGCGGATGACGGCGTGCTGGGAGGCGGCGGAGGTTCCCTTCTTGTACCAGTCGTAACTGAGGGAGTTCATCGCGCCAAGTGTGCCGAGCCCGAAGGTGCCGGTCGCGGCCTGGTGGAAGTATTCGAGGTCGGCCTTGGAGCTCGCGCCCCCTGGGCCCTGGGTGGACTGCATGCGCGCGGAGCCGTTGCCCGAGCGGGGCAGGTTGTCGTGCACGCCGACGATGCCGTTGTTGCGGACGTTGTTGTAGAACCACCCGGAGGCGCCGATCGCTGCGCCGGGGGTGAGCGGGTTGGTGTTGCTGCCGCCCGCGTTGGTGAAGACGTCTCCGGGCGAGTTGTTATTGGAGTAGACGACCGATGCCTGCGCGGCGCCGCCGGAGGCGAGCAGGGCCAATGCCACAACCGAAGCCTGACGAATCAGAGTCATGTTTCTCTCCTTGCCGACCTTCCGGCCGACGAATGCGTTCGAGGCCCGGCCCGCGCCGTGCCATCGGCCACCACCTGGCGACGGTGATGGAAGATTCACTGTACCTGCGGACGCCGGGCTGTCTCGCGGCGCGCGGCAAAATGATTCGAAAACTGGGGGAATTTCTGTGCTCCGTGGATTTGACGGTGATACTTTGGACTCCATACTATCTGGTCGATGCCGCGCCGGGACCCCATCCAGGACATCGTTGATCGAACCGGAGAGTCGGCGGGCTCCGACGCTGCCCGTGTTGTGGCGGGGTTGGCGAAGGTTGCGCTGGTCTTCCGGCACGCACAGTGGGCGGCCTCGGGGGAGCGCGGCCTGACGCCCACGCAGTCGCAGATTCTCGCGATCATCGCCGGGAGCCGCGAACTGGTCGGGGTGAAGGCCGTGGCCCGGCACATGGCGATCACCGTGGGGACGGCGAGTGAAGCGGTGGGGGCGCTGGTGGACAAGGGCCTGGTGACGAAGCGGGCCGATCAGTCGGACGGGCGGGCGGTGGTGCTGACGCTGACCGCGCGGGGCACGCGAGAGGCGGCGCGGGCCGCGGCGTGGCCGTCCGCGATGGTGGAGGCGGCCGAGGCGATGCCCGAGGGCGAACGAGCGCTGCTGCTGCGGGGGCTCGTGGGCATGGTGCGGACGATGCAGGCGTGCGGGATGGTGCCGACGGCGCGGATGTGCGTCGAGTGCCGGTACTTCCGCCCCAACGAGCACCCGGGGAAGGCCAAGCCGCACCACTGCCGGTTCATCCGCGCACCGATCGGCGACGCGGACTTGCGGCTGGACTGCGCGGACATGGAGCGTGCGGAGGAACCCGAACGCCTGTGGGAGGTGTTCGTCCGGGGCGCGCCGCTTGAACGTGAAACCCCGGGACAAGGCGGCGCAGGGCGCGCCGGCCCCGGGAGGGTGATCCCTCGCCCCGAGGACGAGTCAGTTTGAAAGGAGCATGTTCATGAGCACGAAGGCCACGTTCTATCACGCCGGGTGCCCGGTCTGCGTCGCGGCCGAGCGCACCGTCGCGGAGGCGCTGGATCGGTCGAGGTACAGCGTCGAGGTTGTCCATCTCGGGCAGCAGAAGGGGCGCATCGCCGAGGCGGAGCGGGCGGGGGTCAAGTCGGTGCCGGCGCTGGTGATCGGCGGGCAGCCGTTCCACATCAATCACGGCGCGGACCTGTCGGCCTTGAAGAAGTAGGTCGGCGGGCGCCCCGCGCACCCGTGCATGACGCTCGCGGCCCGGAGGCTGGTGTCGCCGGGGACGAGCGCGGCCGCAGCGCCTCAGCCGTGGCCGTTCTCCTCGGCGGCATCGGATGCGGTTTCGATGCGCCACGCGGCCGACTCGACACGAGGGTCGGCCGCGAGTGCATGAGCGATGGCTTCAATGGCGTCCGCGTCGGAGGCGCGGCCGGCTACTTCTGCCGTGATCGTGCAGCGTGAGGCGTCGGGAGGGGTTCGATCTCGGGTGCGATGGATGCCGCGCACCGTGAGCGATGGGAGTTCGAGCCGCGCGAGGAGCATGTTGCGCACGTTGTCGCCAGGCCCGGAGCATGTGATGGTGAGCAGGAAGGTGGCCCGAGCATTGGCGGGGGCGTGGTGCTTCCGGTCGATGCGCTGAACCAGGGGGCGGACGAAGGTATTGGTGAGCAAGATGATGGCGGTGCACACCCCTGCGGCAGCGAGCTGGCCCCACCCCGCGAGCGAGCCCACCGCCGCGGAGCACCAGACGGTGGCGGCGGTGTCGAGGCCCTTGATCGTGGCGCCGTCCTTGAAGATGACGCCCGCGCCGAGGAAGCCGACGCCGGAGACGACGGCGGCGGCGACTCGGCTCTCGCTGTTCTCGGTGGGGACGAAGGCGCCGATGGTGACGAACGCCGCGGAGCCGAGGGCGACAAGGACGTTGGTCCGCAGACCGGCACGACGCTGGTGGACCTGCCGCTCGAAGCCGATGGCGGCGCCCAGAACTGTGGCGACGGCCATGTTGAGGGTAAAGTCCCGGATGTCCACGGCTGGCGATCCTTCAGGTGCGCTGCGCAGCGTATCCGAGCGGCGCCCGCGCTGCGGGGCGATCGGGGTGGGGCGAGACCGCCACATTGCGGAGTGCGTGCGGGGGCGTGTATGATGGCTCGCAGGGAGCACGTTCTCGCAAGACTCGGAACAGGCAGACTGTTGAACGGTACATCGACGCTTTTCGGCGCACGGATCACGCCGCGATTCTGGCACGGGCCGCGCGTGAGGTGGCACGGCGAACCAGCCGGTGTCGGATGAGCCGCACCAGATCAGCGCAAGCAACCTGCCCAAACTCACATCCGGTCCCGGGCCCTGCTTTTTCGGACGATGCGAGTGCCCTTGGGAACGTTTTGGAGTTGTGTGGACTCGCTCACACGGTATCCTGACGACACTGGCGCCGGATGCTCGGCGCGCGCTGATGAAGTGGAGAAGGAGACTTCCATGTCGCGTCTGTCCAAGGTTCTCGTCGTCTGCGGCGGGTGCGCATCGCTCGCCCAGGCTCAGGTCATCGATTGGGCCGCCGCCGTCAGCGGCAACTGGAGCAACATTGCCAACTGGAGCCCGATGGATGTCCCCAACACCGCCGCCGAGACCGCGCGGTTCCAGATCAACGGGACGTACACCGCGACCGTGGACGGAACGTTCAGCATTGGGTCGCTCCAACAGACGATCTCCAACGTCACGATCAGCATCCCGGGCGGGGCGAACCTGTTCGTGAACGGCCCCACGTACAACAATCGCGGTCTGGTGGTCATCAACCCCGCCAACGTCGGCGCGGAGACCCGCGTGCGCTTCGACGCCAACACGACCATTACCGGCAATGGCACAACGCGCCTCGCGGGGATCGTCAACCGATCCATCGTCGATAGTCTCGCCGGGGTCACGACCGTCACCAACGGCCCCAACCACACCTTCGACGGATTCGGCCAGTTCCGCTCTGTGCTCACCAACAACGGCACCGTCGACGCAAACAGCAGCGGAAACGTGCTCTCGCTCCTGTCCAACGGCAAGACCAACAACGCCCTCTTCCGCGCCTCAGCCGGGGGCGTGCTCAGCATCGACTCGATCGGCATCGCCCAGGGAGCTGCGGGCTTCATTCGCAGCGACGGCGGCACCGTCCAGTTCACGGGCACCGGCTCGGTGACCGGAGGCACGGTTGAGGGTGTCCTTCCATCAGTCGTGACGATGGCGGGCACGACAACCTTCACCGACGTGACGACCGCGGGACGCGTCAATGTCAACGGGGGGGACAGTATCCGCGTCTCCGGCGCTGGGCTGACGAACATCGGAGAGATCCACATCAACCCAAGCAACGTCGGCGTGGAGACCCGCGTGCGATTCGACGCACCGGGCGCGCTCGCCGGCGCCGGCTCGGTCGTTCTCGACGGCATCGCGAATCGCGCCATCCTTGAGAGCATCGACGCGAACGCCGTCATCACCGTGGGGGCATCTCAGACCGTGCGCGGCATGGGCCAGGTTCGCGCCGCCCTGGTCAACAACGGCCTGGTGAGCGCCGACAACGTCGACAGTCCGCTTGATCTCCTGGTCCTCCCCAAGACCAACAACAGCCTGATGCGGGCTGTCGGCGGCGCGGTGCTCGACATCCGCGTGCCCGTGGCCCAGAGCATCGGCGGTTCGATTCTCGCGGACGCCGGGACCGTGCGCCTCCATTCGGGCGCTTCCATCGCCGGCGGAGAACTCGATACGGCCAACGCCGGGCTCGTGCAGGTCGCCAACAGCATGATTCCCTTCTCCGGCGTGCGGAACGAAGGCATGGTCGATGTGAACGGCGGGACCGGCATCGCCGCCTCAAGCACGCTGGAGAACAACGGCCTCATCACCATCAATCCCGGCAACGTGGGCGCCGAGACGCGCCTTCGATTCGACGATTCCAGTTCGCTCTCAGGCACCGGCCTTGTCGTCATGAACGGGCTGGAGAATCGTGCCATCCTGGAGACTGCCGCGGGCGCGGTAATGACGATCGGGTCTGCACAGACCGTGGAGGGCCAGGGGCAGGTCCGGGCTGAACTCATCAACAACGGTGAGATCGTCGCCAACCTCGACATGCTCCGCCTTCGCCTCGTGAGCACCAACAAGACCAACAATGCCCTGATGCGGGCCGAGAACAACGCCCGGCTCACCTTGAGCGGCATCGGGGTCTCGCAGGGGCCTGCGGGAGTCATCGAGGCCGCCGATGCCGTCGTGGAGCTCGAATCCGCGAGCATCACGAACGGCACGCTGCGCTCGGTCGGCACCGGCGTGGTCAACTCAACCAACGGTTCGAACACGCTTCGCGACGTCTCGTTCTCTGGCGTGATGAATGTGCAGGGCGGCACCGGTGTCCTCATCACGGGCACAGGGCTCGTCAACACCGGCCTGATCACGATCAACCCCACGGATGCGGGCGTGGAAACGCGGATCCGTTTCGATGAATCGGGGGCGCTCTCCGGCGCCGGCGAGGTTCGGCTGACTGCGTTCAACAACCGCGCCATTCTCGAAACCAATACCGGGGTCACGCTCACGAACTCGGCCCCGCACCTCATCAGCGGGCGCGGCGAGTTGCGGGCCGCGCTCATCAACAACTCCACGGTGCGGGCGAACCTCCCGGCCTCCTCCCTCAACCTCATCCAGAATCCCAAGACCAACAACAGCGTTTTCGAAGTCACCGATGGCGGTCAGATGAGCATCTCGGGCATTGCGGTCACCCAGGGGCCGGGGGGGGTGATCCGCAACCTCAACGGCAGCCTCTCGATCTCGAGCTCGTCGGTGACGGGGGGCGACGTGATCGCTGCGGCCGGTTTCGTCGTCGTGCATGGCGGCACCAACACGTTGACCGACGTCGACACGGGCGGGACTCACAACGTGAACGGCGGATCGAGCCTCGTGCTGAACTCGTCGCTGACCAATGACGGCCTGATCTCGATCAACCCCACCAATGCGGGCGTGGAGACCAGGCTTCGCGTGGATACCGCCACTTCGATTGACGGCACCGGCGAGATTCGCCTCTCCGGGAGCGCCAACCGCTCGATCCTGGAGTGCGTTGCTCCCGCCACCCTCGGCCCCGGGCAGACGCTCACCGGCATCGGGCAGACGCGCGGCAGTTACTCCGTCTCCGGGACCATCGCACCGGGGTTCTCCGCCGGCTCCATCGATGTCATCAACGGCACGGTGTCCCTCACCGAAACCGCGGCCCTGGAGATCGAAATCGGCGGCACATCGTCCGCGCTCTTCGACAACTGCACCGGCAACGCGACCTGGAACCTCAACGGAGCCCTCGAAGTCTCGCAGATCAACGGCTTTGTCCCCGCCCTCGGCCAGCGCTACGTCATCATCACAGCCTCCGCAGTCGCCGGCACGTTCGATACGCTCATTGCCCCGGACCTCGGCGGCATCGAGTGGAAAGTGGTGTACTTCCCGAACAAGGTCGAGCTCCAGGTACGCTGCAAGGCCGACCTCTCAGGCTCTTCTGATCCGAACGATCCCAGCTACGGCATCCCGGACGGCGTGACGGACGCCAGCGACTTTTTCTACTACCTCGACCTGTTCGTCAGTTCCGATAGCCGCGCCGACCTCACGACCTCCAGCGATCCCAACGATCCCTCGTACGGCATCAAGGACGGCATCATCGACGCATCCGACTTCTTCTTCTTCCTTGACCTTTTCACCGGCGCCTGCGGCTGAGTCGTTCTCCCTGCGGACTTGACTTCCCCAACCAAGGGCGGCCCGGCGCACGGGTCGCCCTTTCTCTTGGGATTCCCGCCGCCGTGCGGTACACTGAACTTGCCCCCTCCCGGAGACTCGCGCACATGCGTACAGATGCCAGGATTCGGCTCTCAATCGGGTCGCTCGTTGCTCTGGCGGGCATGGCAGGGGCCCAAACTGCCCAGTTTGACGTGCAAAACCCTCCCGCCCGTTCCGCGCTCGAGCAACTCGTTCACCTTCCGACGCTCGGACGCCTGCACGTGACCACGGGCGGGCGGATCATCGAGAACTCGCCTCCCCTGCGCCCCCAGGACGACTGCTCGGGGCTCTCAAGCCATACCGACGCGAACTTCGCCGGCGGGTCGTTCGTTGTGCAGGCGGGGTTCGCCGAACACGAGGTCGCGGCCGTTACCTACACGCTCCCGGCGACCCACTTCCCGATCAAAGTGGATGTCATGGAGTTCATCCTGGCGACCTCAAACGCTGCCCAACTCACCGTGACGGAGTGGTCCGTGCTGGTGTGGGACGGTGAGCCGGGGACCGGCATCCTGGTTGCCGAGTATTCTTCGGACGACATCATTCTGCCGCACGCACGGGTCGGTCCGGGCACCGCGGGCGTCAACATCCAGGTCTCTGTCGACCCCAACGACCCAGAGCAGATCTTCATCTACAACGACTCAGCAACCGACAAGTTCAGCATCGGCTTCCGCATCGACAACCACAACTCCCAGACCCAGAACCCCTGCGTGACGGCCCCGCCCACCTCGCTGAACGCGTTTCCGTGCACCGATGTCAGCGGGCTCGCGCAGGCGAGCTCGAACTGGCTTGACGGGCTCGACTGCGGTCCCTTCGGATGCCCCCCGAACGGGGGCTGGGCCCGTTTCAGCCAGCTCAACGTGTTCTGCCGCCCGTCCGGAGACTGGGTGATGCGGGCCTCCTGGAGCCGCGTCGACTGCATCCCCGGCGTCGGGGCGTGCTGCAAGCCCGACGGCACCTGCGAGGTGATGGCCGTGGGGGCGTGCGACGCGATCGGGGGCATTTACCAGGGTGATGGCGCGCGTTGCGGCGATGTCACCTGCCCGGAGCCCACCGGCGCGTGCTGCATGCCGAACGGCTCGTGCGTCCCGGGCGTGACGCCGTCAGTCTGTGCGCTCTTCGGCGGCACCTTCGCGGGCGGGGGCACGACATGCGCCGACGGCAACATGAACGGCACCGCCGACGCCTGCGAAGCGCCGATCAACTGCCCGGCTGACCTCAGCGGCAGCAGCGACCCCAACGACCCCGCCTACGGCGTGCCTGACAACGCCGTGGACTCCGCAGATTTCTTCTACTTCCTCGACCAGTTCGTTGCCGCGAACACGGCCATCGCCGATCTGACCGGGTCGAGCGATCCGAACGACCCGGCGTACGGCATCCCGGATGGGTCGGTCGACGCGAGCGACTTCTTCTTCTTCCTCGATGTATTCGTTCTCGGCTGCGGCTGAACACGCTCGATCCTGTTGTGCCGACCGGGACTCGCCGGTACGCTGCATCGTGCGCAGCGCCGGGATCTCTGCCGCGCCGCGCACTGGGGGAATCTCTATGCGGCACTCGCGTTTGTGGTCGTACGCGCTGGCGGCTTTCGGGGCATGCGGAGTTGCGGGCGCTCAGGCCGCCCGGCCCGCTCACGAGGAAGTCTCGGGGTTCGCGCTGCCCGTCCGGCTGGGCTTGGGCGAGCTCGGATTCGTCACGCTCCGCTTCGAGCCCGCGAGCGCAGCGGGGAGCGGCACCCGGTTCGTTCGGGGCGACCTGGAGCACGGTGACCAAACCTTGAACTTTGATGCAGCGTCTGTCCGTGCATTCGCGGGGCGAGTGGACGGGCACCCGGGTTCCAGTGCGTTTCTGGTTGAGACCCCATTCGGCGCGCGAGGCTGGCTGAACCACGAGGGTCACTGGTTCAGGCTTTCGCCCGGGGGCGGCGGGAGCGTCGTTGCCGAGCCTTCGCCCGCCGGAGGGTGGACCGGTCTCCTCACCTGCGGCGTGGAGCCGCCGCCCGGCTGGACGCCCCCGATCGTCGGGGACGGCGTCGCCCCGACCGAGGGCCCGGATGTGCTTCCCGGTCGCCGGGTCGTCGATCTGGCCGTCGAGACCGATTACGAACTCTACGAGCTCTTCGGAGACGCGGACGCAACCGCGGCGTATGTCGCCGCGCTCTACAGCGAAGTGAGCGCGATCATGGACCGCGACATCCAGGTCCGGCTCAATCTCGTCTTCGTCCGGGTCTGGGATGATCCGAACGATCTGTTCACCAATGGCGACCCCCTGGGAAGCATGCGCAACTACTGGAACGCCAACATGGGGCACATCCAGCGTGACTGCGTCCAGTTCTTCTCCGGGCAGCGCGACTTCACCTACGGCGGCGTTGCCTGGGTCAGTTCCCTGTGCGGCTCCCATCAATACTCTGTTGTCGGGTACGCCGAGGGGCATTACGACACACCCAACGAGCCGAGCGTCTTCAACCGCGATGTCATTGTCACCGCGCACGAGCTCGGGCACAACTTCGGCACCCTCCACACGCACGATTACTCCCTCGACGACTGCCAGCAGGCTGACGGCGTTGCCCGGCGCGGCACGATCATGAGCTACTGCGGGCAGACCCGAATGGGCGGCGAGGCCAACCTCGACCCGCGATTCGACACCTTCACCGCCGCGCGGATCCGTGAGTATCTGGCGCAGCCCGAGGTGGCCTGCCCGATTCACGATTGCGACGGCAACGGCATCGACGACGCGGCTGATATCACCGCCGCCCCGGGCCGGGACGGCGACGGCAACGGCGTGCTCGACGTGTGCGAGGACTGCGACGGCGACGGCATCTTGAACAGCACCGAGATCGCCCAGGGTGCCCCCGACTTGGACGGCAACGGCGTCCCTGACGTGTGCGAACCGGATTGCGACGGCGACGGATTCCCGGATCGTTTCGAGGTCGCGCAGGGCGCTGCCGACATCGACCGGGACGGCGTGCCCGACTCATGCTGGGTGGACTGCGACGGCAACCAGGTGCCTGACCTGAACCAGATCTACGCCGACATGGGCCTCGACATCAACCGCAACCTCGTGCTCGATGCATGCGAAGACTGCGATAACGACGGCGCGACCGACCTGGCCGAACTCAACCACGAGCACGGGCTGATCGTCGGCACATTGTCCCCCGCCCGCGACCTGCGCCGATTCCACGGGCGCACCGGCGTACGAACCGGGGTCTCCGTGGCCGCGGCGTTCGACCAAGCCAACGACCTTGTCATCACCCCCGACCGGCGCGTGCTGGTGTCCAGCGGGGCTGACGACCGGATCGTCGAGTTTGACGTGGACGGCAACCTCGTCGGCACGCTCGTGCCCGCCGGGTTCGGCGGTCTTGACGAACCCGCCGGGATGGTCCTGCTCTCGGATGGCACATTTCTGGTCGCCAGCCGCGCCAACCACCAGGTGCTTCGCTTCGCGCTCGCTGACGGCGGGTTCGTGGGGGTGTTTGTCGCACCGGGCAGCGGGGGGCTCTCTCAGCCTTTCGGGCTCTTCCGCACCGGCGGGGGCACGCTGCTGGTCTCTACGGGCGATGACCGGGTGCTGGAGTTCGATGACACCGGAGCGTTCATGCGCGAGGTCGTAGGCCCGGGCTCCGGCGGGCTGCTCGGCGCGCGCGGGCTGGTCATCAAACGTGACGGCAACCTGCTGGTCGCCGGCACCCAGACGAAGTTCCTCTTCGAGTATGACTACCTCACCGGTGCACCCCTGGGGGCGTGGAATCGCAACGGCTCGAACGATGTGCTGGAGATGGGAGAGCCGTGGTGCGTGCGCGTCGGCGCCGACTACAACATCTACGTCTCCGATGCGCACGCCGGCCACGAGGCGGAGCTGCACCTGACCGCCGCCCGCGTGTACAAGTTCGACTTCCGCAACGGAAACTACCTGGCTGCGGTCGTTCAGGGCAATGACACCGGGTTGGCTCACCCCTCCGGCTTCGACTTCATCCCCGGCGCGGGTCAGGACTGCAACCGCACGTTCTTCCCCGATGCCTGCGAGATCGCCTCGGGATTCTCGCTGGACACCAACAACGACGGCGTGCCCGACGAGTGCCAGACGTGCCCCGCGGACTTTACCGGCGCAGCCGACCCCAACGACCCGGGTTACGGCATCCCCGATGGGGCGCTGGACGCCTCCGATTTCTTCTACTTCCTCGACCTGTTCGTCGCAAACCTGCCCGCGGCGGACCTGACCACCACCAGCGATATCAACTCGCCGCTCTACGGCGTGCCCGACGGCGCACTGGACGCCTCCGACTTCTTCTACTTCCTCGACCGCTTCACGGAGGGGTGCTGAACGGCGCACCGGTCGGAGCCCGGTGAGTGCCCTCTCGCGGGGCCGCGCCGCGCGGGGGCTCATGCCGGGGACTTGGTCACCTGAAACTGCTTGGCCTCCGGCTCGCCCGCAGGCACGCCGGCTGCATCCGGGGCGGTGCCGCCCGGGGTTGCTCCTGCGCGATCGGCGCCGGCAGAACCGGCGTTCGGGCCCTCGGGCCCGGGCGTTGCCGGTTCTTCGAGCCGCATGAGCCGCAGCAGCGCCGGCACCCACCGGGCGGTCCCGAGCACCACGAGCAGCGTGCCCACGCCCCCCGAGACCACGCTGAACGCCGGCCCCATCCACCGCGCAACGACGCCGCTCTCAAAGCCGCCGATCTCGTTGCTGCATTCGACGAACATCGAGTTGACCGCCGAGACCCGGCCGCGGAGGTGGTCGGGCGTGCGCGTCTGCACCAGGACGTGCCGGATGACCACCGAAATCTGGTCGCAGGCCCCGCCGACCGCCAGGGCCGCCAGCGAGAGCCACAGGCTCGTGGAGTACCCGAACACGATCATGCACGCGCCGAAGCCGGCGACGCTCCACAGGAGTGTCGGCCCGGCGCGTCGGAAGGCGGGCCGGTGCGCCAGCACCAGCCCCATCACCAGCGCACCGGCATAGGGCGCTGATCGCAGCAGCCCGAGCCCCACGGGCCCCGCATCCAGGATGTCCCGGGCGAACAGCGGCAACAGCGCTGTCGCCCCTCCGAGCAGCACGGCGAACATGTCCAGCGAGATGGCGCCCCAGAGAACCCGGTCGCGCCACATGTGCCGCGCGCCCTCGAAGAACCCCTCCACCGGGTTGCCCATCGCGCGCCGGGACTGCGGGGCGGGCCTCGTGCGCCACACGGCGCAGGCCATCGTTGCCGTGCCCGCGCTGGTGGCCAGGTACACCGGCCATGCGTGGCCCGTCGCGGCGATGATGCCCCCCGCGAGCACCGGGCCCAGGATCGCGGAGAACTGAAAGACGTTGGCGTTCCACGTGACCGCGTTCTGAAAGAGCCGCGGGGGCACAAGCAGCGGGATCAGGGAGTGTCGCGACGGGCCGTTGAAGGCCCGCGCCATCCCCATCAGGCCGAGCATGGCATAGAGCACCCACAGCGGCGCCCCGGCGCCGGAGGCGATCGCCAACATGCCCGAGGCCACCGCGAACCCAAACTGCGTCATTACCACCAGTTTCTTGCGATCCAGCACGTCCGCGAGGTGCCCCGCGAACATGGCCAGCGCGATCACCGGCAGCGCTCGCACCAGCCCGGCGAGCCCCAGAAGCAGCGCATCCCCCGTTCGCTCGTAAATCTCCCACCCCACCGCGACGGCCAGCATGTGCAGCGTGGCGCTGGAGCACACAAATCCGCAGATGAACCGCCGGTAGTTCGAGTGTCCGAACGCCGCGAATGGATGGAGGGGGGATCCCGACGCGGCCATCGGGGCGCAGCATAGCCCCCGCTCACCCCCGGCGCAGACCCGCGCTCCAGCCGACTACCCTGCGACCATGAAGGCCATCGTCTGCACGCGTCAGGGCTCGCCTGTTTCATCCAATGTCCGATTCGTGGCCGACTGGCCCGACGAGCCCGCCCCGGGCGCGGGCCAGGTGATGCTCCGCACCCTTGCCTCGGCGTTCAACCAGATGGACCTGTGGGTCGGTCGCGGCATCGCCGGGCTCAACCTCGCCTATCCCCGCGTCTCCGGGTGCGATGCCTGTGCCGAGGTTGAAGCCGTCGGGCCCGGCGTGGATGTCGCCTGGGTCGGTCAGCGCGTGATCGTCAACGCGGCGGTCGCCCTGCCTCCCCGTGAAACTCCCGGTGACCCGCCCAACTCCACCCTCGCCCCGGATTACCAACTCATTGGTGAGCATCACAACGGGATGTTCCGCCAGCGGTTCACGGCCCCCGTCACCAACCTTGCCCCGGTGGGAGGCGCCGACCCCGTGCAGGCGGCGGCCTTCGGTCTCACCATGCTCACGGCCTACAGCATGATGGTCAGCAAGGCGAATCTCCGTGCCGGGCAGGCCGTGCTCATCACCGGGATCGGCGGGGGTGTCGCCACCAGCGCCCTGCGCATCGCCAAACTGCTTGGATGCCCCGTCTGCGTGACCAGCCGTCACCAATGGAAACTTGCAAAGGCCCGCGAACTCGGCGCGGACTTCGGGGTGCTCGACACCGGCCAGGATTGGTCCCGTGACGTGCGCGGGTGGACGAACAAGCGAGGCGTTGATCTCGCCGTGGACTCCTCGGGCAAGGCGACGCACCTGGCGTGCATAAAGTCGCTCGCGCGGGGCGGCGCGTATGTCACGCCGGGGTGCACGTCGGGCCCGGATGCCGTCACCGACCTCGCCCGCATCTTCTGGAATCAGCTCCGTATTCTCGGCTCGACGATGGGCACGAACGAGGAGTTCCGCGAGCTCGCGGCCCTGTTCCGCGCCGGCGCGCTCGCGCCGATCGTCGATCAGGTCTTCGCGCCCGGCGCCTGTGCGGAGGCGTACCAGCGCCTCGAAGCGGGCGAACAGTTCGGCAAGATCGTCATCGACTGGCGCGGGTGATCGGTGCGCCTGACGCCCGCCCGGCCGAGCCGGATTTCAGCGTTCCGGGTTCGGTTCGGCGGGGGCCTCATCGCGCTTCTTGCCCACGAGCGTCTTGAACTCAACCTCGAAGCCGAACTCCGCGAACGCGCCGACAAACGCAGGCACGTTGAACACGCCCTCATCCACCCGGTCCGCGTTGAAGCGGGGCGCCGCGCGGAACTCCAGCGTCAGAATCCAGCGGTCGAACTTCGCCGCCCCGTCCCGCACGCGCGGCACGAAGGCCCGCGGGATCTCCAGCACGAACGGTCCGCCGACAGGCAGGTCCAACTCATCGTCCATCACCCGGAACGTCGCCTCGTGCCGCCCCGCGGTTGTCTCGCGCAGGTCGCTGATCGTGACCACCCAGATCGGGCGTCCCTTCATCTCGCGTGAGAGGGTCTTGCACCACTTCTCTATCGCGCTGCGCCGTTCATCCTCGCTCTTGAACGTCGCAGGGGGATCAAACTGCTCGTGGTGCATCCGCTGCAGCGCCGCCAGCAGCGATGCCGGCGAGGCCATGGGCGCCTCGGGCACCGGGGCGACGCGCTCTGCGGGCGGCTGGGTTGCGGGCAGGCCCTTCGGCATCGCCGCGATGGTCTGCTGCGCCGCGAGCAGCTGCGCACGCACGGCGTCATAGTCGCGCTGCAGCGTCGCGCAGCGTTCCTCCAGGGCCGCTACCTGCTGGCGAAGCAGCGCGATTTCTGCGTCGCGTGGGTCGGGTTGAGGCGCCACCGTCGGCAGCATCGTGGGTGGAATCTGCCCCGGCTGCGGCACAGGGGATTCCGGTTCGGTTCTCCCGGGCTGGGCAAAGGAAGCCGCCCCGCACATGCCGAGCAGAGCCAAGGCACGAAGGCAGGCACGCAGGGAGACCTGGCGGGCGAGCGGGCGACGAGGCATCGGTTCCTCCTTGAAAGCCGGCCCCACACTCTACCATGACGCACCCCGGCCCCGCCGGTTCCTCGGAGCCTCCATGGTCACTCCCCATGCCTCGTCAAGCACCGCGGAGGCCGACGGCCGGCGCCCCGCGTCGTTGGAGGACCTGCTGGGGGCCGACCTCATGGCCCGTCTCGACCGCCTCGACATCATCAGTCGCAAGGTCTTCGCCGGCAAGATGCCCGGCGAACGCCGCAGCCGCAGAAGAGGCCAGAGCGTCGAGTTCGACGACTACCGGCCATATACCCCGGGAGATGACCTCCGCCACATCGACTGGAACGTACTCGCCCGCCTCGACCGGCTGTTTCTGAAACTCTTCCGGGAAGATGAAGACCTGGCGCTCCATCTCGTGCTCGACGTGTCGCCTTCGATGGACCTGGGCGAGCCGAACAAGCTCGTGTTTGCCCACAGGGTCGCGATGGCGATGGGATACATCGGCCTGGTCACGCACAGCCGGGTCGCGGTCAGCACATTCGGGCGCGGCACGCAGGCGATCCAGCAACTGCCGCCGATGCGGGGGCGCACCGGCGTGCAGCGGTTGGCCTCATTCCTCCTTGAGAGCCTGAACTCTGCGGAGCCGACCGGGCCGACCGACTTCCACGCCGCGATGCGGGTGCTCGCCCGGTCCCGGGCCGGTAAGGGGGTCGCGGTGCTGCTCAGCGACATGCTCCTGCGCGAGGGGTTTCTGCCCGGCCTCAACTTTCTGTCCTACGGCGGGCTCCACGCCGGGGGGTTTGAGGCGTACGTGCTCCAGGTGCTGTCGCCCCAGGACCTCGACCCCGCGGCCGGGCGAAACCCCCTGGCGGGCGACCTTCGGCTGATCGACGCCGAGCGGAACGATGGCACGGAAGTCACGGTCTCAGCGGCGCTGTTGCGCCAGTATCGGCGTCGTTTGGACGCCCACATTGAGGGGGTGGCCCGGGCGTGCCGGGCCCGGTCGATCCGGCACATGGTCGTCGGGAGCGATGCCGAGGTTGCGGGCCTGGTGGGGGGTGACCTCCGGCGTCAGGGGCTGCTGGGCTGAGCTGGGTGGCCCGACCGGGAGACGGGCAGGCATTTCGAGGGCCCGGGTCAAATCTCGGGGTCATTGGTCCGAGTATCAAGACTCGGTCACTCCGAGCGTGCGGGCGTGAAGGCCCGCCCGGTTTGCGCCGATGTTGACGGGGCCGGGGGGTGGATTCCCGGCACCGACAACCTTGTGCGTTTGAACCGAGGTGAGCCGATGCCGACTGACAAAGACGTTCTGACCACCGGCGAAGTGGCCCGCATCTGCAACGTGGCGCCGCGCACCGTCTCCAAGTGGTTCGACACCGGTCAGATCAAGGGGTATCGGATCCCAGGCTCCAAAGACCGGCGCATCCCGATGGGCGAGCTGGTCCGGTTCATGCGCCAGCACGGCATTCCGATGGAGGGCCTCAGCGACGGCGCCATCCGCGTGCTGATCGCCGACGATGAAGGCGAAGTCGTGGATGTCCTTGAGCGCGTGCTGACCGAGCAGACCAGCTACAAGGTAGCGACGGCCACCGGGGCCTTCGAGGCGGGCGCGGTCTGCGAGCGGTTCAAGCCGCACGTGCTGCTCCTCGACCTGCATCTTGAAGAAGGCCGAGCGGCCCAGACGCTGAGTGCGCTGCGCCAGTCCGAGTCGCTCCAGATGACGCGGGTGATCGCCATGAGCGGCAAGCTCACGGACGGCCAGGCCCAGGGGCTGCGCGGACAGGGCTTCGACGGCTTCCTGAAGAAGCCGTTCCAGGTGCGCCAGGTCGTCGAGGCCATTGAGCACGCCAGTTCGCTGGTGCACTGATTCACGCATGGCGACGTGCGCCGCGCGACCGGCGGGCATGCATCCGGGTCGCGCTCGAAGACCCGCCCTAGTGGTCTGAGTCTGAAATAAGCGAACAATGGCGCAACCGGTTCGCCCTCGGGTGCGAATCTCCTCTACAAAGGAGCTTCGCATGGGCAGGCCGGTTGCAAACTTGACGCTGACGGAGGATGAGC
>JADLCM010000014.1 GCA_020847175.1 Phycisphaerales bacterium
AGCCCGTCCCCGGGCCGCGCGATGTCCTGATCCGCGTCAAAAAGGTGGGCATCTGCGGCACCGACCGGCACATCTGGGAGTGGGACGACTGGGCGGCGGGGCGCATCCCGGTGGGGATCATCACCGGACACGAGTTCGTGGGCACGATCGAAGCCGTGGGCAGCGCCGTGACCAACTACGCCCCGGGGCTGCGGGTGAGCGCCGAGGGGCACATCACGGCGTGGAAGGACTTCAACAGCCGCACCGGCAACGCGCACATCGCCAGCGACACGCGGATTATCGGGATCGACCGGGACGGGTGCTTCGCGGAATGGGTGTGCGTGCCCGAGGAAAACGTCTGGCCGGTGCACGCGAGCATCCCCGACAGGTTCGCGGCGGTGCTCGATCCGCTGGGCAACGCCGTGCACACAGTGATGGCGGCGGGTGTGAGCGCCCGCAGCGTGCTCGTGACGGGCACGGGGATCATCGGGCTGATGAGCATCACCGTGGCGAAGGCGGCGGGGGCGAGCCGCATCTTCGCGACCGACCTCGACCCCAAGCGCCGCGCCCTGGCCAAGAGGCTGGGCGCGACCGAGGCCTTTGACCCGCGCGAGAACGGGTGGATCGGAGAGGTGCGCAAGGCCTGCCGGGGCGAGGGGGCCGATGTGCTGCTTGAGATGAGCGGGGCAGGCCCGGCGATTGACCAGGGCTTCGCGGCCCTTCGCAACGGGGGGACGGCGGCGCTCCTGGGGCTCTTCGGCAGGCCGCTCACGTTTGATTTCAACAAGCACATCATCTTCAAGGGCTGCACAGTGCTGGGGATCAATGGGCGGAAGATGTTCGAGACCTGGTACCAGATGGAGGAACTGCTGCTGAGCGGCAGGCTGGAACTGGACGAGATCGTGACGCACGCGTTCCCGCTGGAGAGCTTCGAGAAGGCCCACGCGACGATGATCTCGGGCGAGGGCATCAAGGTGGTGATGGACGTTGAGCGGTAGCGCGGAATCCGGCCAGGTGTTCGGCAGGGAGACGGGCCCGGGTGATCCGGCCAAAGCCGAGGGTCGGAATGGTCGATTGGAAGGGGGCGGGCTCCTACCCTATCGGTCCGCGGCAGGGCGTGGGAGGGGCCGCGGCGGGCGGGGCTGGGGCCTCGCGCGTCAAGTTCGCCCCCGCCAAGCACTTCCGGCATTCACGCCGGCGGGCCCCGAGGCATTCGCCGGGCCCTCCAACGATGAGGAGACTGTTGCCATGTCCACGCACGCCGCTCAAGGATTGATCTCCGCCCACGGCGGGGGGAACCTCAACGCACGGTTCAACCCCGAGCGGGCGAAGGACCTCGCGAAGGACGCGGCGGGGCTGAAGCGCCTGACGCTGTCGCAGAAGCAGTCGTGTGACCTTGAGCTGCTGGGCAACGGCGGGTATTCGCCCCTGGACGGCTTCATGGGCAGCGACGATTTCAAGAGCGTCTGCAAGAACATGACGCTGGCGAACGGCGCCGTGTGGTCGATTCCGATTCTGCTCAGCGTGGACACGGGGCAGGCGCCCAAGGTCGGCGAGCGCCTGGCGCTGCACGCGCCCAACGGCACGCTCCAGGGCGTCATCACCGTCAAGGAAGTCTTCCCGCACGACAAGAAGCTCGAAATTCCGAGCGTCTTCCGCACCGAGGACGCCGCCCACCCCGGCGCGGCGCAGGTGGCGAAAGAGGGCGACGTGTGCGTGGCGGGGCCCGTGGATGTCGTGACCTTGTGCGTCGATCCGCAGGGGCCCGAGGCGTTTCTGAGCTACCGCCTGACGCCGGCGCAGACGCGCGAGGAGTTTGCCAAGCGCAACTGGAAGACGGTCGTCGCCTTCCAGACGCGCAACCCGATCCACCGGGCGCACGAGTATGTCTGCAAGTGCGCGCAGGAGATCTGCGACGGGCTGCTGATCCACCCGCTGGTGGGCGAGACGAAGAAGGGCGACATCGCGGCGGACGTTCGCATGCAGGCGATCGGCGCGCTCGTGAAGCGGTACTTCAACCCGGCGACGACGCTCGTGTCGGTGCTTCCGGCGGCGATGCGCTACGCCGGTCCGCGCGAGGCGATCCATCACGCCGTGATGCGCCGCAACTACGGCTGCACGCACTTCATCGTCGGGCGCGACCACGCGGGTGTGGGCAACTACTACGGCACCTACGACGCGCAGAAACTCTTCGACGACGTGGACCAGAAGAACCTGGGCATCGTGCCCCTGAAGTTCGAGCACACGGGCTACAGCAAGTCGTACGGCGGCATGGTCTCGGGCAAGAGCTTCCCCAAGATCGAGGGCGACATCATCAACCTCAGCGGCACGGCGGTGCGCGAGCTGCTCTTCAAGGGCGAGCGCCCCCCGGCAGAGTTCAGCCGCCCGGAAGTCGCGGACGTGCTCATCGCAGCCGCCAAGGCCGGCACGCTCTTCGTGCAGTGATGCCCGGGTGCGGCAGGTTTGCCGCCGGGCGTTCCGGGTGACATCAGATTCCTGGTCAGTGACACGCAACGGGGCGGGCCGCGAGGCTCGCCCTGTTTAGTTTCGCCCGGCGCGCGGTGTGGGCAGGGCGCCCCGGGGGCGTTCAGCCCTGCTTCCGCTTCACCATCTCGTTCACCCACACCGGCACGTACGGCGGCGTGCACCCCTTGGAGACGGGCCAGTTGCGGTAGAGTCCGACCGATTCGCCGATCGCGATGGCCCGGGTGCGGAGCGCCGGGTGCTCGATGCCGATGGCGCCCAGCGTGTTGTTCATGGTCCACTGCACTTCGGGCCGGGCCATCGGGAGATCTCGGGCGATGCGTTCGAGCAGCGCTGCGGGGTCGATCTCGCCCAAGCCCCCCTTGTTGACAAGGCCCGCGGTGATGTGCCAGCCCGCGCGCGCGAGCCACGGACTCGCATCATTCATCCACGCCTCGCGGAAGGCGAGCTCTTCCGGATGCTGCGCGACGACGTAGGAGTTCATCCACTCGGCGACCTGCGCGCACGAGGTCGTGCGCGTGAGCGACGCAAGGTCCGGAGCCGAGAGCGCAGCCGGCGAGATGAGAAGGGTGGCGAGCAACTGGGCCTCGACATTGCCGGTCGCCCAGAGCTCCAGCGCGAGGGCGTGGTCTGACTTGATCTTTTTGGCCAGCGCCCGAATGTCCCCCATCTTGACGCCGTAGAAGTTCGAAGCCGGGGCGGTCCCGTCAGGGCCGATCTTGGCGTTATGCCTCCGGCGCGTCTCGTCACCGAGCGACTCCAGGTGCGCGAGGATTTCTTTGGCCTTCATGCACGAACTGTACCGCGGGGCCGGGCGGCATTCGAAGGCGCGAGTTCGCGGCGTGGGCGCGGGGTCGCTGCTTGACCGCTCGGTACACTGCGCACCCGGCACCACGAGAACGAACATGAAAAGCTCTGCCCCCACGGTCGCGGCGTACCTCGAATCGCTCCCTCCTGACCGACGGGAGGCGATTGAGACCGTCCGCGGCGTCATCCTGGAGAGCCTGAACCGAGCGAATGCGCCCGGTGAGTTTGAGGAGTGCATGCAGTACGGCGTGATCGCGTACTGCGTGCCGCACAGTCTCTGGCCGCACGGGCACCACACCCGCCCCGAACTGCCGCTCATGTTCCTGGGCCTGTCGTCGCAGAAGAACGACATGGTGGTGTACATGCTCCTGCTGCTCCACAACGAGCCGATGCGGGCGTGGTTCGTCGAGGCGCTGCGGGCCGGGGGCAAGCCGATCAAACTGGACGTCGGAGGGATGGGGTGCTGCGTGCGGTTCCGGCGTATAGAAGACCTCGCGCCGGACGTGATCGCCGAGACGATCCGGCGCGTGCCGGTGCGAGCGCATCTTGAACACCACGCCGCGATGCTTGCGCGGCTCGGCAAAGGGCCGGACGGGAAGCGACCCAAGGTTGCCAAAGGTGCGGACAAGGCCGCGGGGGGGCCTGCCGCCCCAGCGTCGCGGCGGGCGGCCTCCGCCGCCTCGGTGCGAAAGGGTGGAGCGAAACCAGCCGGGAGGGCGTCCGCCTCTCGCGCGCCGGAGCGACCGGGGAAGGGCTCGCCCGGCGCGAGAGAGACGAAGGGCCAAGGGCTGGCGCAGAGCAAGAACGGGAGCCTGCGGGGCGCGCGGACGAAGCCGGCGCGAACGCCATCTGCGAAGTCGAAGCGCGCATCACGACCGCGCCGCCCGTGAGTCCTGCCGCCGAGCGCTGGGCCGGCCCAGCGGAGCGGGGTTGACATTGCACAACCATGTGGTATACTAAACCACATGGTTGTAGATCACTCGCCTCGGCTGGACCTTGTCTTTCACGCGCTCGCCCACCCCGCCCGGCGCGCGATCATCCGGCAGCTCTCTGCCCGGGAGTGCAACCTAAGCGAGATCGCCGCGCCCCTGGAGATGACGTTTCCGGCCGCCACCAAGCATGTGCGCGTGCTGGAGCGAGCCAAGCTGGTCCGCCGTCGCGTGGTCGGGAGGCAGCACCTCTGCCGGCTGCATGCCGAGCCGCTCAAGGATGCGGCGCGCTGGACCGAGCAGTTCCGCCGGAACTGGGAAGCGCGCTTCAAGGCTCTCGACTCGCTCCTCGATGAGATGAAGTCAGAGGAACATGCGTGACGGCGCTGATGGCATTCCCGCGTGCGCCTGCCTGCCAGTCGATAACTCTGGTCAGATCGATCTGAGCGTCGTAGTAGAGCGTGCGAAGGAGCTTGGCAACATCGCCTGGAGGTCCACCTTGAAGGCACCAGTGCGCTAACAGGTTGCCGATCTCCGCGTCGGTCCCATAGTCGCCGGGCCAAGTACCAGCGGAGAGCTCTGCCTCGAAATCTGCGCCGTGAGATCGCATCGTCTCGGAGAGCACTCGCGTGCGGTCTCCCAAGTCAAGATTCATCGTTTGAGGAGCAGAGGTGCCAGACTGCAGGAGCACCCAAAGTTCGTTGCCCTTTCCACCGCAGCCGCACGCCTTCGCAAAGGCGACGAAGAGGGCGTGATTTCGGCTGTGGGCGACCTCACGGGAACCCGCGACGAGCTTGAGGTTGTGCCTCACATGAGTAGCAAGTTCGCCGGAGTCGTCGGTGACGACACCGAAGTAGTCCAATGTGGCCTTCGACATCCACGGTGCATCCACGTCCCACCCAGCCTCGCGAAACCACTGCACCACCTCGATTTCAATCGGTGGAGGGGCGTCAACAGGTTCGACGAATTTCTTTGAGCTTCGCGCGATGCTTCCGCCCTCCCTCTATGGGGATGACTGCCGGATCAATCCGCCCTAGAACGCGGATCGGCACTGAGCGGCTGAAGGGTTGTCGCGTCCTTCTGGAATGCGTCGTTCAAACGCGTGGCTTATGGAGGAGCCAATCCGTGCCCGGTGCGGTGAAGTGTTCTCCGCCGCCGAGGCGGAGTCAAGCGGGTCTCCGATTGAGGCATCCCCTGTTTGGGGCCGCTGGTCGAGGGTCGAGCCCCCTCGACCGGCTCCTGCAAGTGTCAATCTCGCGTCCCAGGTGGCTGGGGGTAGCAGGGCTATGCATGCGCGAGCGATGGGTTCGACTCAAGCACAACCTTGACTCGATCCATGAATCGATCGAACGCCTGCATTTGACCGGTCCCGTCGTTTGGTTGGTGCGCCATCGCGCGGGCGAAAGCGCTGAAGAGCTCGAAGCACTCGAAGTCTGCGCAAGCGATCCGTTCGATAAAGGTGCCGAGGTCCTCGGGCTGGCTCTGCCGCTGGGTCAGTCGCGAGCCGAGTCGGTTCAGTCTGGACCTGCTGCTTCGCGGCATGGTGTCCTTGGGCGCCCGGCGGCGGCGCGGAACGTGGACCCGCGGCATGCCCACATTCTCACAGTTCGTGCCGGATGCCCTTGCTGCGGGCGGAGATTCATGGCTTCATGTGTCACAACGCGGGGCGGAACCCCGCGACGGAGAACTACGCGATGAAGACCAGCACGAAGAACGCCATCGGGATCGCCACCGCCCTGGGCCGCCGGGGCTTCACCGTCGCCAGCGTCGAGGTCCACACCCCCGACGGCCGCACATGGGCGATCGACACCACGAACACCGGCGACTTCCGCCTCTTCGAGATCGACCCCGACGGCCGCGACGGGCCGAACGAGCACGACGCGGTCGAGGGCGACACCTGGGAAGCCGGAGACCTGATCGACTACCTGAAGGCGGTCGGCGAACCCAAAGCGCCGCCGACCGGCGACGGCAAGAGCCACCCGACCCCGTGAAGCCCGCGAATCGCGGGCTTCGCTGTTTACCAGAGCACCACGAGAACAAGGAGCACGACCATGACGAAGCGCAACCCCAAGACCGCCACGAAGCCTGAACCCGCCGCCGCCGAGATGTACGCCGCGCGGCGGAACGACATCGCCCGCCTGCTCGACGTGCTGAGCATGCACCTCGACATCAACGACAAGGAGCACGCCGCCGCTCCGGGCA
>JADLCM010000015.1 GCA_020847175.1 Phycisphaerales bacterium
GATCTCGTTCACGCTATGCGACGACATCCGCGAGAAGCTTGAGCGTGGCGAGGGGGTCTAAGTGCCCGACACCTCACCCCCCGAACTCGAACTCACGCCCGATCTGCTCGACTTCGCGCGGCGGGTGGCGTTCAAGGAGGCGCAGAAGCGATGCCGTCCTGGTGTCGATCACGACGACGCGGCGCAGCAGGCACTTCTCCACCTGATCGCCAAGCCGCCGAGGTGGGACCCGACTCGCGGCGCGAGCCCGAAGACGCTGATTCACACCATCGTGCAGCGGGCTGTCCTGAAGTTTGCTGAGCGTGAAGGGCGGGCTGTACGCGAGTTCAAGCCGCTGCGCGAGGTTTCGGACGCAGGGCAGAAGGCCACGGACGGCGTCTATCCAGACCCGGCCGGACAGGAGATTGCCCAGAACCGCACTGTCGGATTGTCGCAGTCGTTCTGGACCAAGGAGAACGTGCTGGACTTCATCGACAACGAATCCAGCCGAGAAACGTGCCGGGTGATCATGGAGAGCGGCGGGAACGTCAGCGAGGCCGCGCGTCGCCTGGGTCGAAGCGAGAGTGCGATTCGCACTCGGATCAATGTGCTGCTCCCGAAACTGCTGGCGACGGACTTCAAGGTGGTGAGTGAAGGAGTGTTCCATGAACGGAAACGCGGTCAAGGATGACCTGTTGCTCACGGCCGCCGGGGTCGAGATCGAGGCCTCGGGCAAGGACGCCCGCCCGAAGATCAGCGTCGTCGCCTACACCGGGCGCATCATGCGCGTCCCCGGCTGGGGCGACATCGCGATCGACCTCGCGGGCCTCGAAGCGGGCGGCCAGGTGCCGCTGCTGGCCGACCACAACGCCACGGTCGGCAGCGTCGTCGGCCACGGTGAACCCGCGGTCGCCAATGGGCGGCTCATGGTCGCGGGCGTGGTCAGCGGCGCTGGCGAACCCGCTCGGCACGTCGTGGAGATGGCTAGAGGCGGCTTCCAGTTTCAGGCGTCGGTCGGCGTCGCGCCCACCGAGCACGAGCGGGTGAAGCCCAACCAGTCGGTCGAGATCAACGGGCGGTCGCTTTCGTCGCCGGGCGGGTTCACGCTCGTGCGCAAGGGGCGGCTGCGGGAAGTCAGCATCACGCCGCTCGGGGCCGACGCGGAAACGTCGGTGGCCATCGCGGCTTCGCGTCAAGGACGAACCAACATGGCAGACATCGACAACGAAGACCAGATCCGCGCCGACGAGCGCGACCGGCTGAAGGAGATCGAACTGACCTGCCGCCCCATCTTCGCAGGTGGGGGCGAGCGGGACTGGGGCGTGCACCAGAAACGGGTGGACGACATGAAGGCCAAGGCCGTCGCGGGCGACATGACCGTCAGCGAACTCCGCGCGGGCGTGCTCGAGGTGCTGCGGGCCTCGCGCCCCGTGTTCTCCGGCATTATCACCGGCGGCGGCTCAGGACACATCCCGCGTGCCCGCGTGATCGAGGCGGCCATCCTCAAGCGGGCGGGCTTCGCCGCGCTCGCCGAGAAGGCCCTTGGCCCGGCGTGCATGGAAGCCGCCGACGACCTCCGCGTGGCTCACACGCTGGACCTCTGCCGCGCGGCCTTGCAGCACGAGGGGATCGACGCCCCTGCCGACCGCGAGGGCATGGTCCGAGCGTCGCTCACTACGCACACGCTGACCGAGGCGCTGGGGGCGGCAGTCAACAAGGTGCTGCTCGACGGCTACCGCGACAGCCCCGCGACCTGGCGGTCCTTCGCGGGCGTGCGGTCGGTGCCGGACTTCAAGACGGCCACGGCGATCCGCCCCTCGTTCACCGGCTCGCTCCAGCAGGTCGCTCCCGGCGGCGAGTTCAAGCACGGCGGTGCCGACGAGGCGACGACTCAGTACAAGGTGGACACCTACGGCAAGATGTTCAGTATCGACCGCCGCGACCTAATCAACGACGACCTGTCGCTGTTTGACAGCGTCGCCCGCGCGATGGGCCAGGCGGCGATGCGGAAGCTCAGCGACCTGGTGTATGACACGCTGATGTCCAACGCCGGCGCGTTCTTCTCCGCGGGCAACGGCAACTACATCACCGGTGCCGACACCAACCTCAGCATCGACGGCCTGACCAAGGCCATCACCGCCATGCTCACGCAGCGGGACGCCGAGGGCAACGACCTGGACCTGCGGCCGACCCGGCTGGTCGTGCCTCCGGAACTCCAGGCGGTGGCCCGCGCCGTGCTCGAGAGTGAGTACATCGCCGCCCAGACGAACCTGCCCACGGGTAACAGCCTCAAGAACGCGGTCGGCCTCGAGGTGGAGCCGCGTCTGAGCAACACGAAGAAGTACGGCACCAAGGCCTCAACGAAGCACTGGTACCTCTTCGCGGCACCGGCCGCGAGCCCGCTCATCGTCGGGTTCCTCAACGGCCAACAGACGCCGACGGTCGAGTTCTTCGGGCTCGACCAGACGGTGAACAAGTTGGCGGTGTCGTGGCGCGTCTATTTCGACTTCGGCGCGGCCCTGTGCGACCCGCGAGCGGCGGTGCGCAGCAAGGGCGAGGCGTAGTCGGACCCTCTTGAGTCGGCCGGGGGCGGCTCGTGCGCCCCCGGCCTTTCTCCCTCCAACCTCGAATGACGCAGGCCGCGCCGATCGCGGCGGCGCGATGGGTGCGCACTCATGGACGAGTTCAAGAACAACATGGCCGATGTCACGCTCCTCACCGTCCGCCAAGTCGCGGACCTGCTGGGCGTGCACGTCCGCAGCGTCTGGCGCATGTCGCAGACGGGCGACATCCCCGCGCCGGTCCGCCTGAGCGAGCGTGTCGTTCGCTGGCGGTTGGCCGACCTCCGAGTTCATCTCGACCGCAAGGCCGCGGGGGTGCGCCAATGAGCGCACCCGATGATGCCCTCGGCCTGGTCGAACTCGTCGCCGCGCTCTTCGAGCCGGATGATCTGGTCGAACTGCGCACGGTGCCCGAGCCCGTGAAACGCCGCTGGCTCCTCGCCTCGCAGTTGCCGTCGTTCCACAGCCCGGGATGGAAGGCGCGGAACGTCCACTTCGGACCGAACCCGCGCCGACGCAAGGGCGGCACGACCGCGGATGTGGCGCTGGCCCGTTGCCTGTTCGTGGACATCGAGAATGTCACCGCAGACGAGGCGATGGTTCGCATCGCCGCAGCGGCCCTGCCCGATCCATCCACCATTGTGTCGAGCGGCGGGGGTGTTCACGTCTACTGGCGACTCGCCGAGCCGATTGACGACCTCGACATCTGGACCGCAAGGCAGAAGGCGCTGATCAGAGTCCTGGCCTCTGATCCCGTCGTGCATGATCCGCCTCGCGTGATGCGCTTGCCAGGCACATTGAACCACAAGTACGACCCGCCGCGTCCATGCAAGATCATCGCATGTCGTCCGATCCGATATGTGCTCGACGCGTTTCCCTGCGCGGCACCGGCCCCGGCGGTGACCTCCATCCCGCCGCGAACATGGTTGGAATCGTCGCCCGAGGTCGAACGACGCGCGGCGGCGTACCTCGACCGCATCCCTCCCGCCATCTCCGGTTCGGGCGGACACGGTCAGGCCTACGCCGCCGCAACGGCGATGGTGCACGGATTCGGGCTCGATCCCACCGTTGCGCTCGCTTTGCTCCGCGATCGGTACAACCCGCGCTGCCAGCCCCCTTGGACGGACAAGGAACTCATGCACAAGATCGACGATGCGGCGGCGAAGCCACACGACAAGCCCTTCGGCTGGCTGCGGGATGCGGACAACAAGAAGGCCGCACCGTCCGTACCGGTAACATCGAATGCGGAAGCGGGGGCGGCCGTCCGCCGACTCCGCGTGCGATGCCTCGCCGATGTTGAGCCGACCGCGATTCGCTGGCTCTGGCCCGGGCGCATCGCGCTCGGCAAGATCACCATGCTCGCGGGCCATCCAGGACTCGGTAAGTCGTTCCTCACCTGCGACCTGGCGGCCCGAGTCTCGGCCGGGTTGCCGTGGCCCGACGTTGGCGACCCGTGCCCGCAAGGACAGGTGCTCATCCTCAACGGCGAGGACGATCCGTCCGACACCATCCGCCCACGGCTCGACGCCGCCGGCGCGGACGTGTCGAAGGTTCACTTCATCGACGGCGTGGACACGACGCGCGAGGGCGAGATCGACCCGTTCGAACTGGCCCGCGACACACGGCTCCTCCGCGACCACATCGAGGCGACGCCTGACGTGCGACTGCTCGTGATCGATCCGGTCAGCGCGTACATCGGCCAGGTGGACGACCACCGCAACTCCGAGGTCCGCGGGCTCCTGCGCCCCCTCGCCGAGTTGGCCCACGAGACCGGCGTGGCGATCGTGCTGGTCACGCATCTGAACAAGGGCGTCGGCGAAGCGATCAACCGAGTAATCGGGTCAATCGCATGGGCCGCCGCCGCACGCGCGGCGTGGGCTGTGATCCGCGATCCCGACGACGACAAACGACGGCTCCTGCTGTGCCTCAAGAACAACATCGGCCTGGAGTCGCTGGGCATGGCCTATCGCATCGGGAGCCCGCCCGGGGAGGGCATGCTCGCCGCGCTCTCGGGCGTCGGACGAATCGAATGGGAGAGCGAGCCGCTGAGCGTGCGCGCGGATGACGTGCTCGGCGCGCCGCGCGGCGAGGGCGTGCTGGACCCCGCTCCGGCCCGTGCCGAGGCAGCGGGCTTCCTCCGCGAGTTGCTCAAGAACGGCCCCGTCGGCAGCGAGCAGATCAAGGTCGAGGCGAAGGCTGCGGGCGTGAAGTGGGCCTCGGTGAGGCGGGCCAAGGAAGCCATCGGCATCGTCGCCCGCAAGATCGGCTTCGGCGAGAAGGCGGGATGGTGCTGGGTGCTGCCGGAGTCCTCCCAGCCAAACGGTTCCGAAGGCGCTCATGCCGAGCACTCCCCGTGAGCATGAGCATCTTCGGGCCGGATGAGCATCTTCGGCGAAAGCTCGCGGGAAACGCCCATCTCCCCCACGGCCCACTTCCCCTCGCTCCCGAAGATGCTCACCCGCCAAGGCCCGGCAACTTCGCCCTTTTCGTCCCCTGATCCCCGACTTGACCCGTGCCGCTGGCCAGCCCTCACTGTGACCCCGGCCGCCCATCCCCGACGGCGGCGGGCGGATGGAGATTCGCCCCATGGGCACCGTGTACCGCAAAGCATGGACCGCACCGCTGCCGCCTGACGCTGAAATCGTCGAGCAGCGCGGCAAGCGCATCGCTCGCTACCGCATCCGCAGCGGCAAACTCCGCACCGCCGAGGTATTCACGGCCGCCGACGGCCGCGTCCGCATCCGTGGCGAGACCAAGGCGTACATCGCCAAGTTCCGCGACGCCGCCGGATTCTGGATCGAGCGTCCGACCGGCTGCACCGACGAAACCGCCGCGCGTGCGGTGCTGGCGCAACTGGAGCGACGGACGGAGTTGGTGCGTGCGGGCGTGCTCACGCCCGAGGAGGACGCTGCCTCCAGGCACGGGGCCGAATCGATCGAGACGAATCTGGACGCGTGGCGCGACCACCTGCGGCTCAAGGGCAGCACCGAGCACTGGTACGTCCAGGCCCGCCGGAGGGTGGCCCGTGTGGCCAACGACCGCGCGGTAAAGCGCCTCCGCGACTTCACGGCCGCGACGGTCGAGCGGTGGCTCCGAGATCAGGCCGACACGGGCATGTCCGCGGGCACGCGGAACGGATACCGGCAGGCGTGCGTCACGTTCATCAACTGGTGCGTTCGCGCCGGGCGGCTCACGCATAACCCGCTGCTGGCCGTCGCGGTGGCCGACCAGCGGGCCGACACGCGGCGGCAGCGCCGGGC
>JADLCM010000016.1 GCA_020847175.1 Phycisphaerales bacterium
GGAATGGGCGATGACCTTCCCGCAGTTCGCCGTGAGCCGGTGGATCGGGCACAGCATCACCATCAGCGGCAAGCACTACGCCAACGCTGTGCCAGATGAACTCTTTGAGCGTGCCGCCAATACGCCCGCGACCTGCGCGCAGCGCCAGGCGCAGCGGAAGGCGTCGGATGGGGCCGGAAACGAGCAGAAACAGAGGAATGGCGCGGATCGCGCTGAAGCGCGGAACTCCGCAGATTTCCGGGACTTGCAGCTCGTTTCCGCAAGCCCCGGAGTTTCGGAAGAATGGAGCCGGGGGGAATCGAACCCCCGTCCCGTCACAGCCGGATGGACGCCTCTACGCGTGTGTTCGATGATTTGATCTCGGCGTCTTGGCGGGCACCGACACCCTCCGCCACGCCCAGCCCCCGGAAGTTCTCGCCTGGGGCCCCCGCGGGCGGCAGGCCCCAGACCAGCCCGGTGTCTTCGATCCCCGCCCCACCGGGCGTCGGACGGGGATCGTGCCTCCTGAACTTCAGGCGGCGAGAGCGTAATTGCTGTTGGCAATTAATGTTTTTGCGTGCTTTTATCGCGGACCGCACGCCCCTCGACGCGCCACATCCACCCTCAACTGTCCGGTCGATACCGATCGGCCCCAGGTTGCCAAGGTCGCGAGCCGTCCCGCACGCATCGCGGCGGTCAGGTCGCATCGGCATTGTAGCGCCCGGCGCACGGTCGAATCAGCGAGCAGTTCGGCATCCACTCCCCGGCGGACGCCACTACCCTCCCTTGTGATGGATAATGTGCCCGCCAGCGAGACGGCTCCAGGCCCGCCGCCGATGCCGCGGCCCGTGCCCGGGCCGCGCTGGCACAGCTCCCCTGCACGACTCGCCAGCGCCTACCGGCGCGCCCTCCCCGACTTCCTCATCATCGGCGCCATGAAGGGCGGCACGACGAGCCTGTACGACCTCCTCCGCACCCACCCGAACGTGCTGGGGGCCTATCGCAAGGAGATCCATTTCTTTGACCTCCCGGCCCGGTACGCCAAGGGAGAAGGGTTTTACCGCTCGTTCTTCCCGACCCGCCTCGAACTCGAGCGAGCGGCGCTCGCGTGCGCCGGGCCGGCGCTGACCGGCGAGGCCAGCCCTTTCTACATCTACCACCCGCACGCCCCGGGCCGCGCCTTTTCTCTCCTGCCCCACGCGCGGCTCATCGCCCTGCTCCGAGACCCCATCGACCGCGCGTTCTCGCACTACAGGCACGCCCGGCGCGCCGGATGGGAGTCGCGCTCCTTCGAGGAGGCGGTCGACGATGAACTTTCAGTCCTCGGCGAGTCATACCGCTCGCTGGAGGCCGATCCGCACCTTGATCTGCCGGATCACCAGCGCACCGAGTACCTGCACCGGGGCCAGTACGCCGAGCAACTTGAGCGCTGGGCCAGGGTGTACCCGCGCGACCAGATTCTGGTGCTGCGGAGCGAGTCATTCTTTGCTGACCCCGTGCGCACGCTGCACCGGGTCGAGGCGTTCCTGCATCTCCCGGCGCACACGCCGCATCGTGTTTCCCCTTCCAACGTCGGCGGCCACGCGGGCGCAATCGCGCCCGGCCTTCGAGCCCGGCTCGAGGATCACTTCAGCCCGTGGGCTGATCGCCTCCGCGCTTGGGTCGATGCGTGATGCACCGCATACCAAACACTATACGAACAAGTTATTCCATGTCTCGCGATTGTCCCCCCGCACCCGTCCGGTATATTGAGCCGTAGCGGTCTCCGCGACCCGAGCGTGGGGCCCGGGTGCGCCATTCAACTCTCCAGGGGAAGACATGAAATCATTGAAACGTGGGGTCGTGGCCGGCGCACTCGTCGGCATCTGCGGCATGGCGTGCGGCCAGGCGACGCTCCTGCCCGACATCATCGTGACCGAAGACCAGCTCTTCGACAACGTCATCGAGAACGTGGGCGGCCAGCGCTACCTGCGGCTCTCGAACGGCACCGCAAACCAGGGTGCGGGCAAGCTCTACCTCTACGGGGGGCAATCGCACCCCGACGGCACTCAAGACGTCATCCAGCGCATGTACGACACCGCGGGCGGGTTCACCGAACGCATCGCGGGCCAGTTCATATACCACCCCGGGCACGGGCACATTCACGTCGAAGATTGGTGCGAGTACCGACTTCGCGAGGTGACCGCTGGCGGCGGCGTCGGCGAAATCATCGCCCGCGGCGCCAAGACCTCCTTCTGCATCCTGGACCTCGCGGTCTACGACTCCTCGCTCCCCGGTTTCCCGCCGGGCGGGCAGTTCCGTTCGTGCGGCACCACCATCCAGGGCCTCTCCGTGGGTTGGATGGACATTTACGGTCGCGGCCTCGAAGGTCAGTACATCAACATCACCAACGTCGCGGATGGGCAGTACTGGCTTGAGTCGTACGTCGATCCCAACGACAGCATGCTCGAAGAGGACGAGACCAACAACGCCACCCGCATTCTCGTCACCATCGGCGGCGGCACCGGCCCCATCGATCCCGACGCCTACGAAGAGAACGATTCCCAATCCGGAGTGGATGCCCGCACCGTCGGCGCGGCCAATAGCCCGAACCTCGGCCCCACGGGCCCCCTCACCGTCATCCCTGCCCTGACTATCGATGCGCCCGGCGACAATGACTGGTTCAAGTTCTACCTCCCCGCCCAGGGCGTTTCGGGCGATGTCGTCCGCATCGACTTCGAGCACGACTTCGGCGATGTGGACATGCGCCTCCGCAACGCGGCAGGCACCCAGGTCGCGTCCTCAACCGGCACCGTCGACTTCGAGCAGATTTCCATGAGCGGCCGCCCGGCAGGGTGGTACTACATCGAGGTCTACGGCTACAGCGGCGCAACCCACCCCGGCTACGCCCTGACCATTAATCCCTCGGTGAACGCGACGCCATCAGTCACGGTCGACACGCCTCCGGCGGGCGACACCCAGCGCATCCACGGCACCGAAACCTACCAGGTCGATTTCTCCGCGAACGATGTCAACGGCAACCTCACGTGGGTGACGGTCTGGGTCAACGACACCCCGACGCTCGACGGCACCGAGATTCTGCTCCCCTCATCCGTCAACACCCCCGGCTCCACCGGCTTCTACGTCATCAACTCCGCGGAACTCGACCCGGGCACCTACTGGGTCTATGCCCAGGTGACCGACGGCGGCTCCAGCTCCGGTGACTGGTCCCAGGGAACGATCACATTCGTCGATGAGCGCTGCGACGCCGACTACTCCGGGTCCAGCGACCCCAACGATCCCAACTACGGCGTGCCCGACGGCACCGCCGACAGCGCCGACTTCTTCTTCTTCCTCGACCAGTTCTCCGCCGGCAACCTGCTGGTGGACGTGAGCACCAGCGCAGACCCCAACGACCCCGGCTACGGCGTGCCCGACGGCATGCTCGACTCCGCCGACTTCTTCTTCTTCCTCGATCGCTTCATCGAAGGCTGCTGAGCATCTCCGGCGCCGCACCGTCGGGCGCGGCGCCGATTTCCCGAGTTGTTCGGGCGCGCGGGCCCGCCGCCCCGCGCTCGATCTCCGTGACTTTCAGCGCCGGGGCCGCGCGTGGGGCGGCTCTGGCGTTGTTTTTGGCGCCATCTCACGTCCTGAAATGGTGCGCTGATGCTTCACCGAGTCGGCGGCCCGGCCCGGTCGCCCGTCGCCGACCTCTCCGCGCCCGCGCGGTTCAGCGTTCGCAACCTCTCCAGGAGCACGCTTAGTTCGGCCTCCTCTCGCTCGGTGAGGGGCCGTCGTCCGAAGCGCAGGGTGTAGTACATCCGGGCCAGGGGTGAGGCAACACTCCCGAGCGCCGGATCGGCATCAGCGAGTGCGCCGGCGTGAGCCCCGACGGGGCGCCACTCGGGCTTGGCCTGCCGGCGCGCCCGCATCGTGTCGATGAGCTCGTCATAGAAGCCGGCCTTCGTGGCCAGCGCCTCCAGCGCCGGGTCCCCCCGTGCCCAGTCCTGCGTGCGCCGGGCACGCCGCGCCGGGCGCCCTCTCCGGGCCAGGATCAGCCCCAGCCGCCCCACCATGTACGCCCCCGCGAAGACCACCACGCCCGAAAGGAGCGCGCCGAAGACCCGGCGGGCCTGCCGCGCCCGGGCGCGGAGCGCATCGCCCGAGATCGCATCGCGCGGTCCGGCTTCTCGCCCGATGATGCGGCTCCGGTCGGCCTCGTCAAAGCTCACGATCGACGTGATCCAGAGGTACTCGAGTGACTCGAAGAACCGTCCGACCCGCGCCGCCAGCGAGGGCCGGCGCAGATGAATCTCGCGCAGGTCGCCGGGAGGGGTCGGGTCGTACTCGCGCCACACGTTCTCGCTGATCTCCGCCTCGACCCACGCGTGCGCGTGGCTCTGCCGCACAACGTACGTGTTCGTCTGCGCGTTCCATTCCGCGAGCACGTACCCCGTCACCACCCGGGCCGGAATGCCCGCCGAACGGCACATGGCCGTCATTGCCGAGGCGAAATACTCGCAGTGCCCGGTGCGGTTGGATTCCTCCACGAACCACTCGATCGGATCCTCGTTCGCGGGCGCCCGCCGCATCTCCAGGCTGTACGCGAAGTTTGACCGGAGAAAGTTCTCGATCGCCCGCGCCGCCTCGGCGTCACGCGTCCGGGGCCGAAGCTCCGGGCCGGCCTCGATGCCCGCCTGTGTCAGCACCGTTCGGGCCAGCTCCTCGATCGCCCGCGACGGGAACCCGACCCGGTCACGCGGCGCGCTCACATCCCCCCGGGGCGTGTGCACGCCCATCTCCGAAGTCACCCGGTAGCGGAACCGCCCCGGCGGCAGCGTCACCTCCATGGTCGAAGTGCCGGAGTCGATGCTGATCGGCGTCTCCTCGGTGAGCGTCACTGCGTACGGGCGCCAGAGGGCGAAGAGGTATGTGTCCTCGCTGGGCACGGCCCGGAGCGTCACCGTCTGCGTCACCACCTGGCCTTCTTCGGCGGGGCCCGCGAAACGAAGTTCAAGGTTCGCCGGGTGCCGCTGGCTCGTCCTCCGCTCGCGCGGACCCGGGCGCCACTCTCCGCTGTGGTACTCGTCCAGCACCGCCCCTCGCATGTAGAAGATCTCGCTCGGCCCGCCGATCAGCCGGTTCTCGGCGTCGCGCAGTTCCACGTCCATCGTCACCGCCGATGACTGCGAAATGATCCCCGCTTCGCCCAGCCGCACACGGTCGCTGAACCCCGTAACCGAGCCCTGGTACCGGCCCACACGCATGAAAAAGTCCCGCCCGAGGCCGCGCGGCACGATCACGAAGACCGCCGAGGCCACCCCGGCGCTCAGCGCCAGGCACGCGAGGCTCAGGGCAACCAGGCTCCGCCGGCTCCCGCCACCGGGTGGCTCCGAGATCGCGACGTGCGGGCCCACCGAGCCGCGGACGACGATCTCGTGCGCCGTGTAGAACTGAAACGTCACGACCGTCCAGGCAAGCAGGGGCACGTAGAGCGCCAGCACCGCGCCCACCACGAGCCGCGGGCTCAGCAGCGTCGCCGCCACCCCCATGAAGCCCAGCAGCACCAGCATCTGCGCGAAGTCGCGCGACCGGCGCGTGTCAAAGAACTTGATGACCAGCACCACCAGCGTGAGGCGGCAGAAGGCCGAGACATCCACCCGGCCCTCCAGGGCCAGGCTGCCCGCCCACGCGACCACCCCCAGGACCAGCGCCAGCCCCACACCCTTGGGCAGGCTCCTCGCCCCGGCCCGCCCGGTGATCGCGGAGCCGATGCACACGAGCGGCGCGGCCAGCATGAACATGCCCCACGATTCATCGGCGAGGGCATAGAGCAGCGCCCCCAGCAGCGTGAGCACCAGCACCAGCCTCGGAAGGGCCGCGCCTCTCACGACGCACCCTTTCGCAGGATCGCCGGGACGGACGCCGGATCGGCGCACCACGCCCCGAAATCCCGCACGTCGATGCGCATCCGAGACCCCGGCAGACCCGCAGGGGCCGCCCCTCCCACGTGGATCTCCACCATCGCCTCGTCACGCCGGAACGCGCGCGGCAGCGAACGGGGCTCGTTGGGTTCCGTCGCGAACGCACCCAGCGCATCCAGAATGGCCCGGCTCTGCCCCGCACCTTCGCGCGGCGGAAGCACCGTGCCGGTGTGCGTCACGCACAGCCCCACGCTGAGCCCCCGGTCGGCGGCCTGGCGCGCCAGCTCCCCCGCGCAGGCGATCGCCAGTTCCGGCTCGTTCCATTCAGACGACTCGCCCGGACCCTGCCCGGACGCGGGAGAGAGGTTGAGCGTGATCCACAGGCGCGACCCTGCGGGTTCCGCGCGCTGGCGGACGAGCACCGCCTGCCCCCGCGCCGTGGAGCGCCACGCAATGTCCTTGATGGCATCGCCCTCCCGGTATTCCCGCACCCCGAAGACATCCTCGCCCCCGAACGCCCCGCGCCGGGCCTGCAGGTTCTGGCGTGCCCCTCGCGCCGCCTGGTCGATGAGCATCGGGCGCACCGGCACGCGCGACGGCCAGGCCAGCACCCGCGCGGCGACCGAGAACACCACGGTCTTGCGCATGAGGCCGAACGGAAACGTCGTCGTCAGCGTCATCTCTTCAATGTCGATCCAGCCCCGCCGCAGAGGAAGCCAGCTCGTCTCGATCGTGACGAGCGTTCGAGGACCAAGGTGCCCGACCAGTGCCGGCGATACCCGGTAGGCGAGTTCCGCGCGCGGCTCGCCCTTCCGCCGCCGGCGCGCGGAATCTTCGAGAACCACGCAGAATGCGGGCATGATGGCGCTCACGTTCGCGACCTCGTAGCGGATCACGCCCGGTTCTCCGGCCGCGCACGCGCCGGGTTGACGCCGCTTCACCCGAAGACCCATGAGCGACGCCCCGCTCACAAGCCCCGAGGTGACCAGCCCCCCGAGCCCGAGCCCGAAGGCCAGGAAAAGCAGGTTGTTCTGCGCGTTGACCGCGCCGAGGGCCAGAAAGACACAGGTCATCACGTACAGCACCCCGGCGGCGCCCCAGCGCTGACGCCGGGCGGTGTGCCTCGTGAACCCGTCGCGAAGCCGCGATCGGCGCCCGCGGACTGCCCCGGCGCGTGACGCGCCCGCGGCGCGTGTGTCGTGAACGGCTGTGGTCAACGGCGCATCCCTCGCGGCCCCGGCAGCATATCCGCCGCCTGCCCCGGAAAGTTGCCGCGGACTTCAGCGAACGGCCGGGCCGGGCCTGCTCGTCCCGGCCCGTACAATCCGCCCATGAAAGCGATTCTCCTCGCGCTCGGGGCCGGCCTGTGCTGGGGCATTGGCGAGGTCTTCACCCGCAGCGTCCTGCACTCCGGCAAGGTCGGGCCCATCACCGCGATCACGATCCGCTCCACCGTGGCCCTGCCCGTACTCTGGATTGCCTACCTCATCGCCATGTACGGCGCCAGGAGCGAGCCCGCCCAGTGGTGGCAGGTTGACCGCTCGATCCTGCTCAAACTGATTCTCGGCTCGGGCCTCATTGCCGGAGCCGCCGCCATGATCCTCTTCTATGCCGCCCTGAGCGTGGGCGAGGTGTCCGTCGTCAAGCCCGTCGCCTTCGCCACGGCACCCGCCTTGGCGGTGTTGCTCGGGTGGCTGGTGCTCGGCGAGCGCCTGACCCTCACCAAGGGCCTCGGCGTGGGCCTCATTCTCTCCGGAGTCGTCGTGCTCACCACCGGCGGAAAGGCCGGGCCGAAGGCAGAACCTGCGGAGAACGCAGAACACGGCTCAGCCGGTCCCTGACCGGCCCGCCGCACCCGAATCCGTTCACCTCATCGCTGTGTCGCCCGCCCTCGGGTCCGCTCATCCGGCCTTGGCAAGTCGCGGCGTGCCCTCGAGCACGGACATTTCACACCGGTTCCGCCCGCCCTGCTTCGCCCGGTACAGGTTCTTGTCCGCCGCCTCCAGCCACTGCGCCGCGCTCGCCTCCGCGCCGGCGGCATGCGACCCCACGATCCCGATCGACACCGTCACCTTGCGCTCCGGGTGCCTCGACCAGACCATCTCGCCCATCGAGAGTCGGATCCTGTCACACACCAGCAGGGCATCCTCCGGTGTCGTGTCGGGCATGATGAGGCAGAACTCCTCGCCCCCGAATCGGCACGGAATGTCCGACGCGCGGCACGCCTTCTGGAGCGCCGCCCCGATCCCCACCAGCACCGCGTCGCCCGCCGGGTGCCCATAGGTGTCGTTGATGCTCTTGAAATGGTCGGCGTCGAACACCGCCAGCGAGATCGGGCGCGCCTTGCGGCTCGCCGTCGCGACCACCTCGCGCCAGCGCGCGTCGAAGTGCGCCCGGTTGTAGAGACCCGTGAGCCCGTCGATCTGCGCCCGCTGCGCGAGCATGGTCAGCAGGCGGCTGAGGCGGATCGCCGCCCGCACGCGCACCCGCAGTTCGGTGAGGTCAAAGGGCTTGCAGATGTAGTCCACTGCGCCCAGGTCAAAGGCGGTCACCTTGTCCTGCGGGCTCGAAAGCCCTGACAGCACGATCACCGGGATGTCCATCGTCTTTGGATCATCCTTGATACGCCGAAGGATCTCGAAGCCGTCCATCCCCGGGATCACCAGGTCAAGCAAGATGAGCGTGGGCCGATTGTCGCGGAGGAGTCTGAGTCCTTCCTCGCCCGTCTTCACGCATGTGATCTGCACGCCCTCGCTCTTCAGACGCGCGGTGAGAAGGCGATGCACGTCTACCGAGTCATCGATCACGAGGATCGAAGGCACATCCGATTCGGGCTGAGCAACAGAGGTAGTCATCGGGCCGAGTATCCCCTCACGAGGCCGGCGAACCACTCACGGCGATCAACTCGTCGCTCGGCGGCAAAGGTCGATGAGGCCGTCGACTTCGGCTCGGATCGAAGCGAGGCTGCGATCCGCCTCCGGGCGCGAACGCACGAAGTCCTCGATCTTTCCCGCCGCCTCGGAGATCGGATCGAACCCGTAGCCGCCGCCCGCACCGCGAATCTGATGGATCTGACGCATCACTGAACCAAGGTCGCCAGAGTCCAGAGATCCCTGGAGCGTCGCCAGACGCTCAGGCAACTCGCGAACAAAGGTGCTGACCAGTTCCGTCATGTCAGGGTCGTCCTTGAAAGTCGAATAGAGCGGTGAGCAGTTTCCGTCTGGGTTGCGGCTCATGGGGCAACACTCCCCGAGAAAAGTGGTTTCGACTCAAACAGGGGATCGTGTTCGCGACGTTCACCCCTTTGGACACTATTGCGCAACGGGTGACCTCCCCAAACCAAACTGGGAGGAATACCGGTGGACGTCACAGCATCGGACTCCGGCGGCGAAGCCTGAGCATCCGCCTGGTGGAATCCGGGTTCTCGCCAGTGCTTCACCTCGACAAACCCACCCAAACCGGGGGGCGCGTACGGCCTGGGTGCTCTGCTTCGCGCCAGCATCGGTCGCCGCATGCGCGCCGTGCGCACGAATCCTCTGGTCGTAGTGCCGGATGAGGGATACGGCTCAACGGTGCCCCGGCGGAACTGACGACACCACTCCGCGGTGTCGGCTGAACGCCACCTTCGCCTCGCACGACGAGTCGCGGTTCATGCTCCGACCCTTGGCGCGGCGGGCCCGGACACCCCCGCGCCGGGTTCCGACCATCCGCCCGCGCCCCCCAAGACGGCTCGCATCCGCCTTCCATCTTGCCGGGCCTCTGGGCCCCTGTGACCATGCAGAGATCCTGAGCGGTTGTCTGCGGTCCGCCTTGTCCCGATCTTTCGGGCATTGTCACCGCTTCTTGAACCGGTCCGGCGGGGGCTTGCCCTTGCCCGGCGTTCCGCGCGGCGCCACACCCTTGCCGGGGCCGGGCATCGTGCTCGTCTTGCCCGATCGCGCTTGCTGCTGCTGCTCCGCCGCCTTCCTCAGCCGATCCAGGAACCCTCCCGGTTTCGCCTGTTTGCGCTGCGCGAGTTTCTCGGGGTTCAACAGGTCGTGCTTGGCGATGTGCGCCCGGATCCACCGGCTCTCGAAGATGCCCAGCGTCGAGTTGGCCACGAAGTACAGCGTCAGCCCGCTCGGCGAGTTGTACATGAACAGCGGGAACACGAACACGATGATCCATCGCACGATCGCCTGCTGCTGACGCTGCTCCGGCGTCAGGTTTGCCGACGCCTGCGGCGGCGTCAGGTACTTCTGCTGCAGGAAGAACACCACCCCCAGCACCACCGGCAACACGTTGATCGAATCCACCCGCCCGAAGATCGGCAGGGTCGGCCCGTGCCGGAACCACACCGCCCGGTCCGGCTGCGCCAAGTCCGCCAGGAACGACCAGGCCCCGCCCGTCATGCTCTGGAACACCCCGAAGAACGCGGGCTGCTGGCGCAGCTCAAACGCGTAGAAGATCACCGCGTAGACCGCCAGCCACACCGGAGTCTGCAGAAAGGCCGTCAGGAACGCGAGGCACCCCATCGGCCCCACGCCCGCCTCCCGCATCAGCCTCGCCTTCTCCATCTGCCCCGCCTTCGGGTCGTTCGCGTACTTCTCTTCGATCTTCTTGAGGCGCGGCGCAATCGCCTGCATCTGCTTGCCCATCATCTGCATGCGGATCTGCGTCCACCTCGTCACCGGGTGCAGGATCGACCGCACGATCAGCACCAGCACGATGATCGCCAGCGCCCAGTCGAACACCACGTAGTTGTGCAGCACGCGCAGCAGGCCCAGGATGGGCGTCGTCAGCCAGTCAAACGTGCACCACCCGCACATCCCGCCCGCGTTGAAGGCCACCGCTTCGCCCAGCGCGATCCGCTTCGCCCCCTCCTCCGCGTTCATCAACGACTTCTGGAGCGGCCCCGCATACACCACAAGGTCCAGGTCCGCCTCCGCCCCGGGCGCCAGGCTCTGCGCCGCGCTCGCGAACCGCAGCCCCAGCACCGCGTCCATCGCGTTCTGCGCCCGGGTGTTGGCCACCACGCGCTGCACCACCCGCCCCCCGCCCAGCGGGGCGACGCCCCCCTCGGGCTGCGGCGAATGCACCGCCACCGCGAAGTAACGGCTCGTCTGCGCGATCCACACCAACTCATACCCGCGGCTCGCCGCGGTCTTCGTAGGCCAGAAGTCCTTCACCGCCGGGTACACCCCCGCCTTCTTCCCCCCGATCACCCCTGACCGCGAACGCAGCTCGCCGTCCGCGACCACGTGCGTCCGCGATGGGTCGTTCCGCGTGCTCAGCAGGTGCCCCACGCGAACGCGCCGGCGGTCGCCGATCGACGAGATATCGTCCTCGATCTCCACCGGACCGTACTCGCTCAGCGCCACCTTCACCGGGCGCCCCGACAGGTTGCACACGCGCTGGCGCACGCCAAGCTCGTACGACCCTGACTCCAGCGTGAACTGCCTCGTGATCTCGACGATCGGCCGGTCCTCGCCATCCCGGATCTCCGCCCGGAACGAGCCCGGTGCAACCTCCTGCCACACCCTCCGCTCTTTCCCGTCCGGGCCCGGCACCGCCTGGAGCGGCACCACCACCCCGTCAATCGTCACCGACTCAACCGAGAGAGGCGTCATGCCCGTGTTCGCGAAGTCAACTTCGCGCTGCACCCGCACATGCTCCTGCCGCCGGATCGACTCAAAGTGCCCCGCCAGTTCGATCGACGCCACCCCCGCCCCGTAGCGGCTGAACTCGACCCGCATCGCCGCCGGCCCCTCGGGGTCGAGCGCTCCGATGGGCGTCGGCGCAAATACCTCGGACGACGACGCGAACTCCACCGCCCGGTATGCCGTCGCCGCAGGCCCTTCCGTCAGGACCGCTCCGGGCGCAGCGCTTCCGGGCTCACCCCCAGGAGCCGGCTCTCCTGCCCCGCCGCCCTCCGGGGCTTCGCCGGGCTCGCCTCCCGCCTCAGTCTGGCCCGGCTGACCCTCAGCAGGCACTTGCAGCGCGTCGCTGGGGTCAGACGCCGCCGGCGCGGGGTTCTTCGCGACCTCGCGCTGCTGCGCCGGGGCCGTCGGCCGCTTCCCCCCCTTCGCATAGATCACCGCGATCCCAACTCCTCCGAGCAGCAGCAGGATCGGCACAATGATGCGAAGTGGTGTGTTCGTTTTGGCGGCCATGCGTCTTCCGGCGTTGGGTCAGGGGCATGCGGGGTGGGGCGAATCTGAACAGCGATCCGGGCCAGACGATTCGGGGCAGACGATGCGGAGCATTGCGGTGCGTGGTGCAGTGAGCAGTGAATTGGGGCGACGTGAATCGGGCGGCGTGCAACGGAACAAAGGAGAGGGCAGTAAAGCGAAGCGTGGCGAAGTAAGACGGGATTGGGTGAAGCGGCGTGAACGGCGTGGTGCCAAGTCTCGCGAGGCGAAGTTTAGACCCCAATCCCCCAATCGCCCGCCACGCTCCGTTCCGCGTCCCCCCCGCTCCGTACGGGGCCGGATACCACAACCCCGCCGCCCCCGGCGCGGGTCATGCCCGACAGGCAGTTTCACTCGGGCCGGGCGCTGCGAACGATCCGCGCGCCGCCCCTCCGCCGGTTCTACCGGCCCTGGAACAGCCGATCTCCCAGCCAGTCGTGAAGTTGCGGCACCGCCTTGATCTTGTCCGCCGTCACCGCAACGTCGTATTCCACGCGCACGAACTCCACCCGGTCCTCGCTGAAGATCGCATACGCCGCCCGAGGATCGAGGTCGCGCGGTTGCCCCACCGACCCCACGTTCACGATGGCCTTCTCGCTCTCGTTGAAGCGATACACCGGCTCCTCGCCCAGCTCCCCCGGCGGATAAAAGTCCGGTTCATCGGTGAACACTCCGGGCACGTGCGTGTGCCCGCTGATGCACACCCGGTCGATCCGCTCAAAGATCGACTCGATCTTCTCAGGCGAGTTCGTCACGTCCTCGGCAAACACGTACTCATTGATCGGCCGGCGCGGCGACCCGTGCACCGCCAGGATCGGAAAGCTCATCCCCGGAAACTGGTCCACCACCCGCACCCGCAGCCGCCCCAGGAAGTCATACCGTGACGCCCGCTTCGCCTCGTCCGGTTCCGCGTCGAACTGCTCACGCGTCCAGTACGCGCTCGATTCCGCCGATGCGTTGAAGTTCGTCGGCTCGTAGAGCACCCCGAAGTCGTGGTTCCCCATCAGGCTCCAGGCGCAATGTTTGCGCACGAGGTCCACGCACTCCAACGGCTCAGGGCCGTATCCCACGATGTCCCCGAGGCAGATGATCCGGCTGACCCCGCGCCGCGCGATGTCCTCCAGGACCCGCCGCAGGGCCTCGGCGTTCCCGTGAATGTCACTGATGACGGCGGTGGACAACGCGGCCTCCGGGCGTCCCCCCGTGCGGGCGAAGGGGAGGGAAGTGCCGATGGTATCGACCCTCCGGCGAGGGGACAACGCGCTCCGTTTCCTCGCCCCGGCCTCAGTCTCTGCCCGGGGCGAACCGATACCGGGCATATCCTTTCTTGGGCACACGCGGGACGGATCCCGCGCGATCCCCACAGACCCCTGACCCAGAGGAACCCACGCATGGCCTCCGCGGGCGTCACCTATCAGCGAACCCGGGAAATGACGATCGACGAGCTCCTGCTCGAAAACCGCATCGTCTTCATGATCGGCGAGATCAATCAAGGGTCCGCCGCGCGCGTCATGATGCAGATGCTCTACCTCGAGAACCAGAAGCGAGGACAGGACATCAGCCTCTACATCAACTCCCCGGGCGGCGCGGTGGACGACACCCTCGCCATCTATGACACCATGCGGTTCCTCTCCTCCCCCGTCGCCACCTACTGCATCGGGCGCGCGTATTCCGGCGCCGCCGTGCTCCTCACCGCGGGCGTCAAGGGCAAGCGCTTCATCCTGCCGCACGCCAAGGTCATGGTGCACCAGCCGTACGGCGGCATCACCGGCCCCGCCGAGGACATCCGCATCCAGGCTGAGCAGATCATCAAGGCCAAGCAGGAACTCAACCGCATCGTCGCCACCCACACCGGGAGGTCGTACGACGAGGTCCAGGCCGCCGCCGAACGCGATCGCTACTTCTCCGCCCAGGAAGCCCGAGACTGGGGCCTCGTGGACGAAATCCTCAATGAGAAGGACCTGCCCAAGGCCCTCTGATCCCGCGTCACCACTCACCCGCACACCGCCGGCCCCGGGGCCGGATTCGAGACCACGCCATGTCCTATCTCGTTCCCATCGTCATCGAGCAGTCAGCCCGCGGAGAGCGGGCCTACGACATCTACAGCCGCCTGCTCAAAGACCGCATCATCTTCGTCGGCGGGCCGGTCATGGATGACATGGCCAACCTCATCGTCGCCCAGCTCCTCTTCCTCGCCAACGAAGACCCCAAGACCGATGTCCACCTCTACGTCAACTCTCCCGGCGGCAGCGTCTCCGCAGGCATGGCGATCATCGACACCATGATGTACATCCAGCCCGAGGTCTGCACCTACATCATCGGGCAGGCCGCCAGCATGGGCAGCCTCATCGCCTGCTCCGGGGCGAAGGGCAAGCGCTTCACCCTCCCCAATAGCCGCAATCTCATGCACCAGCCCCTGCTCTCCGGCGTGCTCGAAGGCCAGGCCACCGACCTCGAGATCGAAGCCCGCGAGATGCTCCGCATCCGCGAAAAGATCTACGAGATCTACGCCGCCCAGACCGGCAAGAGCAAGGACCGCATCCAGCGCGACATCGACCGCAACAAGTGGCTCGACGAAGGCGAGATGCTGGAATACGGCCTGGTCGACAAGATCCTCTCCGCCATGCCGCGCCACCGCCTCGACCGCCCCGGCGCTGAATAACTCCCGCTCGCCCGCGCATCGCCTCCTTTGCGTACCCCCACCCTCCGTGTGGGGCTCTGGCACTTCTCGCGCCGTGCCTGCCCCTTGAAGCTCCGAGCCCGCCCCACCATCATCACCCGGCCCTCGCCCCCTCCGCGTATCCTCACTCCCGGTGGGGCGGAGGCCGGCCATGCGCACGCTCATCGCGATCCTCATCATCCTCGTCCCCCTTGCCCGCGCCGACATCTTCGACGTAGGCGGCAGGCGGCCCACCTCGATCATCGTGACCCAGGGCGGCACACCCCCCGACCCGTTGCCCGCCCTGCCCATGCTCCGCCGGCTCGCCGGCGTCGTCGCCGAGCTCGACACGCAGGGGCTCATCACCCTGCGCGGCGCCGCCAAGTCCGCGGGCTCGCGCGATCAGCCCGGCGCCGACTGGCCCGTCGCGTTCTCCCTCTTCCTCAGCGCGGGCGACCGCACCAAGCGCCTCGACATGCTCCGCGCCCCCGACGGGCGCTGGTTCCTCGTTGATGTCCCCGACGACCGGGGCCGGCGCGCCGCGGTCATCCTGGACGCCGACGAAATCCTTCCCCTCGTCCGCGACTGGCCCTCGTACACGGGCGGCTACGACCTCCCCGCACCCGACACCCCCGGCGTGCCCACCGAACTCGCGCCCCCGTTCACCCCCGGCTGGGTCATGCTCGATGATGCCGCGGTGCGCCGGCGACTCCACCGCGGCGGTTCCTGGGACTTCGACCCCGCCGATCGCGATCTCACCCGGCAGACCATGTTCGTCCGGCTCCCGCGCGGCTACCACCCGCGCCAGCCTGCCGGCGTACTCGTGTGGATCGACCCCACCGACCAGGGCAGCCCCCCCGCCAACTACTGGGATGCCTGCGACCAGCTCAACCTCATCGCCGTGGGCGTCATGGACATGGGCAACGAGCGACCTGTCTTCAACCGCCTCCAGAGCGCCTTCGACGCCCTCGCCACCGTCTGCCGCCGATACAGCGTCGATCACGAACGCCTGTACCTCACGGGCTTCTCCGGCGGCGGACGCTGCACCTCGCGCCTCTGGGCCTGCTTCGCCGACGTCTGGAACGGCGCGATCGCCGTCGGCGCGCTCGATGTCTATGAGCAGACCCATGGCGACGGACGCACGGTCTACCCCCCCGCCTTTGACAAGCCCAGGCCCCCCATGCTCGCCCTGGCCCGCAGCCGCCGGCTCGCCGTCGTGTCGGGGCCCGGAGACTTCAACTACGTCCCGATCCGCGCCGGCATGAAGGTGCTCGACGACGACAAGATGACCGCCCGCTTCTTCGACGTGCCCGGCCTCGCGCACGAGATCCCCGGCCCCGAACGCATGAACGAAGTCGTCGCCTGGATCGACGAGCCCGTGCAGTTGCGCCGCGCCGAGGCACGCGCGGCGGGCGATCTCGCCATGCGCGAGTTCCTCGGCTCGCACACGCCGGATGCCCCGCTGACCGAACCCGAGCGCCGGGCCCTCGAAGCGATCATCGCCCGCGCGCCCTGGACGCCCTCCGCCTGGTCCGCCGCCGAACTCCTCGGCCTCGCGCCCGTGGTCGCCGACGAGCCCGCTGTTGCTCCCGCGCCCGATGCCGCCCCGACCCCTGCGGGCGGCCCGTAGCCCGCCCGCTCCCACCCGTGCCCGGGTTCCGCGTCCCCCACACTCCGTGCGGGGCTGAAGGTTCCGACGAGTCGCCAAGCGCCGCACGCCCCCCACGGAGCCGAGCCACGCCGCATCAGTTCGCACAGCGACCGTCCGGGCTCGATCGCCGCCCCACGACTCTCCTCGCCGAACACGAGCGAACCACGGCGCGTGCCTCACAGAGCCCGCTGCGTACCGGTTCATCCTTGATGTGGGTCTCGGCTCGCCCGCTCAGGCGCGCCGGCGCCGCGACGCGAGCACTCCCGCCGCACCCAGCACGGTCAGGCTCGGCGCGCCGGGCACGACGCGGAAGAAGAAACTCCAGTCGTGCTGTTCGGACGCCGGCCCTTCACCCACGTTCGCCTCGCGGTACAGGCGGCTGGAGGCGAGCAGGTTGTATTCCCCCGCCGGCAGTTGCCCCTCAAACTCGACCTCGGTGTTCAGGTTCCATCCCGCGGAGACCACCACCGAGAGATCGTCGTTGTAGAGATCAACCCCAAGCAGGTCGTCGAGCGTGGACACCTCTGCATCGAAGCGTACGAAGGTCGGCGCCAAGATGAGGAACCGCACCGCGAGCGAACTCTCTGTATCGGCCCAGATGAACGAGTCCTCATGCTGGGGCCTGTCCAGCGCGATGCTGGTGGACCCTGACGCGATCACGCCATGCTCGCCGAAGATCGAATACTGCCAGGCCTCTCCACCCGACTGCAGTTCGTTGACGTCCACCGTCGTACCCACCCGCGCATCAAAGAGGTCGAATGAGGTCGCCTCCCGCGCGTCCTCGTCCCCCTCGCTTTGGTTCGATGCACCTTCGTACACGAACGCTTCGGCCGCGATGGAACGGTCCTGGGTGATCGCCTGGTACTGCCCGTACGACATCCCCGACATCGACACAAGGGCGAGCGAGAACACCATCTTGCCCATGTTTACACCTCCGACAATTGCGTGCCCGCCACGCCCCCGATTAGACACCATCGGCGGACCGATATCGAAGTGTGACCGCTCCCGGCCACTCGGCCAAACTTTTCGACAACGAATCTCGCCATTTCGCCGCGTACCGAGTCAGGCGACCACCCGAACCGGGCATGCCCCCGGGCTTTCGCCGGGGTCAGCGCCCCCGCTTCAGTTGGCGTTCCATCTGGCGCTTGATCATGTCGCGCATGCGTTGCGCCTGTGCCTTGCTCATCCCTGCCTTGCCCAGGTCCGCCGTCATCGCACGCACCCAGTGCTGCCCGCCCGGAGCAAACCCCAGCCGGCCCGTCAGTGCCTCTTCCAGGCCGGGAAGGTGTCCCGCCCCGTAGATGATCGCGATGGTGCGCACCTCCGGCTCCTCCCGCAGCACCTCCTGCAGGTCGCGGAGCACCACCTCGTTCCGCTCGTGCAGGATCACGTCCATCAGCGGGCCGAACGCCTCGCCCTGCATGGCCATCATGTCCTCGGCGTTGGCGAGGAGGTCCACCATCATCGCCTTGGTTGACTCACGGAGCGTCGCGCTCCGCCCCACCAGCCCGAGCAGAAAGCCGCTCAGCTTGCCCATGAACCCTTCGCCCGACAGAGCGTTGAAGAGCATCTCGCTCTCCCCCTCGGCCCCGCGCTCCTTGAGGCGCTGAATCACCACGTCCACGCTCACGTCGCTGTTGCGCCAGTTGGGCGCATCGTGGTTCATCGCCGCGAGTTGGAACTGAAGCCCCAGCGCATCCGCCAGTTTCTGCTGAATCCCCTCGCCCCGCTTGTCTCCCGCGGGCGCCTCCCCGAGGTACGACGGCGACACGAACACGTCCGAGGCCGCCCCTTCGCCCCCCAGCGCCCCGTCCGAGCCGAGGCTCGCGATGTACGAAACCTGCTCGCCCGCGCCCGTCGTCACCGAGCTGAACGTGAACGCTCGCCCCCAGGCATCGAGAAACGAAGGCACAATGAGGTCGGCAGCGCCCTCCCCGTACTCCCCCCCAAGGTCCACGAGCGATTCGGGCGCCCGCCCGTGCTCCTCCTGAAACGCTCCCGCCAGCGAGGCAAGGAACCGCGCCCGCGCCCGCGTCGTCGCCGCCTTCACCTCATCATCACGCGGCAGGTCCCACCGCGCATCCCGCGCCTGCCCCGGCTCTCCCACACCCTCGAACAACACCACGTCCTGCGCATCCAGGAATCGTTGCAGCTCCTGGTAAAACCCCAAGTCTCCCACGTGCACCGCGCCCACGAGATACACCGTCGGACCCTTGCCCCCGGCCTGCTCGTAGGCCCGAATCGACATCTCCAGGCTCGTCTTGAGCCCGTCATCAGACTCAACCACCCGCGTGAACTCGGAGCCCGGCCCGTACGTCGCCAGCGCCGGCACCATGCCCGAAGCGCCCAGGACCCAGGCCAGCGTCCGCACCATCGCTCGCTTCACCATCGCTCACTCCTTCCGGTCCGCCACGCGGGCGGCAGGCCCGCCGCGCAGACTCTACCCCCGCTCCCGGCCCGCCGAGCCCACAACCCACCCAAACCGGACCCCGGACCCCGCTCTTCCCTCTTCGGCGTTCCCACCCCGGAGTTTCACAGGTTTCCCTTGTTGAGCCCAGCCTTCGCGGCAACGTCTCCAGATACCGCATCCACCTGGATTCCTCACGCGCCTGCGCCCATGACCTGTTGCTCCCGGCGCGCGCCGTGCCGCATCTTCCCCCTCCCCCTCCCGCGCTCCACCCAACCTCACATAGAGTTCCACTCATGCACCTTCCCGAGCCTCGCCTCCGCGATCTCCCCGGCGGTTTCGCGGTGCGTGCGGCCCGCCGGGCAGGTCTCTTTGTCACGTCCATCCCCGGTCGGGCTCCGCGTCCCATCGTCAATCCTGCGTTTCATCTCTCGCCGGGCGAACTGCGCGCCGAACTTGTCCGCCTGGCAGACGCACCCGTGCCTCTCTCGCGCCCTGTCATCGTGCTGAGCGGCTGGCGCTCGCCGGCGATGGTTTCGCGCGCCCTCGTCGACCGCCTGTGCATGCTCACCAGCCGGCGCACGCACGACTTCCTGCCCTTCTGGTACCCGTTCAAGGGCAACATCGAGGCCGTGGCGCACCGCGTCCGCGCCGCATTGCAGGCCCGGTTCTCCGGCCCCGCGCCCGCGGAAGTTGACATCGTCGCCCATTCGATGGGCGGGCTGGTGGCCCGGGTCATCGCCGCCGATGAGTCCGCTTCCTTTCGCGTCGCCCGCCTCTTCACGCTCGGCACGCCACACCGGGGCGCGAAACTCGCCCGAGGAATCACCATCGACGCGGCGGGGCGCGCCATGCGCCCCGGCTCCGACTTCCTCGCCGAGCTCGACCATCGCCTCGCCCACGCCCGCTTCGAGCTTGTCCCCTACGCCCACCTCTTCGACCGCTGGGTCGGCGCGCGCAACTCCGCCCCGCCCGGGCAGACCCCGATCTGGACCGGCGGCACGCGCTTCTTCAGCCATTTCTCAATCACCGAAGACCGCCTCGTGCTCTGCGACATCGCGCTCCGCCTCCGCGCCGAGACTCCCCTCGCCCGCCCCGAGCAGCCCGAACCCCCGCGCGACTGAAGACCCCGGACCGGCCCTCCCTCCGGGCCCCCCACACTCCGCGTGGGCTATATGCCCAGCACTCATCTCCCCGCTCCCATCCCGGGGCCACGATCCGGCCCCGGAACTCATCCCCGGCGCTCACCACGCCGCCGATTCCTCCACCCACGCGATCTCGCGCAAGAGAAGCCGGGTCGGCGGAATAAACGCCTCCGGCTCGCGCCCCGCCCAGTCCTCCGCCTCCGCCCGGGTCAGCCACGCCGCCTCGTCGCACTCCCAGCCGTGCAGGGGCGACTCCAGCCGGCGCACCAGCGCCGCGCTCGCCTCGCACCAGAAGACCACATCCAGGCTTGAGGCGTGCCGGTCGTGCACCAGCGCCGCCACGCGACCGACCTCGATGGGCGCGGCGCCGCTCGGCATCTCCAACTCCTCCGCGCCCTCGCGCCGAATCTGATCGCGCATCGCCTCGTCCGTCGGCGTCTCACCCGGTGCGCACGCGATGCCCCCCGCCGGCGCCAACTCCCACAATCCGGGATACGCGAGCACCCCCGCGCCGCGCCGCGCCACAAGCACCTCGCGCGCGCCGGCTCGCACCCGGCGCACGATGCCGGTGACTCCCAGCAGGCATGCCCCCGTGCCGACCTCCCGCGCGCACGCCAGCGCCGCGTAGCGATCGCGCGACGCGTCGATCACGCCCCGCTCCGCATCGAACCCGCGCACCGACCAGATTTCGCCGTCGAAGAGTCTCGGGTTGCCCGCACGCAGCCGCGCCCAGCAGGCGTCGATCGCGCGCTCCGTCGCCCCGTCGCGCGCCGCGTCGCGCCGTTCGATCACGCGGAGCGGCGTGCCCACCGGCGCATGCAGTTCGCTTCCGCCCTCGTGCCGCGCTGCCGTTGACGAGGCCCCCATGCGCGCACCTCGCCTACACCCTGAAGATCGACCCCAGTTTCTTGCCCATCAGCACCGATGCACCCACCAGCGTCACCGTGAGCAGCGCCATGCCCCACGCGCCCATCGCGCTGGCGATGTACTGCCCGTCCGCCAGCCGCCCCGTGAAGGCCAGGATCGCCTTCGTCAGCGGGTAGTGCCGCACCTGCTGCGCCAGGATCAGCGAGTCGCTCACTTCCAGCATCGAGAACGAGAACACGAGCAGCCCCCCCGCGATCATGTTCGCCGCGATCAGGGGCACGATCACCCGGCGCACGGCCGTCACCCGGCTCGCCCCCAGGTTCACCGCCGCCTCTTCGAGTTCTCCCGAAGTCTGCTCCAGCCCCGCCACTGTCGAACGCACGATGTAGGGCAGCCGGCGCACCGCGTACGCGATCACCAGCAGCGGCACCGGGTTGGGCTCAGCCGAGACCACGCTCAGCACGCCCTCGAGCGGGTCACCCTTCCCGAACGGCCAGCGCAGCGTGAGCGCCACGTACCCGAAGGCCATCACCAGCCCCGGCACCGCCAGGGGCAGCATGCACAGCGCATCCAGCACGCCCCGGCCCCGGATCGTCGTCCGCACCAGCAGGTACGCGATGACCAGCCCGAGCCCGATATCCGCGATCATCGCCAGCGTCGCGAGTTTCAGGCTGTTGGTGATCGCCTGGAAGCTCTCCCCGTGCGACAGCGCCGTGCCGAAGTGCGCCAGCGTGAACGATTCGGGCAGCACCGAGTTGTACCACGCCCCCGGCACGCTCACCGCCATCAGCAGCACGCCGAGGTGCGGCGTCACCGCCAGCAGCGTGACGAGCGCGAACGCTCCCGTCGCCAGCCAGCCGCGCCACCCCGACAGCGGCACCTCCCCGGAGGCCCGCGAGGCCTTGGAATACATCGCGTACGCCTTGCCCCCGAAGGCCCACTTCCCCAGCAGGTAGCACCCCACCGACGAGGCCAGCAGCACCATCACCAGCGCATACGGCTGCGCCGAAGCCTCCACTTCCTTGATCGAACGGAAGATCTGTACCGGCGTCGCCTGGTAATAGTCAAACATCAGCGGCGTGCCGAGTTCCGTGAAACTCCAGATGAACACGATCGTCGCGCCCGCGAACAAACCAGGCCTGATCAGCGGCAGCGTGATCCTTCGGAACCGGCGCACCGGCCCCGCCCCGAGGTTCTCCGCCGCCTCGCCCAGCGCGGGGTCAAGGTTCGCCAGCGCCGCGGAGGCGTTCAGATAGATGATCGGGTACAGGCTCAGCGCCTGCACCCCCACCACCCCCCAGAACTTCGCCTGCCCGAGAATGTCAAACTCCGTCCCCAGCAGCGCGTTGAACGCCCCTTGCCTCCCCAGGATCGCCCGGATGCCGATCGCCCCCACGAACGGCGGCAGGATGAGCGGCACGAGCACCAGCGACGAAAACACGCCCTTGAGCGGGAAGCGGCACCGCGCCCCGAGCACCGCCAAGGGCAGCGCGATCAGGATCGCCAGCGTCGTCGTCGAAAACGCAATGCGGAACGAGTTCGCCAGCCCCCCCGTCAGCCGCGAGTCCTTGAAGATGAGCGCCACATGGTCGAGCGTGAATCCCCGCCCCGTCGCCGGGTCTTCGGCCAGACCGCCCCGCACGGTCAGCCAGATCGGGTAAACGAGGAATGCGCCCAGGATGAGCAGAACGCCCGCCATCAGGCCGTAGTGCCACAGGTTTCGCACGAGGCGAGGCGACATGGGTGTGCAGTGTACGGCGGTCCCCCTGTCCAACCCAACGGCCAGGCCGTTGAACAACGCCCTTTGAAGTGACAGCGCAGCTGTCCCGCGGGGAGTGCGGCGCGGGTCGTTGGCGCTCTTTGCTGCACGATCGGCGGCATTCACGCGAGCAGCGATCGCATCTTCACGAGGTTGCGGGTCGCCGCTGAACTTGGCCACCTCTGAAGCGGACAAACTGTCTGCGCGGCTTCAAGAAGCTCCAAACGCGAGTCGCGTGTCCGCTGAACAGTTGAATCGACCGTGCTTCTGCGATCTCACGCCTTGCCGGGTGATGTGAGAGTCGCTCCGGCGCGAGCGCCGCCGGCCTTCACTTCGACCAGTGAGCCGTCGGCCTCGCTCGGCGACCAGCGCACGAAGCCTTCGATGGCCTGGTATTCCGGAAGGCCGAGGCGGTCGTACAGCAGCGCCGTGTTCCGATTCCGGTCCTCGGCCCGTTGCCAGAACTCGCGCGGGTCGTTGGGCCCCGGGAAGAGCGCCTTGTCCTTCTGGCTCTCGTGCTTGAAGATCGCGAATCGCTTGCGCTCGACCTCGTCGGGCGAGAGCGGCACGGCCATGTCGATCTCCTCCGGCCCCCACTCCTGCCACGCGCCGCGATACAGCCACACATCGCACGACTTCATCCAGGGCCGGTCCGCGAGGCGATGCAGCGCGGTGGTCACTGCCGCGAGGCAGACCCGGTGCGTGCCGTGCGGGTCGGAAAGGTCTCCGGCGGCGTACACCTGGTGCGGCTGCACCTGGTCCAGCAGGTCCATCGTGATGCGGATGTCCGCCTCGCCCAGCGGCTTCTTGCGGACGCGCCCGGTCTCGTAGAACGGCAGGTCGAGAAAGTGAACCCGGTCGGGGCGCACCCCTGAATAGCGAGCGCCGGCGCGCGCCTCGGTGCGCCGGATGAGCGTCTTGATCTTCTGAAGTTCGGGCGTATCCACCTCGCCCGGCTGCTTGGCACGCACGAACGCCTCGATGTGCTGCTCCAGGCGCTCGACAAGGGCCTCATCAAAGAGGTCGAAGGCGCGGGCAAACTCCGTGACGAAGTCGGCATGGCGCAGCGCGGACTCATCCCACACCGCGATGTTGCCGCTGGTCTGATACGCCACATGCACGTCGTGCCCCTGATCGCAGAGCCGGATGAACGTGCCCCCCATCGAGATCACGTCGTCGTCGGGGTGCGGGCTGAACAGCACGACGCGTTTCGGAAAGACGTCGGGCTCGCCGGGCGCGTCGGGGCCCTTGCCCGGGACAAACCTGGGGCGCCCGGGCTTGCCCCCGGGCCAGCCGGTGATGGTCGATTGCAGCGAGCGGAAGACCTCGATGTTGATGTCGTACGCCGCCCCCCGGACGCTGAGCAGTTCCTGGAGCCCGTGCTCGTTGTAGTCCTCATCGGTCAGCTTGGTCAGCGGCTTCTTGACGAGCCCCGCGAGCCAGATCGCGGCCTTTCGGGTCAGACGCGCATCCCATGCCAGCCCGAACTGTTCAACCGGGCCGAGCAGCCACGGCGTCTTGAATCGCGTCAACTCCGCGGCGGACGCCGGATCAAGCACGATCGACGCATTCGGATGCTGCTGGAGGTAACTCGCCGAGACGGACTGGCTTACCCCCTCTTCGACGGTGCGCCGGATGATCCCCGCCTTGTGCTCGCCGAAGGCCAGCAGCACGACGCGCCGGGCCGACAGGATCGACCCCACGCCCATCGTGATCGCCTGGCGCGGCACGTTCCACTCGCCGAAGAAGTCGCTCGACGCGTCCATCCGCGTCACGCGGTCCAGCGTGATCAGGCGCGTGCGGCTTGCCTGGGGCGAGCCGGGCTCATTGAAGCCGATGTGCCCCGTGCGCCCGATGCCGAGAATCTGGAGGTCGATGCCGCCCGCCGCCTCGATCGCGGCCTCGTAGGCGCGGCAATGGGCGGCAATGCCCTCGCGCGCCACGGTTCCGTCCGGAAGGTGAACGTTTTCGGGTCGGATATCGATGAGATCAAAGAGATGCTCGCGCATGAACCGCCGGTAGCTCTGGAGGCTCTCGGGCGGCATCGGCCAATACTCGTCCAGGTTGAAGGTGACTACCCCCCGGAACGAAAGCCCTTCTTCTCGGTGCAGGCGCACGAGCTCGTCGTAGACGCCCTGCGGAGTCGAGCCCGTGGCGAGCCCGAGCACGGCGGCGCGGCCCTCGGCCGCGCGCGTGCGAATGAGAGAGGCGATCTCCGCGGCCACCGCGCGGCTGGCGATCGACGAGGAACGGTGCACCGAGACGGGGATCCGCTCCGGCGTGGGGAGTGTTTCAACGCTCATCCGGGACCTCCCTCGCGCGGCGAACGCGTGCGCTCTCGGCGCCCAGGACCTCAACGCCCGAAGCGCCCGCCGCTCCGGCCGCGCGGGCACGCCCGAGCGCCGCCAAAGCCGTGCCCGCCACGTTGCGGGACGCGCCTTGGGCGAATCCGCCTCTTCGCGCCCGACATCGTACCAAACCCGGCTGCCTGTCGGCCCCGAACGAGGCGGGGGCCGGAATCTCAATAGCGGTAGTGGTCGGGCTTGTAGGGGCCTGCAACATCGACACCGATGTACGAAGCCTGGGTGGGCGTGAGTTCGGTGAGGCGGGCTCCGAGGTGCCCGAGATGCAGCCTCGCGACCTTCTCATCGAGTTTCTTGGGCAGCGTGTACACCTTGCCCGCCTCGTACCGCACGCCGCTGATCGTCGGCTTGCCCTGGGCGCTCAGCGCGAGATCGACCTGGGCGATCACCTGGTTCGTGAAACTCGCGCTCATCACGAAACTCGGGTGCCCCGTGGCACACCCGAGGTTCAGCAGGCGGCCCTCGGCCAGAATCAGGATGCTCTTCTCGCCCGCGCCGGGCTTGCCCGAGCCGGCAGGAATCACCCACTCGTCAAACTGCGGCTTGATGTTGATGCGCCGGGCGCCCGGCACCTTGGCCAGGCCTGCCATGTCGATCTCGTTGTCAAAGTGCCCGATGTTGCCGACGATCGCCTTGTCCTTCATGCGCCGGAGGAGGTCGCTCGTGAGGATGTCGCGGTTGCCTGTCGCGGTGATGAAGACATCGGCGGTCTCGATCACCTCGTCGAGGCGAACCACCTGGTAGCCCTCCATCGCGGCCTGAAGTGCGCAGATGGGGTCAACCTCCGTGACCAGCACGCGGCAGCCCTGGCCCCGCAAGGCCTGCACGCAGCCCTTGCCCACGTCGCCGTAGCCGCACACCACGGCGGTCTTGCCGCTGAGCATCACGTCGGTCGCGCGGTTCAGGCCGTCGAGGAGCGAGTGCCGGCAGCCGTACAGGTTGTCAAACTTGCTCTTGGTGGCGCTGTCGTTGACGTTGATCGCCGGGAAGGGGAGTTCACCCCGCTTCGCGAACTCGTACAGCCGCTTGACGCCCGTGGTCGTCTCCTCGCTCACACCCTTGAGCCGGGCGAGGGCGCGCCCGAACCAGCCCGGATTGGTGACGATCTCGCGCGAGATCGCGTTGAGGATCACGCCCCACTCTTCGGGGTCGCTCGCCGGGTTGAACGCGGGCACCCGGCCCGCCTTCTCGAACGCCGCGCCCTTGATGAGCAGCAGGGTCGCGTCGCCCCCGTCGTCGACGATCAGGTCCGGACCGTGCCCGTCGGGCCACGTGAGCGCCGCCAGGGTGCACCACCAGTATTCCTCAAGGGTCTCGCCCTTCCACGCGAAGACAGGGATGCCCGCGGGCGCCTCGATCGTGCCCGACCGTCCCACAGCCACCGCGGCCGCGGCGGAGTCCTGCGTGCTGAAGATGTTGCACGAGCACCAGCGCACGTCCGCCCCGAGTTCGGCGAGCGTTTCGATCAGCACCGCCGTCTGCACCGTCATGTGAAGCGAGCCCATGATCCGCATGCCCTTCAACGGCTGCTGAGGTCCGTACTCGCGCCGCGCGGCCATGAGGCCGGGCATCTCGTGCTCCGCGAGGCGAATCTCCTTGCGCCCGAGCTCGGCGTCGGCGAGGCTGCGCACCTTGAAACCGGGGAACCGAGCGCCGCAGGTGTTCGTCTTGGCCCCCTTGGGGCTGGTGGTCGTGGTGGTCATGCGTTCCTCCGTGGAGCCGGGCGCGTAACGCCGGGCTCGGTGATGTGCATCTCAATCGCCCTTCAGCCGCCCGGTGGCGACGAAGAGACCCGGCCCGCGCCCTTCGGGGTCGCTGGGCAGTTCGCGAAACCGCGCGCCGGCGAAACCCGCCTGCGCGAGCATGTCCAGCATCCGCTCGCCCGAGAAGCCCAGGTGTCGATGCCCGAGGTCGTGCTTGTACTCGGCCCGGTCGTGCTCGACCATATCGACCACCACGAGCGTCCCGCCTCCATTGCTCCGGCGCAGCACCCGCCGGATGCCCGCGAGGGCCGCGAGCGGAGCTTCGACGTGGTGCAGCACGAGCAGGCACATCGCCGCGTCAACCTCTCCGGCATCCAGGGGCGGCTCCTCGATCGAGCCGATCCGCCACTCGACGTTCTTCGCCCCGGCCAGACGCTTGCGCGCCGCCTTGAGCATCTGTTCGGACTGGTCGACCGCGATCACCTTCTTCACATAGGGCGCAATGCACTCTGAACCGTTGCCCGTGCCGCACCCGAGGTCGGCGATCACCCAGTTCGAGGGCACCAGCGCCAGCAGGCTCTCGGCGGTGAACGAGTGCCCGAAGAGGCTGCGCCGGAGGTCATCCCACTTGCCCGCAAGACGCCCGAAGAACGCCAGGCTGTCCTCCCGGCGCTCGGCGATCACGCTCGCCAGCCTCCGCGAATCCTCCGACCAGTCGGGGCTGTCGCCGAGGTGCGCCCGCACCGTGCTCCACAACGCCCGCAGCGCCGGCGCAAGGTCCTGCTCGATGACGCGGTAATAGGTCGCGGTGCCCACCGCCCGACGCAGCACCCAGCCCCCGTCGGCGAGCTGCTTCAGGTGCCGGCTCACCGTACTCTGCGGCAACTGCACGATCTTGGCGATCTCCCCCACCGCAAGCTCTTCGGCTTCCAGCAGCCGGAGCAGGCGCAGTCGAATGACCTCGGACAGGTCCGCGAGGCGATCTCCGATGGGGATGGATGGGGAAGTCTTCATCCGTCAATCCGGATGAAGTGTAGAAACAGCAACCTCGCCGTCAAGCCCCTGACGCTGGGTACCCAGGCCGTCCATCCTGCTCGGGACCAATCCTTCGCTCTTTTCGGGCCCGAACATCAAGCCCTTGATCATCGAAACATTCCGCGCGGCGGCCAGTCCTTCCCCCGCCCTCGCTCGGCCCGGCAGTCCTCACGCACCACGACGGCTCAGACGAGGTTCCCATTGAACGCGCGCTCACGACGACTTCCGCAGCCACTCATCTTCCACTTCGCTGATTTCCCCCCGGATGCGTTCGAGGTCCGCTCCCAGCGCCTTCACCCGCGCCGCGTCTCGGTACGTCTCCGGGTCCGCGAGTTCCGCTTCCACCTTCACGCGCTCCCCGTCGAGTTCACCGAGGCGCGCCTCGAGCTGTTCCGCCCGCATCCATGAGTACTTGCTCTTCTTGGCCGATGGCCCTGGCGCTCCGGCCGCGGCAACCTCCGTCGCGGGCCTGTTCGCCCGTTCCGCTGCCTCGCGGCGCTTTCGATCCTGCTCCTCGGCAACGGCCGCCCGCGCTGCGGCTTCCGCCGCTCGCTCGCTCTCCCGCCGGGTCTTCCCTTCGACCCAGTCCGTGTAGTTGCCCAGCGAAACCTGGGCCCCGCCCTCGCCATCGAGCACGAGAACATGGTCGCACGTCGCGTCGATCAGCGCCCGGTCGTGGCTGATGATCAGGATCGTCCCCTCATACCCCCCCTCGCACGACAGCGCCTCCTCCAGCCGCTCCGCGCTCGGAATGTCCAGGTGGTTCGTCGGTTCGTCCAGGATCAACAGGTTCTTGCTGCTCGCGAGCAGCGCCGCGAGAAACACCCGCGCCCGCTCTCCCCCCGAGAGCAGCCCCATCTCCTTGTCCTGGTCCTTTCCCGAGAACAGGAACGCCCCCGCGAGGTCCCGTGCCCCCTGCTCCGTCAGCGCAAAACCCGGGTTCTCCTTGGCGATCACATCCTGGAGGTGCCGGTACACCGGCTTCTCGGGGTCGAACCCCGTCTGGATCTGTCGAAAATACCCGACGCTCACGCGCGAACCGAGCGTGGCCTGCCCCGCATCGGCCTCGATCTCCCTGAGCAGGCACCGCACCAGCGTCGTCTTTCCCGCCCCGTTCGGCCCCACGATGCCCCAGCGCTCGCCCCGCGCCACCGACAGGTTCAGATCGTTGAACAGCACCTTGCGCGCGCCGTCGTCGCGGGCATACGCCTTGCTCAGACCCCTCGATGAGACCACGATGTCGCCCGATCGCTCCGGCTTGGGCAGCGTGAAGCCGAACGTGCCCAGTTCCATCGGGCGCTCCAGCGTGGACTCCTCCTTGGCGCGTTCAAGCTTCCACTGGCGCCCCCGGGCCTGCTTGGCCCGCTGCCCCGCCTTGTAGCGCCGGATGAAGGCCTCTTCGCGCCGGAACTTGTCCTGCTCCTTCTCGTACGCGCGCAGCTGGGCCTCGCGCCGCTCGGCGCGCAGCTCCCGAAACGTCGAATAATTCCCCGGGTAGTCGATCAGCCGCGCCTGCTCCACCTCGATGATCCTGTCCACCACCGCGTCGAGCAGGTATCGATCGTGCGAGATCATCACCACCGCGCCCCGGAACTCGTGCGCCAGGAACTGCTCCAGCCACAGGCGCCCGTCGATGTCGAGGTGGTTGGTCGGTTCGTCGAGCAGCAGCACATCCGGCTGCTCCAGCAGCAGCCGGGCCAGCGCCGCCCGCGCCCGCTGCCCGCCCGAGAGGGCCGACGCCGCCAGCTCGAACTGCGCATCGCTGAACCCGAGCCCGTGCAGCGTTTCGTCGATCTTGTGATCGACCGCGAACCCGCCCGCCGCCTCGATCCTTCTCTCCAGGTCGGCCTGCCGGCGCAGCAGCCGGTCGAGCGCCGTGCCCTCCGCGCCCCCCATCTGCTCAAAAACCTCGTGAAGGTCCGCGTGCAGGCGATGAAGTTCGACGTACGCCGATTCCGCCACCCCCCGCAGCGTCTCGCGAGCATCGAGCACGGGGTCCTGCTCCAGGTACCCCGCTCGCATGCCCGCCTGCAGCGACACGTTTCCCGAATCCGGCTTGAGCCTCCCGCCCAGCGCCTTGATCAGCGTGCTCTTCCCCGCGCCGTTCCGCCCCACCAGCCCCACCCGCTCCCCCGGCTCGATCGACAGCGACACCTCCGACAAGATCGCCTTGTCGGCATAGGTGTGCGTGATGTTCGTCGCAACCAGGATCGGCATGGGGCGCGATGGTAGGGCCCGGGCCCCTTCCGATGGCGACATATGATCGCCCGTGCCCAAGCCCCCGCTGCGTTCTGAACCCAAGCCCGTCGGTGCCGCCCCAGGCCCCGCGCCCGCCGCACCGCTCGCCGGTCGCGTCACGCTCCGCACCCTCGAATCCTGGGCCCTCGAGGGCAAGGCCTTCGCCTGTCTCACCTGCTACGACGCGACCACCGCGCGCTGGCTCGAACGCGCCGGCGTGCCTGTCCTGCTCGTGGGCGACACCGCCGCCGAGGTCATTCTCGGCTTTGAACGCACCACCGACATGCCCCTGGAGATCCTCCTCGCCCTCACCGCCGCCGTGCGCCGAGGCGCCCCCCACGCCCTCGTCATGGGCGACATGCCCTTCCTCACCTACCACGCCTCCACGGGTGCCGCGCTCCGAAACGCCGGACGCTTCCTCACCGAGGGGCGCGCCGACTGCGTCAAGATCGAAGCGGATGCCTCCTTCGCCCCGCTCGTCAAGTCCATGACCCGGGCCGGAATCCCGGTCTGCGCCCATGTCGGCAGCCGCCCCCAGCTCGCCGGTTTGCGCGGCGGCTACGGCTCTGCCGGTCGCACCGCCGACGAAGCCGCGAGCATCGTGGGTGATGCCCTCGCCCTCGAGCGTGCCGGGGCGAGCCTGCTCCTCGTCGAGGCCGTTCCCCCGGTGGTCGCCGCGGAGATTCTCGCCCAGACCCGCGTGCCCCTCATCGGCATCGGCGCCGGCCCCGCCTGCGATGGCCAGGTGCTTGTCCTGCAAGACCTTGTGGGCATGTCCGACACTCCCCCCCGCTTCGCCGAGCCCACCGGCTCGCTCGGTGCCGGCCTCGTCGATGCCGCCCGATCCTGGATCGATCGCGTCGAGCGCCGCGACATCGGCGGGCGCGAATACGTTCTCCCCCCCGACGAAGACCGGGCCTTTGAGCAGGCGCTCCGCGACAGCGCGCTCTCCCGGCGCACCCCCTGCGGAACCCGCTTCTGGAAGCGGACCCGCGGCGGGGGCACCTGAAACCGCGACCCCCGATTTCCCAACGCGCGGGGGGCGGGGCGTGCTTTCGGGCCCCGGGGGTAGGAGGCGGCATGGTCCGGTCAAATGCGGCGCATCAGCCCTCGTCGTGGAAGCGCTGGGCCGGCGCATGTGTGCTCACCCTCGTCGCGCTCGTCACGGCCGGCTGCGACCGTGACCGATTCCAGTTCACCCAGGACACACCCCAGGAAGTCCTCGACGCCGCCAAGCGCATGGTCCTGGAGGGCCACGCCGAACTCCTCACCGAACTCGTCTTCGCCGAAGACGAACGAATCCGCAAACTCTACCGAGGTCTTGGCGGCGTCCTCGGTTCGCTCGAAGACCTGGCCCTGCAGCTCGCCGAGTCCTTCCCGACTCAGGTGGACTCGGTCCGCGCCGAGGCCCAGAAGGCCGCCGCGGAGGGCAAGAGTTCTTCGATGCTTGGTGCCGTGCTCACCGGCCGCCGCCAGCAGCGCACCGACACGCAGAGCCGCTTCGAAAAGAGCGACGACCCCTTCAATGACGTGACGCAGGCGATCATCTCCGATCCCTACGGCTGGGTCTCCACCAGCGCCGAGCGCCTCTCCCTGACGCCTATCTCCGACGACACCGTCGCCGTGCTCTGGGACAACATGCCCATCTTCCCTCCCTTCGGCCTCATCATCCAGCAGAAGGACGATGACAAGTGGTACGTCGTCTTCCCCACCTCGCTCCCCATGGTGCGCAACCTGCTCCCCAGCAGCGATGAAGAGCTCGACCTCTGGCTCGCGCTCCTCGGCGCTGTCGAAAACAGCATCGAAGACCTCCGCAAGGCCGTGAAGCGCGGCGAGATCACGAGCCTCGACCAGGCCGCCCAGAAACTTGTCGAATACGTCACCCCCACCGCGGTCATGGCCTTCTACGCCTACGGCAAGTGGAAGTCTGAGCAGGAGAAGGAGAAGGCCGCGGAGCGGGCCGCGAAAGGCGAGACCGCCTCCAAGCGCCGTCAGCGCCCGCAGCCCGCCGCGCCCCCTCCCGAGCCCGCGCCCCCGGCCGCACCAGAGCCCGCTCAACCGGCCGTGGACAACACCCCGCCCTCGTCAAGCGAACCAGCTCCGTCCGAGCCCGCATCGGGCCACCCGGAGGTCCCGCCTCCGTCGCCTCGTCTCCGATCGAGTCTCCGCTGATCGTGCTGGGCTCGTCAAGGTGCCCGGCCCTTCTTCAGCATGTGCGGTCCCGAGATTCACGCCGGTGAGCGGCCCCCACTCCTTCCGCGCTCAGCAGCACGCCTCGGGCCAGCGCCAACTCAAAGTCCGCGCACACGTTGATCGGGTCCAGCAGCGTGCCCGGCACGGCCTGACGCAGTTGGCTGAACTGCGCCGCGTCGATCCCCGAGAGGATCAGCGTCCGCCCCGAAGCGCGGGCATGGTCCAGCGTCGCCCGCAGTTCGAGCGCCGAGTCCTCGTCAATCTGCCGCACTTCGCCCAGTTCGAGCACGACAATGCGGACGTGGCTCGGCAGCGCATCGACCCACCCCGACAGGTCCGGCAGCCTGTGGATGTCCTCGCGCCTCTTCACGTCGCGCCGCAGGTGCACCACCAGCATCTCCGGCGGCAGGCCGAGCCCCGGGCCCTCCGACTCCAGCCGCGACGGCTCCAGCTCCGCGATCGGCTGACGCACGTCCTGGAAGATGATCCACAGCAGGAACAGCACCGGCGGGAACATCGACACCGGCGGGTGCTTCTCGTGGATCAGCGTGCCCAGCGCCGCCCCGAACGCAAAGGAGCCCGCCAGCGACGCGAGCAGCGCCACGCGTCGGGCGCTCGGCTCGTGCGCCACCTTGTTCGCGGCGCCCCGGATCGAGTGCGACGTCGCCTTCGCCCTCGCGTCCATCGACCAGAGCGAAAACCGCGCGATCTCGATCCCGAGGTCGGTCACCACGCCCGTCATGTGCGTCGTGCGCACCACGCCCGCGGAGATCCGCGTGATCGTCGCGTTCTGCAGGCCCATCGCCAGGCACGCCAGCGCCGTCACGCCCCACCGGGCCGGCCCCGCCCGCAGATCTTGCTCCGGCGCCCACTCCAGGCAGAACGCGAAGGCCGCAAGCATGAGCGCTTCCAGCGCCATCGGCAGCACGTAGATCGACCGCCGCCCCGCCCGATGCGCGAGTTCAGTGAGAAACCCGGAGACCGCCGCCCCGACGAGAAACACGCCGATCAGGAACCCCGCGTAGAGAGCAAGCGCCGTCTTGCCCTCCACGATCGTCCGCCCCAGGCTCGACGTGCTCCCCGTCACATGGCTCGTCGTCGCCCCGAGCGTGATCAGCGTGATGACATTGGTGTACCCCGCGACCCACGCAAGCGTGATCGCCAACTGGGCCTGCTGCTTGAACGAGTGTGCCTTGGAGATGAACACCGCGGGCTCCGCGACAACCCACCTCTATCGGCTCATTCAGCCTTCGGCGTCGCAACACGCAGGAACACCGCGATGTAGTCCATCACCGGCACTTCGGTCTCGAACGGCACCGATTCCACCGCCGACCCGCCCGCCGTCGGGTCGCCCGGGTCGCCGCCGCGCCCCGGACCCACCGAGCGGATGTACCGAACCCGCTTCTCCGTCCCCGCCGGCTTGCGTCCGAGAAGCACCACGTCAGCCCCGATCGACTTCGCGAACCCCTCCAGCGCCGACCCCTTCACGAACTCCCGCTCGTCCAGCGGCTCATCGCGGAACCTCGTCGTCCCCAGCAGGCTGTACCCCTCCAGGATCTTCCCCTCAGCCAGCGGGTCGTAGTTCGCCCATTGAACCCGCGCCTTGGGGCTCGCCGTCGCCGCCGGTGCGTCCGCGGCAGGCTGATAACCCAGCTCCCAGCGCGACCGCGCCGACGCACACGCGCCGAGGATGCCGCACAAGACCACACTGAGCGCCAGCGACGCGAACTTTCGCATGGGGAGTCCTTCCACGCCGCGCATGTTTCGGCGATGATGAATCCTACGATGGCTGGCCCCGGCGGGGCGGGAGTGCGTGGGACAATGAACCGTTGGCACATCGTCGGTGTTCTCGTCGGCGTGTCGATCCTCCTCGTGGGCATCCCCGCCCTCATCAATCACTCGCTCGACTGGCCCGGGCTCTGGCTCAACCTCGCCGCTGAGATCCTCGGCATGGCCATGACCGTCGCCATCGTCGACTGGCTCATCGAACGCTCCAAACTCATGGAGGAAGCACGCCGACTCGCCTGGGCCACCCTTCACGAGATCGACCACGCCGTCTGGGTCTGGCAAGGCGGCCGGCGCGAGTTCCACCTCGACGAACTCGCGGCAGTCCTCTCGCTCGTCAGCGACATGGACCCCATGCCCGTCTTCACCCAGAACATGATGGCCAACCTCGGCATGCGCGCCGCCGACTCACTCCGCCTTCAGCCCCGCATCTTCCGCGAACAGCGCCGCCTCAAGCTTGCGCTGCAGAGCCTCTCCGGCCTCGCCCAGATCAGAGAACTCGGCACCCTGATGCCCCCGACCGCCGTGCAGCAGGCCATGACCACCGCCCTTGGCCATCTCGCCGCCGTTACAGAGCAGGGCCTCCATCCCACCTCATTCGGCGTGGTCAGGCAACTCCGTGACACCACCATCGAAGCCCAGGAGCAGCGCTACCGCGGCATCGAGTCTGGAAGCGAACCCCCCAAATCGTGGGGGGCATCGAAGCTCGGTGTCGCCTCGGCCGGTGCCAGCCGCATCTCCGACTCCCGCTCCGGCGAGAGCGGCGGGTTCGGCGCACCCTCACGCTGAACGAACCGCGCGGCCGCCGCGCGAAACCCGCCCGTCTCGATTCCCACCAACTCCCGTGCTCTTCGCCGGGGGTCGGGGTGCGCGCACGCCGTGTGCGAGCACCGATTCCCCGGCACACGGGTCTGTCAGCCGCGGAGCGCGGCGACGGTAAAATGCCAGCCTTCCCCTCCGGGACACGCTCTCAACGTCGAGCAGCGCTCGCTCGGTCGGCGACCGAAAGGATGACACATGCGACGCAATGGTTGGACGGCTTTGGCGGCGGGTCTCGTTGTTTCTTCGACGGCGCTCGCCGGCGAGCCCCCCATTCCCGCCAAGTACGTGAGCAAGGACACCGCGATTGTCGCCCGCATCGCGCTGGGCGATCTCACCAGCCAGAAGATCCAGGACACCGTCACCGCCCTCGTCGACACCGCCGCACTTGAGCAGGCGGGCTTCGAGGGTGACCCCATGGAGCCCTTCCAGCAGATCATGGGCCAGATGATGATGGTCCAGGGCTTCACCAGCAGCATGATCGGCATGGGCGCCACCAGCCTCAACATGAGCATCGTGCCTCCGGAGGAGGAATACGCCCAGCCCGGCGTCAGCCTCTTCCTCCCCGTCAGCAACGCCGACAACGGCAAGCAGCTCGCCCAGATGTTCCAGGCCTTCGGCATGACCGGCAACGTCGAGGATAACGGCGGCCAGCACTGGGTCTCCCTCGCCGTCCCCGGCACCGAAGCCCCCGCCGAGGGCGGCGACGGCGCAGGCGCAGCCCGGTTCAACTCCGGCCTCGAGTCCATGGGCGCCGCCTCGATCTCCTTCATCGTGATCCCCGTGGAGAAGATCCGCGGCCAGATTCTCGAAAACCTCGGAGACGAAAACGAAGAAGCCAAGGCGGTGGGCGAGGCTGTCGCCAACGCCAACTGGGTCGGCCTCACCCTCACCATCGGCAGCAAGCCGCAGATCGTCATGAGCGTGGACCTCCCCGACGAGAAGGCTCAGAAGGCCCTCAGCGGCGCGTGGGACAAGTTCACCGGCGAACTCGTCGCCAAGGCCAAGGAGGCCGAGGCCGACGAAGAGCACATGGCCGAGTGGCCCGAGGGCATGCCCAAGCCCACCGAAATCGCCAAGACCGTCGGCAAGTACATGTCCATGGAGAAGAAGGGCAACTCCCTCGTCATGGTCCTCGACTCCGCCGAGCTCCGTCAGATCACCACGTGGATGATCGTCGGCGCAGACGCCATGGGCATCAACCCTATGGAGATGATGGGCGGCATGTGATCGCCCGCCCTGAGCCCATCGCGCAGATCGCGTGACACACGTCAGGAGATGAACACGGGGCGGGCCGCTCGGCTCGCCCCGTTCTCATTCCATCACCCGGCGCCGGGCCTCTCACCACGCAAACGACGCAGGGTCGAACGTCGCGCCCTTCGGCACGTACAGCAGGTCGTACCGCTGCTCGTGGGTGCCCTTCTCGTCGTACCGACCGCCCGTCTGCCGCACCATCCCGCCCTCGACCGGGCGCACGAACATGCTCACGCGCGACTCAACACCCATCGGGCCGTGAACTTCCCCCTCGAACCAGACCCCTCCCTCCTTCGGCCTTCCGACAAACCGCGTGTACCGGCCGCTGGGCTCGACCCAGATCTGGACCCACACCCCCTCGGCCTGGTCGTAGTAGTTCCAGCTCTCGCCCGTGTTCCCCCCTATGTCGGTCCCTTGTTCATGTATCGCCGCCCCGCCCATGCGCACCTCGAGCGTGTTCGACCCCGCCCGCCCCTCTCGGCTGTACACATCCCACTCCCCCTTCCAGAAGAGCAGCGCCTTCTCCGGGGGCGCCTTCACCACCTCGTCAACGAACTTCAGCAGGTCGCTCCAGCGCGCATCCTCATGGAGCGACGCGAGGTCTCCATCGTTCGCGATCTGGGCCTTGCCGCGCATGCCGGTGAGCACCGCCCGGTGAAGCATCTCAAAGGCGTGGTCCTTCTCGCCCTTGAGCGCGTACGCGCACCCGGCGTTGTAGATCGCCAGGAACCGCGTCTGGCCGGTCGCCAGTTTCGCCGCTTTCAGGTGCGCCTCGAGCGCCTCGTCAATCTCCCCCCGCATGTGCAGGCAATACCCGAGCCCGAACCACGCCTGCCCGTTGCCCGGCGCCTTCGTCACCAGCCCTTTGAAGGCCGCCTCCGCCTCCGTCAACTTCTGCTGGTTCATCAGGGCCAGCGCGCGGTTCACCTCCTCCTGCACCGAAGGTTCCGCCGCCGGCTGGCTGCCCGGCGCGGGCGCATCGCCCGCCGCGTTCACCGGCTGCCCAGGCGCGCCGGCCCCCGCCAGGGCCATCGCGCCGACGATGCACGTCCGACAGATCAACGCTCGTTTCACACCGCACTCCTTGAGCTTGGCTCACGCCCGCCCCTGCGCCGCCAGTGTACCGGCCCGCGCCTCCGCGAACAGCCCTCCCGCCCCGCTATGCTGCGCGAATAGGAGCCTCATCCATGCCCCTCACCGACTACCGCACCCTCGGCCGCTCCGGGCTCCGCGTCAGCCCCTTCTGCCTCGGCGCCATGACCTTCGGTCAGGAGTGGGGCTTCGGCGCGACCGTAGAAGACTCCTACGCCGTCATCGACGCCTACATCGCCCGGGGCGGCAACTTCATCGACACCGCCAACGTCTACACCCACGGGCATTCCGAGCAGATCATCGGCGACCACGTCGGGCGCATCCCCGCCCGCCGCGACCGCGTCGTCCTCGCCACCAAGTTCATGGGCAACATGTACCCCGGCGACCCCAACGGCGGCGGCGCCAGCCGCAAGGCCGTCCGCAATGCCTGCGAGCAGAGCCTTCGGCGCCTCCAGACCGATCACATCGACCTCTACCTCGCCCATTTCTGGGACCGGCACACCCCCATCGACGAAATGATGCGCGCCGTCGATGAGCTCGTGCAGGCGGGCAAAATCCGCTACTTCGGTTTCAGCGATCACCCCGCATGGGTCTGCGTCATGGCCCAGTACGAAGCCATCTTCCGCAACTGGACGCCCGGCGTCGCCCTCCAGATCGAATACTCGCTCATCGAACGCACCGTCGAGAACGACCTCATCCCAATGGCCCGCGCCACGGGCATGGGCGTCACGCCCTGGAGCCCCCTCAAGGGCGGCCTCCTCACCGGCAAGTACACCCGCGCGAGTCTCCCCAAGCCCGGCGAAGCCCGCTTCAAGGAAGACTCCAAGCACCTGAACGATCGCAACTTCGCCATCATCGAAACGCTCCTCGCCGTCGCGCGCGAGGTCGGCTGCTCCCCCGCCCAGGCGGCGCTCGCATGGGTCCGGGCCCGCCCCGGCGTTTCGAGCGTCATCATCGGCGCCCGCACCGTGCACCAGCTCGAAGACAACCTCAAGGCCCTTGACATCGCGCTCACTCCGGATCAATCGGCCCGCCTCGACCACGTCAGCGCCCCGGCGCGCGTCTTCCCGCACGAGTTTCTCGACCTCGTGCAGACCGCGATCCAGAACGGCGCCACCATCAACGGGGTGCGATCCGACGCCTGGCCTCTCTCACCCAGGACCGACGCCGAACGCTGGTGACCCGCCGTGCGCTCCGCCCGTCCCGTCTCGGGTGGTGGCGCTCCGCACGCCCCTCTCTCCCCACGCCCTTCACGCCCGGCATTTCGTCGCGCACATACCACCCGCGCGCGCAACGTCGCGGTCATGCGTGCTTTCCCTCTTGCATCCACGCCGCGGCGCGCGACACTCCTCCCGTGATCGCCCCCCCGACCAGTCCTGCACCACCCTCTCCGTTCCCCGCCCCCACGGAGAGCGCGCCCGAGCCATCTTCGACCGCCCGCGGCGCCCCCCGCCCCGCCGGCCTCGATCACCTCAGCTCCGACCTGCTCGACGGCCTCGAAATCGCACAGGTCGCGCGCAACCACGATCTCACCCTCCTCGCCCTCCTCGAACTCCTCGCTCGACCCGAGGTCGCCGCACGCCTCGCCGCGCTCCGCGACGCGGCACACCTGCGCCTCGAACTCATGGCCCTCGACGCCCGCGCCACCGCGATCGCCGCACTCAAGCGGCTCTGCTTCTCACCCTCCGACGACATCGCCCGCCGCGCGGCCTCCTCACTTCTCCGTGCCGCCGCGGCGCCGCTCCCGCCCTCGGGCGTTTCTTCCCCCGACCGCTCTCCCCCTGAGAAGCCCCACCCCAGGCCGTGCCCGACCGCTGATGCGGAATCGCCACCCGCGCCCGCAGTCCCCGGTGCAACTCCCGCCGATCCCCCCTCATGTGCGCACGCGCCGGAACCGCCCACGAACCGGGGTCACGAGGCGGTCGCTGACTCGCCCGCGCCGTCCGACGTTTCCTTCGTGTCACCGTGCGCCTGCCGGTGCTCGCGCGTCACGCGCGGCTCATCCGATAGCGCAGTTCCACATCCTCTCCGACCGCCCGGGCCCGCACCAGCGAGAAGCGCCGCGCCTGGCCCAGCGAGGGCACCGCGAGCCCCATGAGGGCCGGGCGCGCGCGATCATCCGCCAGAAGCATCGGCGCCACGTACACCCGCAGTTCATCGACCAGGTCGCCCGCGATCAGCGAGCCCAGCAGCGCCGCCCCCGATTCGACGAGCACCGTGCTCACCCCGTAGTGGCTGACGAGCGTGCGCAGCAGCAGGCCGAGGTCCACGCGGTCATCCAGCCGCGTCGGCACGCCCATCACCTCCACCCCGGCCTCCTCCAGCGCGGTCCGCCGGTCCAGCGCGATGTGCGCGACCGCCATCGACTTGTCGCACGCGACCGTCGTCGGCGTCGCCCTCGCGGTCCGCGCCAGCCTCGACCCCGGGGGCAGGTCAAGGTGCGTGTCCACGATCACCCGGCGCGCCACCCGCCGCACCTTCACGTCCCGCGCCGTCAGCAGCGGATCATCCGCAAGCACCGTGCCGATGCCCGTCAGAATCGCATCGACCCGCCCGCGCAGTTCATGCACTCGCCCGCGGCTCTGCGAGTTCGAGATCCACTGCGACTCGCCTGTCCGCGTCGCAATTCGTCCGTCGATCGTCTGCGCCCACTTCGCAATCACCCAAGGCAGCCCCGTCGTCACGCGCTTGATGAACGCATCGCTCAATCGCGTCGCGCCCGGGCTCGCATACGAGAGGTCGCACGCGATGCCCGCCTCGCGCAGCACCCCCGCGCCCCCGCGCCCCTTCGGGTGCGGGTCGGGCCGCGCATACACCACGCGCCCGATCCCCGCCGCCGAGATCGCCGCGCAGCACGAGCCCCGCTTCCCCGTCCCGTGGCACGGCTCGAGCGTGATGTACAGCGTCGCCCCGCGCACATCCGCCCCGGCGGCGCGGCACGCCTCCAACGCGTCCACCTCCGCGTGCGCCCCGCCGAACACCCGGTGGTGCCCCATGCCCAGGATCACGCCGTCCCGCGCAATCACCGCGCCCACCATCGGGTTCGGCTCCACACGTCCGAACCCGCGCGCCCCGAGTCGGGCCGCGAGGTCCAGCATCACACCATCGCGCGCTTCGGCCACGACCCAATGTAGGGGCCGCGCCCGCGAGCGGTTCCGCCGGCCCCCGGACCTACGGCATCGCGTAGTACCCGCCCCCGAGGTCACGGATCCGCCCCTGGCGTGCCAACTCCTGCCACACCTCGCGCGGGAACTGGTCCGGCGGACGGATGCCCATCCCCGAGGCCGACCTGCCGCCCGTCATGGGCTTCGACGCCCCGAGGCTCGACTCGCGGTCGAGCACCGTCAGCTTGTACCGCTTCTTGAACGCCCCGAAGGCGCTCTTGAGCACATCCGCCGGCGGGGGCGCGGGCGCTCCGCCTGCACTCTCCGGCGTCGGGGTGGGTTCGCTCATGGGGTGCTCCCGGGCGGAACTTCGCCCGCCGCTCGCTCATCCACAGACCGAATCTCCTTCACCCGCAGCGTGCGGACGAGAAGATCGAAATCGAAGACCTGCGGCTTTGGACGCCGCGCCGAGTTCTCACCCTCGCGGATGTCCAGGATCACTTCCGCCTCAAGCGCCGGCATGTCGATCACCACCCGCGAGGCCAGCGTCGGCGGCACTCCGCCCCCGTCGGCCCGGACATTCTGGTGCGCGCTCAGTTCGGCCCGCGCCACCAGCCTCCCCGACTCATCGAGCAGTTCGATGCGCTCGGGCTCGAAGGTGACGGGGTTCACCTCGATCCGGCGCGTGCCCCAGCGGGCAGGCGCATCGATGCGCACGCGCCGCCCGTCATCGCTCCAACTCGTCACGCCCCGCCCTTCCGGAAGGCCCGTGATGCCGATGAGTTCCAGGAGATCCAGCGGGTGGACGGGCATGCCGAGCCGGGCGGATGTTTCCCGCGTCGCCTTGTCCATCGCGCCCACCAGCGCGAACTCCTGCCCGTCCTCCAGCGTGTTGATCCACCAGTACCGTCGCGCGTCGCACCCAAGGTACAGGTACATCCGGTCGACGTACGCCCCGATCGAAAGCAGCATCTGGTCCGGCAGCACGATCTGCAGGTACCCTTCGCCCTGCTCGTTCACGCGCTTCCCGTTTTCGTCCCGGGCGCTGAACCGCACCGTCGATCGCGCCCACAGCCGCTTCAACCGACCCGTCCGCGCGTTGTACGCGCCGGCCACGACCTCGTACCCGGGTACAGGATCGCGCGGCGTCTGCGGCGCCGGCGCCTTCGTCGTCTGGCAACCCGCAAGCGGGAGCAGCAATGAGATCAACAGCCCGACGCACGCACCCCGCGGCACGCGGCATCCCGCCCGGCGCCGCCTCACGCCGGCCCCCCTTCGATCACCTGCCCCAGTTGGTCGATCACCTCGTTCAGCCGTGCCTCGTCCAGCCCCGGGTCGCGCACCTCGATCAGCGGCGCTTCATCCTCGCCCGCGCGCCGCACGCGCAGCCCGCCGCGGACCCCGGGCTCCGGTTTCAGCAGGCGCCGGCGAACCAGGAGCAGCGCCAGCACGTACGCGAACGCCTGTCGCCCCGGCTCGGTCGCCTGCGCGAGTTGCTCGAAAAGGTCGAGGAGTTCGGGGTCCGAGACGAATCGCGTGCCTTTCGCCTCCTGCGGCGGCACCACGCCCTTCCACCATCCCACCAGGGTGCCCGCCGGGCGCGCTCCGGCCTCCCACGCCTCGACCGAGAAGTCCCGGCGTTCGACGACGTCGGTCTCGGTGAGCACCGCGATATACGGCTCGCCGACCGCGAGTTCGCGGCCTGTCGCGGCACACCGGCGGGTCAGCCGCGCAATCTCGAAAGGGGCTGGGTTGGCCATGCGGAGAGTCTCAATGGACCGGCGCGATTGTACCACCCGTCGAATCCAGACTCCGGGCCGGAGCGAGGCGAAGTCCATGTCGGCATCGATGACCCGCGTGTCATCGGCGCAGCCGGTCGGCGAGGCGTGGCGCCCCGCCGACGCCTCCTCGAGGTTCGCCCTCCCCGGCAGGTGCGATGAACACCCCTCGGGGTCGGTCGGTGCCGCGGGCGCACGAAGATTCGGCGTCATCAGGGGCAACCGCGCGGGAGATCGTGCGTAAGGAACACGAGCAAGGGCGGCTGACCGGCGAAGCACGCGACCAACTCCTGGCCGTGCTCACCCGGCGCGAGACTCTCAAGAAGGCTCGCGAGCTGCCCTAGCGACCTGTCGAAGTTCGGGTGTTCCCGGAGAGCCGGGTTCCGACGACAGGCGGGGGGCCCGGACGGCGTGCGCCGTTCGGGAAGGCTTCGCGTGTCGTGCGCGCCGCGGGTGCGTCGCGTGGAGGGTATCGGTCCATGCAGGGTTCATCGTCTCGCGTGTCGAATGGTCGCTTCGCCTCGGGGCGCGCGGGCCCCGGGCGCCCGGCGTTTACTCTCATCGAACTGCTCGTGGTGATCGCGATCATCGCGCTGCTCATCGGCATCCTGCTGCCGGCGCTGGCCCAGGCCCGGCGCGTCACCCGCTCCGCGATCTGCGCATCGAACCTGTCCCAGCTCACCAAGGGCGCCGCGAGCTATTCGACTGAGTTCCAGGACCGGGTGTTCTCATTCACCTGGAGCGCGACGGCGGGGCGCAGCACGTTCGCCGATCTGGAGAGCCAACGGCGCACGGGCAGCACGGCATCGTCCTCGGCGCAGGCGATCGACATTCTCCGCCGGCGTGCAGACCGGGAGGACATCGCTCCAATCGCGTCCTGGATCCCCAACGTGCTCTACTCGCACCTGGTGTTGCAGGACTACCTGGCCAGCCGCCTGCCGGAGAAACTCGTCGTCTGCCCCGAAGACCGCAACCGCCTTCTGTGGCAGGAGAACAACGGGCGCCGCTTCGACAACGGCGACTTCCTGCCCGACCAGCCCACCCCCGCCGCCAACACCAAGCGCTGGCCTTACAGCGCCAGTTACATGACCTCGCCCTCGGCCTATGACTGGTACCAGAGCAGGATCAATATTCCACAGGGCGAGTGGGAACGCAGGGTACTTGAGACCGAGAGCGGAAGGTACCAGACGCACGCGCTCTCGAAGTTCGGAGGGTTACTGTACGGCGACATCCAGTTCCCGTCGCAGAAGATGGTGCTGGCCGACAGTCACGCCCGACACTTCGGCAAGATCGCCCTCTACTACGGCTACGACGATGCCAAGCAGCCCATCGGAATGTTCGACGGTTCCGTTGATGTGTATCTTTCAAGCGATTCAAATCGCGGTTGGAATCCCTATTTTCAGCGCAACCGGACTTACTTGCGAATTCGGTACACACCCGACTCGTGGGAGCCGCCTTCTCGCAACGGAACCCATGACGCGGTAGACGACGTTCCCGGCTACTACTTCTGGACCCGCGGCGGGCTGCGCGGCGTCGACTTCGGCGCCCAGGAAATCGACACCGGGCAGCCGTTCCGCTGAGCCAAAGCGCCGAGATGCTTCCCCCCCCCGAAGGAATCGGTCGATGATGCCCGCCGGTGATCGCGCGACCACGAAACGCACGAAGGCACTCGTCTCTTGACGCACCGACCGCGCCCGCGCGGTCGGTGTGTGCGTTGTCAGGCAGCGCCCCGCGCGAGATGACCCGCACGGCCGGCGCGTGCGGCGGACACCCGGGCAAGGTCGGTTGACGACAGCGTGCCCAATCGCGGCCCCACCCCCCGCACTGGTTCGCCGAAACCAGCGCGGCTCGCTCGATTCCAGGAGGGCCGGGGGTGCGACGCCCCGGGCGCGTTTGAGCCCCGGCGGAAGGCAGTGCACCGGCACGCCCGGGGGCTGAGGCCGCACTTGCTACACTCGCGCATGATCGGAATCACCCAGTTCGACCCATGCAAGGGTTCATCCCGAGGGGCGCCGGCGCCGGGCCGCCGGGTTCAGGCCGCGCTGGGCGCATCGCTCGCTCTGGCGTTGGGTCTGTCCGGCTGCGCGGGCGCGCCGCACAAGAAGGACCGCACCCCCTGGGACCGGGCGCTCGACACCTCCGGCGGGCACGAGGCCCGCGTCGCGGCCATCGCCGAGGCCTGGGGAACCGGCCCGAAGGGGCCCGCAGAATCGCAGCGCCTGAGCGATATCTTCTGGTCGAAGCAATCGCCCCGTGATGTGCGTCTCGGCGTGCTCGACGTGCTGAGCGCCGACCCCGACGGCCACGACGAACTGCGCGACCTGCTTCGCGGGGCCATTCCCTTTGAGACCGACCCGCCGGTGATGCAGCGGGCGTGCGATCTCGCGGCGCAGCACCAGTGGCAGGCCCTGACCACGCCCCTCGTGCGTTCGCTCGCGCGTGTGGTGATGGATGTCGCGGACGAAGCTCGGCCCGAGTTCAAGGCGATCGAAGCGCTCAATCCCGGAACGAACCTCGTGGCTGTGGCGCTCGCGTGCGCGGGCGAGGCTTCGCGGGCGACGGGCGAGACGCCCCAGGCGCAGCGCATCGCCCGGCGTCCCATGATGGATGCCTGGACGCTCGCGTCGCGCCATGATGTCATGGGCGACGCCCGGCGTGCGTGGCTGCGGGACCCTGCCAACGCCGATTTTCTCGGCGGCGCCGCCAAGCGCGTGCTGGACGACTTCGCCATTCTCGCCGCGACGGGTGATGAGTTGCTCTGGATCGAGCAACTCGCCGACCCGGCGTTGGTCGGGGCCGCGTGGTGGCCGGCGGCTGCCGAGGCGGCACGGGCGGCCGGGGTGCATGATCGGTCTGATGCGCTCGAACTGCGGCACCTCGAAGCGCTGCGCGTGACGCACGCCATCGCCCCGGATCGGCTCGCTCGGAGCAAGTCGGAACTCCTGAGTGAACTGGAGTCGCGCCTGCACGGGAGGCAGGTCCGCGTCCGTTCAGGTGACAGAATCCACACCGACGGCCCCAATCGCGAGCGCCCGCGCGACTGGAGCGACAGGCTGGGGCGGTTTGACCTTCTCGCGGCGCTGGCGATCGACGACCTGCTCGCCTCGCCCCGCGTGCGTGCCGCCCTGCCGGAGTACATCCGCCTGGACCGCCAGGACGAGACCTGCGAGTACGGGGGCGTGCTGGTGCTCGGCGCTTCGGGCGCGGGCGAACTGGTGCTCTACCCGCCCCGGCCCGAAGAGCGCGTCGGCGACGCCCAGTTTGTGGCCTCGACCGACATGCTCCGGCAGTGGCCTCATGCGCTGGCCCACTTTCACTTCCACGCCCAGCCGGGGACGACCACCTCGAAGGCGGGCCCGAGCCGGGGCGACCTCGGCCAGGCCGCGCGCTCGGGGCGTTCAAGCCTCGTGATGACGACGATTACAGAGGCCGTGGTCAACGTGGACCTGTACCAGCCGGACGGCGCGGTCATCGATCTCGGCGATGTCCGCCTCGGCGGACCATGAGCACCTTCACGATCGTTTGCCGCGGCGGGTGTCCGCTCGTCGTGTCCGCTGCCGAGCCGCCGCCCGCCCGGAGTATCCCGCCTTGACTCTCCTCTGGCTGGTGATCCTGGGAGCGGCCTCCATCGTGCTGCACGACGAACTGGGGGCACTCACGGACCTGGCCCTCACACGCCCGGCGCTGGTTGCCGGGATCACGCTGGGGTCGCTGCTCATCGTCTGGCTCGCGGCCTGGGCGCTGATCGCCCGGTGCGGCGCGCACCTCGATCGCAAGGGCTCGTACCGCGCCATCGTGCGGGCGGATCGCTACGCCGCGTGGGCCCGGGGACTCGGGGCGTGCATCTTCGTGGGGGCCGTGCAGGGCCTGGGATGGCCGAGCGCGGTGCGATCGCTCGTGGGCAACCCGGTGCTGTTCGACGAAGCGCTGGCGGTCGCGCCGCTCCTGGCGCTCGCGGCAGGCCTGTGGTACGCGATCGAGCCCATCGAGTCACGCACGGTGAACGCCTCGATGGTGCGGCGCCTCGACTCGGGGGAGCCGCTCTACCCGCATGCCGGGCGGGTCGCGTTTGTGTGGATGGAGGTGCGCCACGGCATCCTCCCATCGCTGATGCCCGCCCTTCTGCTCATCGGCTGGACCGAACTTCTGGACAGGGCCGGCGCCGCGGGCCCCGCGCCGGTGCGAGATTGGCTTGCGACACCCGCCGTGGACGGGGCTGTTCGGTTCGCGGGCGCGGCGGCGATCCTCCTGCTCGTCCCGGTGCTCCAGCGCCGCATCCTCCCCACCACGCCGTTCGGCCCGGGCCCGCTCCGGGATGCCGTGCGGGACTTGGCGGCACGACACGGCCCGGCGATGCATCACCTTCTCATCTGGCGCACGGGCGGACGTGTGGCGGGGGCCTGCGTCATCGGACTGCTGCCCCGCGTGCGGGCAATCGTCATCTCTGATGTGCTGCTCGAAAGCCTCTCGGTCCGCGAGATCGAGGCCGTGGCCGCCCACGAGTACGGGCATGTGCGCCACCGGCACATCCTCTGGTGGTCCGTTGCGCTCATCGCCATCGTGCAGTGGGTGCGTCTCGCGGTCGGAGGCGCGGCGGCGATATCGGGCACGAACGCGGATGAGTCGTGGGGCGTCGTGCCTGCGAGCGTGCTCGCGATTGGGGCCGGACTGCTCGCGTTCGGATGGGTTTCGCGCCGCTTCGAGTGGCAGGCGGACGCCTTCGCCGCCCAGCACCTGTCAGGGCACGCGACTCGGGCCGGCGCGGCGGACGCACAGCAGCGACCGGCGCACGTGCTGCCGGAGGCCACGCGGGCGATGTCCGGCGCGTTGCGCGAGGTCGCCCGCCTCAATGGCACGCCGACATCCGTCTTCGGATGGCGCCACGGATCGGTCGATCGCCGGACAGCGAACCTGGAGAAGTTGAACGGGCTTCCGGTCGACGCACTGCCCATCGATCGGACGGTGCGCTTCATCAAGGCGGCGTCGGTTGTGCTGCTTGTGCTCGGCCTGGCGGTCCGGTCTGCGGGGTGACCCGGCGCGGGAACGTGCCGTGGGCCGGGGGCCTCATCGACAGCTCACCTCGAAGAACCGCTGGGCGGTGCCGCCGGGCCCGACGCGGAATCGAACCGGCTTAGCGCACACGGGGCAGCGGGCGACGTATCCCGAGCCATCCACGCTGCGAAAAGTCTTGACGTATCGGTTGGCGCACCGGAAGTACACCCCCAGGTAGGGGCGCAGGGCGTCGTGGTCCCCCACCGTGGTGTCGAGGCCCGCAGGCGAACTGCCGGGCGCACCACCCCGGGTGTGGTAGGATTCACTCGGCATGGCACGCCTATCGACCACCACGAAGCGACCACTTCAGTGCTCCGCCGCCGGCCGGGACGCGCAGGGCACGCTTCTCGGGAACGCGACGCCTTGATCTCGCCCCTGACCATCCTGCCCGACCCCCCCAAGCCCCCCACGCCGGTGGGCCTGATTGCCGGCGGCGGGCGGCTGCCGATCATCGTGGCGGAGGGCCTGCGGGCCAAGGGCCACCCGGTCCACGCGGTGGGCCTCGACGGGCAGTATGACCCCGCCCTCCCCTCGCTGTGCGACACCTTTCGATCGGTGGGGTTGCTTCGCGTCGGATCGTGGGCGCGGGCGCTGCGACGGCGCGAGGTGCGGCACGCGATCATGGTGGGCAAGGTGGATAAGGCCCGGCTCATGCACGACCCGCTCCGGCTCGTGCGCAACCTGCCCGACCTGCGCACGCTGCGGGCCTGGTTCCGGGTGCGCCACGACCGGCGCTCGCATGCGGTGCTCTCCGCCCTGGCCGAGGAGCTTGACCACTGGGGCGTGAGCCTGATGGACTCCACGGCCCCCATCCGTGACCAGCTCGCCCACGCGGGCGTGATGACCCGAACCAAGCCCACGGCGCAGCAGCGCGCCGATGTCGAGTTCGTCTGGCCCCTCCTGAGCGAACTGCTCCGCCTCGACATCGGACAGTCGATCGCCGTCCGCGACCGCGACACCATCAGCGTGGAGGCCGTGGAGGGCACCGACGCGATGATCGAGCGCACCGGGAGGCTCTGCCGCGCCCGGGGCTGGTCGCTGTGCAAGGGCTCGCGGGCCGGGCACGACCGGCGCTCCGACGTTCCGACCATCGGAGAACAGACCATCCGCACGCTGCACGGATGCGGCGGGCGATGCCTTGCGCTCGCCGCCGACGATGTCATCATGATCGACAAGGCCCGGGTGATCGAACTGGCGGACAGTCTCGGCATCGCCGTCATGGGTGTGCCGATCGCGCAGGGGTGAAGGCGGCCATGCGACCTGAATCCGGCGGGCCAGCGCACACTCCGGAACCGCCGTGGGTCTCCCGCGGCGCGGAAAAACTCCGCGCGGCGCTCGACGCATTTGCGATGGACGTCCGCGGGCTCATTGTCGCCGACCTCGGGTGTTCGACGGGCGGATTCACCGATTGCCTGCTCCGGGCGGGGGCGAGCCGGGTCTGCGCCGTGGATACCGCGTACGGCCAGTTTGCATGGCGTCTGCGTCACGACCCGCGGGTGACGCTCCTGGAGCGCACCAACGCGCTGCACGTCGCGCCCCCCGAGTTGGTGGACCTCGTGGTCATCGACCTGGGCTGGACACGTCAGCGCCTCGCTTTGCCCGCGGCCGGGCGCTGGCTGCGACCCGGCGGAGACGGGCGCATCATCACGCTCGTCAAGCCGCACTACGAGATCGACAAGGCCGAACTCAAGCGCCTGGGGCACCGGGGTGTTCTCCCTGAACCGGTCTCACAGGCGGTCTTTCAGCGCACGCTCGACGAGGTGCCCAGCCTCGGCTTCGCCGTGCTGGGGTCGATTCCTTCGCCCATCCGGGGCAACTCGGGCAACGCCGAATGGCTTGCCCTGCTCGCGGCGCAGGCCCCGGGGGTGCCGCCGAACCTCTCGCACGGGCTACCCTGAAGTCATGCGGCGGGTCACCATCATCACGACGGGCGGAACCATCGAGAAGACGTATGACGACCGCACCGGGTCGCTCGCCAACCGCGCCAGCATCCTGCCCCGCATGTTGCGGCGCCTGCGGCTCGAAGGAACCTCGGTGAGCCTCGTCGAACTGATGAGCAAGGACTCACTCGTGATGACCGACCAGGACCGCGCCCGCATCGTGGAGACCGTTCGGGCCTGCGGCGGTGATTCGACCTCGGGGGGCGATGACCAACTGACCGGCGGCATCGTCATCACCCACGGCACCGACACGCTCTGTGTGACGGGCGAATGCCTGCACAGGGCGTTCCCGTCGCCTCGCGTGCCGATCGTGCTCACCGGGGCGATGCGCCCCTACGAGATGGTGCGGTCCGACGCCCTGCAGAACCTGACCGAGGCGCTCTTCGCGACCGCGACGCTGCCCCCGGGCGTCTACGCGGTCGCCCACGGTTCGGCCCTGCGATTTCCCGGGTTGGCCAAGGATCGCGAGCGCGGCACGTTCGTGCGAACGTGATCGGCGCGGGCCGAGGCTCCGCGGAACATTGACTCGTTTCTCGGAGCGCGAAACGGGCGAGGCCCTTGCCCCGCCCGTTGCGCAACCTTATCTATCGGGGCATTGAGAATCGGCCCGGCCGGGGACGCCTCGAATCGCCGGCCCCAGCCCCTGGACCGCGGGTGTCCCGGCGCCTCGGGATTGAACCCGGATCGACCCTGCTCTACCCGCGCCGACGGCGCGACACCATGACCAACCCAGCCCCCAGCACCGCGAACCCCGCCGGGGCGGGAGTGGGCGTGCCCAGGTGCTCCTCGAGGAAGAGCGAGGCGTGATGGAGGCGCGTGACCATGTCATTGCCGTCCGGCGACAAGAGAATGTGCACCGGGTCGCTTGACGCGACTCCGGGAGCAGTGGTCGAGAGTTCGACCTGAATCACATAGATCACCGCGGAGGGCAGCAAGCCGATCGAGTAGAGCGGGTCGATATCGAAGAACCCGCCCGGAGGCAGTTCAGTCACGAGCGGAAACGTCCCGAGCGTATCGGTGTTGACCGTGTGCCCCTGGAACGCGATGGAGATGGTCTCACCCGGGCCGAGCGGCTCAAGCACGGGCATCGTGTCGTGGTCGGGTTCGAGGGGAGGATTCACCCACTTCGATGCGCCGAGCACGCGGGCATAGACATCCTGCCCGCCGAGCCGTGAAGTGTCCAGGAAGTCAAACCCGGGCAGCGTACCGACCGCGCGAGACTCGTCGGGCACGTTCAGCCAGTGTCCGTGCATCGAGTTCCAGTACTTCCGCACCAGGCCGTTGCCATCATCCTCGCCCGAGGTGATGTACCCCTGCGCCACGAGTTTGTCCTGAACGACCTTGACCTCAAAGCGCCGTCCCGGGTGAGCCGTGGCGATGCCGACCAGCCCACACACCGTCAGTATGGAAATCACGCGCATCGTGGAAACCCCCTGAAATGACAGAACCAAGGCCCGGGAGAGCCTCCTCGTCGGGTCTTCTTATCCAGAGTGACCCAAGGCGGCGTCGTCGGCCACCCCGTCCGCAAGGTTTCCCGTCCGGGGCCTACAAATCTCCATGACCGTCTCCTGGTGGCGCCGCGACCCACACCCGGCGATTATCCGAACGGATGTGCTGATCGTCGGGGCGGGCGTCGCCGGCCTCTGCTGCGCCCGAGAGGTGCTCGCACGCGGAGGTGCCTGCCTGGTCTTGGAGCGCGAGCGGGTCGGATCGGGGGCGAGCACCCGAAACGCGGGATTCCTCATGCGCGGGGCCGCAGACAACTACGCCGCTGCGGTGCGCGACCATGGGCGGGAGAGGGCGCAGCTTCTCTGGCGCTGGACGGAGGAGAACCTGGCGCTGCTGCGGGCCGACGGGATCGAAGCCCTGCCTTCGTACTCGGCCCGGCCGAGTTGCCTGCTCTCCCTCTCCCCCGAGGAGGAGACCGAGGTCCGGGCGTCGCACGAACTGCTTGCACGCGACGGCTTCGATTCGCGGTGGGTCGAGCGCGGCAGCGATGATGCGTGGCGGACCGCCCGCGCAGGGCTAGTCAACCCCCACGACGCCGTCGTCAACCCGGTGCACCTTCTCGGGTTGCTGCGCGCCCCGCTCGGGGATCGCATCATCGAAGGCGCGGAAGTATGTGCGATGGAGCGTGAGGGGACTGAGATCGTGCTGAGGACAGCGCACGCACGTTTCGCGGCGCCGCGCGTGATCTTCTGCACGAACGCCTACACCGATACGGCCCTTCCGGCGTTGCGGGGGTACGTCGCTCCGCGACGCGGGCAGATGCTCGCCCTCCTCGCCCCCGGCCTTCGGCTGGAGATGGCCTACTACGCAAACCACGGATCGGAGTATTTTCGCGCCGCCGGCGACGGCGTCGTCGTCGTGGGCGGATGCCGCACCTATCACGCCGACGTTGAGGCGGCAAGCGAAGACCGCACCACCAGCCTGGTGCAGCACGCCATCGAAGCATTCGCGACGTCGCTCTTCGGGCGGACATTCCCGGTCGTCGCGCGCTGGGCGGGCATCATGGGCTTTTCGCCCGATGGCCTGCCGCTGGTGGGTGCGGTACCCGGCGAGCCGGGCGTGTTCTTCTGCGGCGGATTCACCGGGCACGGCATGTCGTTGGCGCGGCGATGCGCGAAGGCGGCGGTCGCGGAAGCGCTCGATGGCACGCCATCGCCGTTCGGCCTGAGCCGCGCTGTTGCGGCGAGGCACCGGGAGTCGTGAATGCCGGCGACTCGGGCGAGATTCGTCTGCGATTGAGTCGGACAAAAAAACGCCCGGGGGCGCGAGGCCCCCGGGCGTCGAAGTGGTCAACCGACTCTGTCGGACGCAACCCAACTCAGTTGCAGGGGCCGACGAAGAGGTCGAGGTAGAAGAAGAAGTCATCGGCGTCGCTGTCGCCGTCCGGAACGCCGTAGGAGGGGTCGTTCGGATCGGAGGAGCCGGTGAGGTCGCCGTTGTTGGCGACGAAGAGGTCGAGGTAGTAGAAGAAGTCATCCGCGTCGGCATCGCCGTCGGGCACGCCGTAAGAAGGATCGTTGGGGTCGGAGCTGCCGGTCAGGTCAGCCGGGCAGGGGTTGGAGCTGTCCGCATCAACGGTGAGCTCGTAGGAGAGGTCGCCGGCGAGGTCGTAGATGCCGGGGCCGAGGTTGCCGTTGGTGCCCACGGGAATCTGGAAGCCCCACCACACGCCGAAGCCGGAGAGCATGATGTCGGTGTAGGTGGTGTCGCTGGCGTTGCCGTCGGCGGCGGGGTCAATGAGCGCGGGGTCAGCGGTCGGGCTGAAGAACCACGCCGGGCCACCGATTTCGCCGTTGCTGTCCACCGCGTCGTGGTCGCGGATGGGGAGGCTGTCGTAGGTGGGGATCACGATTCCATCTTGGCCGGTCGCGGTGCCGTCGGCCTGGTCGTCACCACCGGTGAAGGAGATGCCGGTGCCGTTGTCGCCGTCGATGTGGCTGGGAGAGAAGTTCACCCAGTCCTGGCAGATGATGCCTTCGCCGGGGATCTCGATGGCGAGGGCGGTGAGGTCAACCGGCGCGATCGTGTAGAAGAACGAGGTGTTGGCGCCGAAGTTGAAGGTGAGGTTCACGCCGTTGACGAAGGCCGCGAAGTCGTCGTTGGGGTTGGTGGGCGTGCCGTTGTCATCGATGGCCCAGAAGAGGGTCACGAGGGTGTTCTGGCGCGCGATGTAGAAGTCGTCGTTGGGGTTGGTGGGCGTGCCGTTGTCGTCCTTCGACCAGTTGCGGACAGCAAACTTAGTGCGCATGCTGGTCCACGGAACCGTGTCGGTGCCGTTGACGTCGGCGATGCTCTCATCGAAGGCGAAGTCGTCGAAGATGCAGTCGGTCGCGGCCGTGACCGAGATGTCATCGTTGGGGTTGGTGGGCGTGCCGTTGTCGAGCGTGTAGGTGAAGGTGAGGGTGGGCGCGCCCGCCGCGCCGGTGGTGGTGAAGGTGCGGGTGATGTAGGCCGAGCCGGTGCCGGCGGCGTAGTTGGCGCCGTTCACCCAGGCCGCGTTCGGACGGTCGTCCGCAGCGTAGTGGCAGGTGTCGTAGGGCTCAACGATGGCGCGGCCTTCGCCGTGGCCGACGCCCGGACGGATGGTCTGGCCGGTGACCACGTTGGTCGCCGAGATCGGACGGATCGCCTTCTTGAACATGGGCGCCGTCTCAACCACGGGGTTGGCCAGGGCCGCCGAAGCAGCGCCGGCCAGGGTGACGAGAACCAAAGCCTTCTTCATAATGAACACTCCTCTTCGTGTTTCCACTCGCGGCGTCACTGCGCGTCACGCCGCCAACCCGGGACCAACCAGCCAAGGGCGTGGAATGTGCTCCACGTCCGTGGCACTCTCTCGCCTCGTCAGAACGTTGACGAGCGAGCGGGAACCAACCCCATCTCGCGATCGGGGGAAACCCCTTCGCGAGCCCGCGCTTCACTCGAAGCGCGGCATCGGCGATTTCTCGCCGAGCGACCAAGTTGTGCACCGGTGGAATGCCACCTGCGCGCGACCTCTTCGCAATTGCCGAATATACCCAGTTGGCCCGGCATTGCAAGAGGCATGGAAGGGTTTTCGCGGATTGTTGAACGATGCGGGGAGGCGAGCCAAGACCTCGGTCCCAAAACCCCGAAGAAATCCCGGGTTCAACGGCCCCAAGCCTCGTCAGAGCCATAATTTGGGAGACTTGGATTGGTAGCTCCCGCGCGGAAATCGCAGGCCAGGCCCTATAACCCTGAGTCGGAACGGACGGGTTCATGAGCCCGGGCCTTGGCCATCATGGCGACAAACTCATCGAAGAGATACGTCGAGTCGTGCGGGCCGGGCGACGCTTCCGGATGGTATTGGACCGCCAGCACCGGCTTGTTGATGAGGCGGAAGCCGGCAAGCGTCCCGTCATTCAAATGGATGTGGGTCGCGGCGGCGCCTTCGGGAAGGGAAGCCGGATCGACGGCGAAGCCGTGATTCTGGCTGGTGATCTCCACCCGTCCGGATCGGCTGTCGCGCACGGGCTGGTTCGCGCCCCGATGGCCGAACTTGAGCTTGTAGGTCCTCGCCCCCACCGCCAGCGCCAGCAACTGGTGCCCGAGGCAGATGCCGAAGGTCGGGATCGTCCTTGCGGATTCGGGGCCGACCAGGGCGCGCAGCGTCGCGATAGTCTTTGCAACGGCGGCAGGGTCACCCGGACCGTTGGAGATGAAGAGCCCGTCCGCCTCGCCCCGCTCGAACCGCGCGGAAATCTCCGAAGCGCTGATGTCGTGGGGCACGACCACGACCTCGCAGCCGCGCTCCGTGAGGTGACGGAGGATGTTGCGCTTGACCCCGCAGTCGAGGGCGAGCACGCGGTAGCGGGATGCGGCGGGCTGCGTGAAGGCGTCCCATTCGCCGAGGTCTTCGCTCCACGTGAAGGGGGCGTTGCACCCCACCGCGGGCACGAGGTTCTGGCCTTCCATCTCGGGGCTCCGCCGGAGGAGCCCCAGCAGCGCCTCACCGGAGAGCGCGACATCGTCCGTGAGGATTGCCCGCATGGCCCCCCGGTTGCGTATGCGGAGGGTGATCGCCCGGGTATCGACGCTGTGGAGACCGAGCACACCATGCCGGGCGAGATAGGTGTCGAGGGTGGCAGAGGCGCGGTAGTTGGAGTGGTGCCGCGCGAGCTCGCGGATGACGAAGCCCGCGACACGGACCTTGGTGCTTTCGAGGTCTTCGTCGTTGACGCCGGTGTTGCCGATGAGCGGGAACGTCTCGACGAGAATCTGGCCGGTGTAGGAGGGGTCGGTGAGCGACTCCTGGTACCCGCACATCGCGGTGTTGAAGACGAGCTCGGCGGTCACGGTGCGGCCGGACGCGCCGAACCCCTGCCCGCAGAAGACCGAGCCGTCCTCGAGTACGAGGCGGGCGGGACGATGGCGAGTGGTCGGGGTCATCAAGGCGTGATAATACGCACGCATGGCGCAGCTCTCGATGTTCAGGCCGGGCGAATCGCGGGGCGGGGTGTACCTGCGCGTGGCGGTGGAGCGCGGCATCCGAGATGCCGAGGAATCGACGCTGGTGTACCACAGCCCGGAGGCGGACATCGAAGTGGGCGAGCGGGTGGAAGTGCCGCTTCGCGGCAGCAGGAAGCCGGTCGGGGGGATCGTCGTCGAAGTTGGCGGGGAGACGATTCTCGGCGGGCTCGACCCCGGACGGGTGAAGGGGATTCAGACCCGGACCGGAGCCCGACTTCCGCCCGACCTGGTGGAACTCGCGGAATGGATGGCGTCTTACTACCTCTGCCCGCTGGGCATGGTGATGGCAACCATGATGCCTGCGGCGGTGAAACACCGGACGGGACTGCGGAAGCGCATGGGGCTCGCCCTGCACCCAGGCGCCCCTGGCGCGGGGGCGGCGCCCAAGCTGTCTCCGGGGGCGCGGCAGGCGCTGGATGCGATCGGCGGGGTCGAGCCGAACGCCTGGCCGGTCGAGGCGAAGGCGCTGGCCCGGCGGCTGGGGCTCAGGAGCGTGGCCCCGCTCAACGCGCTCGTTCGCGCGGGGATTCTGAAGGAAGTGGCGTTTGAGGAGGTCCGATCGCGGGCGCCTGCCTTTGACGAGCGAGAAGCGAGCGCGCCGGAAGCGCCGGGAGAGAGTCCGCCAGCACCGGGAGGACCTCCCCTGACCGACGAGCAGCGGGCAGCCTGCGAGGCGATCGCCGGAGCGGGAGGGGGATTCGGTGTGCATCTTCTCCGCGGGGTGACAGGGTCGGGCAAGACCGAGGTGTACCTGCGGGTGCTCCGACGCGCGGTGGATGCGGGGTACTCGGCCCTGGTGCTGGTGCCCGAGATCGCGCTCACCCCCCAGACGAGCAGGCGGTTCGTCGAGCGGCTGGGTGATGCAGGGGTCGCGGTGCTCCACTCGGGGCTGTCGGGGGCGGAACGACATCGGCAGTGGGCGCTGGCCTCCGGCGGGCAGGCCCGGGTCGTCGTGGGCGCAAGGAGCGCCGTGTTCGCGCCGCTTGCCCACCTGGGCGTGATCGTGGTGGACGAAGAGCACGACGGCTCGTACAAGCAGGATCAGCTGCCGCGCTACAACGCGCGGGATGTCGCGATCAAGCGAGCGCAACTGACGGGAGCGCGGGTCATTCTCGGCTCGGCGACGCCCAGCCTGGAGAGCTGGCACAACGCGACGGGGCCCCAGGCCCGGTACGCGCTCTGCGAGATGACGAGGCGGGTCGGCGCGGCTCAACTGCCCGAGGTTCGGGTGGTGGACCTCGGCCAAGCAGGCCGGCGCCTGCACGGGGCGCAGGGGCAGACGATGGTCGCGATCTCGGAGCCCCTGCGCCAGGCGATGCGGGCGACGCTCCGGGACAGGCGGCAGGTCATCCTGCTCCTCAACCGGCGCGGGTACGCGAGTTACGTGTGCTGCGCCAGCCAGTCGTGCGGGTGGCGCATGCCGTGCGAGGCGTGCGACGCGGCGATGGTGCTACACCGGGGTCGGCACATGCCGCGCGGCCAGTTGGTGCGCTGCCACCACTGCCTCGCGGAGCAACTGGTGCCCGCGATCTGCCCGGTGTGCGGCAAGAAGACAATCTCGCTGGGCCTCGGCACTCAACGAGTGGAAGAAGAGCTGGCGCGTGAGTTCGGGCTTGCGGCGGGTGAAGACCTGCTGCGCGTGGATTCGGACACCATGGCTTCGGCACGCGACTACTTCGCGGCGCTCGACCGCTTTGCGCGGGGCGAGGCCCGAGTGATGCTCGGCACGCAGATGATCGCGAAGGGGCTGGACTTTCCCGGGGTGGGACTGGTCGGCGTCATCAGCGCGGACACGGCGCTCAATCTGCCGGACTTCCGATCGGCCGAGCGGACGTTTCAGCTGGTGAGCCAGGTGGCGGGGCGCGCGGGGCGAGGGAACGAGCCGGGGCTGGTCATCGTCCAGACCATGAGCCCGGGGGCGACGGCGATCCGGTGCGCGGCCCGGCACGACTACGTCGGGTTTGCGTCCGCCGAACTTGCCGTGCGCGCGGGCGCCGGGCTGCCTCCCTTTGCGCGGATGGCCCGCATCGTCTGCCGCGACACGGCGCTGGGAAAGGCCGAGCAGGCTTCTGAGACGCTGGCGCGTGCGCTGCGCGATGGCGCTGCGGCGATCAATCGAGAGGCCGGCACCGGAGTGCGGGAGCGGGGCGGCCGGCACGCGGACCAGCCCGGCCCGGCGGGCGCGAAAGATGCGCGCGGCGGCATGCCCATAAGCCCGGTCCGGCGTGTGCGGATCGAGGGCCCGCAGCCTTGCACGATTGCGCGCATCAGCGACCACTACCGGATCGAGGTGATCGTCGTCGCGCCCGATGCGGGCGTGCTGCGCAGGGTGCTGGCGCCGCTGCGCGACCAGGGGCTGCTGCTTTCCGATGCCCACACGGCAATCGATGTCGACCCGCTCGTGCTTCTTTAGCGCCGGGGCGAGGCGAATCGGCGTCAGAACCTGCGAGAGGCCGCAACCCGGCACACGGACTTCGCAAGCGGCACGGGCCGGGCCGCCGAACAACCGGAATTCGTGGGGCGCCCGGGGGCCGATCTGCCGATGGATCGCGAATCGCGCGCGAGGCGTGCTCGTATACTGAAGGAACTCGAAGGGTCAACGGGCATGAGCGGAGTGCTGGAAGAGGATGATCTGCTTCGGAGCGTGCCGCGCCTGTGCGGATACCCGGTGCTGGACCCGTGCGTGATGTACGACTTCATCGGGGGAGGGGGGATGGCGGCGGTGTACCGCGCGCATCACCTCAACCTGGAGGTCGAGGTTGCGGTCAAGTGCCTGAAGGCGGCGAGCGATCATCCTTCGGCCCTGGCTCGATTCCAGGATGAAGCCAAGGTTGCGGCGCGGATCAAGAGTCCGAACCTGATCGGCGTCTACGACGTGCGCCACGCCCACAACCTGAACTACATCGTCATGGAGTTGGTGGACGGCGAGAGCGTGGCCGAGCGGATCCGCCGGAAGTCGAGATTGAGCGCGCCGGAGGCATTGGCGATCACCATCCAGGCCACGCGCGGGCTGGCGGCAGCGCACGCGAAGGAAGTGATCCACCGCGATGTCAAACCCGGCAACGTGCTGGTGTCGAGCACGGGCGAAGTCAAGCTCGCTGATCTGGGCATCGCGCGGTCGGCACGCACGGGCGACACGCTGGTCACGGACGCACGGCTCATCATCGGCACGCCGCAGTACATGCCGCCGGAACAGTTCCGGGGCGCGACGCGCGTGAGCAAGCAGAGCGACATCTACTCGATGGGCGCGACGCTCTGGTACCAGTTGACGGGGGTGGATCCGTTCTCAGGGCTGGACTTTGACGGGGTTGAAGACGCCGTGATGAACCAGGGGCTGCCCGACCCCCGCGCGACAGTCCAGGATGCGCCAGCGCGCGTCGCGGAGATCATCCGCGTGGCGACACAGCGCGAGGCCGGCGCGCGGTATCCGAACGCGGATGCGTTTGTCGAAGCAATGTCTGCCGCGCTCGCCGAACTGGGAGGAGCGCCCGCGCTGATCGACCCCAAGGCCGGGGCGACCCGGCACGCCCGGCTGAGCCCCCCGACCCGAGAGGTCACCAAGGAGATCCGGACCAAGTTGGCGTCGGGGACGAAGCTTCCGCCGACGATGGTGCAGGGAACCCGATCGGCGGACGGGCCGGGGGCCGTGCCCGCGATCCAGCCGGCCCAGCGGGCGTCGCTGGGCGCGAAAGTGGGCGCAGTTGCGGCGTCGGTGCTGCTGGTGTCGGCGGGTGTCGTGATCGCGATGAACGTGACGAAAGGGCCGACGCCCGCGCCGGGACCGGGGCCGAGCCCCACCCCGGACGGAGGAGACGCACGGATCAAGGACGCCGAGGCGCGGCTGGCGGCAGCGATCAAGGGCGCCAAGCTTGACGAGGCGATCCTCACGCTCGGAGAACTTCGCGGGCTGCCCGGGGTGCGGGCGACCGACCTCGCCGCGGCGGAGGCGTCCGTACTTGGGGCCGTTTCGAAGGCCGCGGAGGGTCATGCGGCCGAGTCGCGATGGGACGAGGCGTTCGCCCTGCTGAGCCGGGCGAGCACCCAGGGCGGGATGACCCCAGAAGACCTGAAGCCGGTCAAGGATCGCGTGTTCGAGGCGTACCAGAAGGGGGTGGCTGGGCGGCTTGACGCGGCGCTCGGATCGAATGACTGGAAGGCCTGCGAAGAGATGCTCGCGGGGCTGCGCCGCGAGAACCGGCTGACCGAGGGCGAGATTGCGTCGCTGGCGCGCCGGTACAAGGATGCGCTGCTCGGGTTTGTGAGCACGAGGCTGGATGCCGCGGAGGGGCAGGACAACCAGGCGCAGGCATCGGCACTCATGGCGCTCGTCGATGCCTCTCCCGAGTTCAGTGACGCGGAGAAGCAGCGATTCGCGAGCGAACGGGCACAGATCCGGCGGCGCATCCGCGCGGACCGGGCGGTAGAACGCAAGGATCCGGCGGCGCTGAAGGCCGCCATCGACGACATGCAGGGTGCGGGCGAACTGGTCGGCCCGTACCTCGCCCAACTGCGCGACTTGCGCGAGGCGATCATCGCCGAGGCGATCGAGACTGCGAAGCGCACGGGAGACTTCGGAACCGCACGGCTTGTCCAGATCGAGCAATGCATCCTGCTCGGACTGCCGATGGAGGAAACGGCCCGACGAAGTGCGGCCCTGGACGAACTGTACCTTGCCGACCGGCAGGAGCGGATCAACCTGCACCTCCGCGGCAAGGCGTGGCCGGAAGCCCTCGGCCTGCTCGCTGAACTCGCCGCGACCAAGCGATTCGCGTCGGAGGCGTACGTTGACAAGGTGCGCGACGCGGTTGACGGATTTCGGGGCAGCGTGGCCACGATGTCGCCGATCTTCCGCACCGGCCCGCTGGATCTCTCCGGCGTGCGCGAGTCGCTGACCACCCTGAGCGATGTCAGCCCCGATGCCGCGATGCTCCTGGCCGACGGCCTGACCTGGTACCGCGATACCGGGGCGATGCTCGCATACCAGCCGGGCGAAGGGGAGTTCATCATCGGGCAACTCCGCCGTGCCTCAGCGGCCCACCCCCGGGCCTACTTCGCGATGGGGGACTACGCGGCCCGGAACGCGATCGACAAGATTGACTCGAAGCTGGAGGGGAGAATCGTGCGGGGGCTGACGGCGTACGGGGACGGGGCCCGCCTCGGCGACGGTGACTGCCTGGCGCGCCTCGGGCAGTTCGCGTCGGCGGTGCAACTCGACCCGAGTGTCTCGGACGTGCTCCCCGCCTCGGTCATCGATCGCATCAAGGAGCTCGGAGACCCGTTGGAACTCTTCACCAAGGCCGTCGACACGGGGACCCCCCTGGCGGAATACTTGTACGCCGACTACGTGTCGAAGGCCCCGAACTCGGTCCGCGGCCCAGCGGGAAGCCCCGTGCGGGCGCGCGCGTTAGAATGCGCCCAGCGAAGTTTGTCCCGCGGGTTCCCCGATTGTCACGAGATTATCACAGTGCTGGGCCAGTGATCACCGGCGCGCCGTGGCGCGGCGGGGCCACCTTTCTGTTATGCTTAGCCATGCTCCTCGGTGGGCCGGCTCGTGGAGTGCGTGCCCGCCCCGGGGCGAGAGGACATTGACATGAACCGTCGTATTCAGAAGGTTGGATTGGCCGCGTCGCTCGTGGCCTGCGCGGGAATGCTCCCCGGTTGCGAGGCGTGGGAGGACCTGAGCGCGGAAGCCAAGGGCCTGTTCTCCGGCGCGGGCGCGGGGATCGCGGCGGCATTGATCGCGTCGAGCATGGGCGCGAACGACACCGAAGCCATCCTGATCGGCCTCGGCGTGGGCCTGGCCGTGGGACTGATCGTGTACGCGGCCAATGACCGCCCCGCGACCGCCGAAGAGCAGCAGGTGATCGCGCGCCAGAGCGAGGAGCTCCGCACCCAGAGCGACCCGGCGCTGCAGAGCAAGCTCCAGGAAGAGAATGTGCTCGTCTATCGCCCGCTGACGCCCCTGGAGGAGACGCCACCAAACACGCAGACCGTCGCGTACCAGGCGTATGACGCGGGCGGCCAGCCGGTGGGCAACGTGGTGGAGCTTGACCGGGCGACCGTCGCCCAGGCGATAGAGACGCAGGGCGAGACCACGCAGGGCGGCCCGGCGCGCGTGACCGAAGTGCAGCGGCGCGAAGGCACACACAAGGCGATCATCCTCGACGCGTAGCGATACGGATCAAGAGGATCAGAGCACCGGCGCAAGCGGCTTCTTTCAGGACGAGGAATCTTGGCCCAGAAGGGTCGCTCAGTCCGATCGCGCCGAGCGGGTGAGCGGCGGCGAGGTGGCGGATGCCTCGGTGTGAGCCGGTCGCGGCAACCCGAGTAACACGTACCCTAGCCAGGCTCTCGACCTCGGGCGCGGCCTTCTTGGTGTGGGCGTTTGGATGCGCGTGACACGCCCGGTGGATCAATCTTCTGGAGATCTGGTTCTCGGGGAGGAGCGACCGGCGCATCAATCGCGATGTCCCCACGGCGGCCGCGACACGTCGAGAGAGATGTGGGCGGGCGCGTCACCGCTGCCGACCAACACGCGGCCCTGTTTGGGTGGAGCAGATCCACGAGAGGGGCTTTCGTCGCCGTCCGGAGCGTTGAGCCCCCTCCTTGGGAGCTTGGTTTCTGGGGCCCTGCATCGCGGGCCTTGCTCGGGGCCGGGGTTTCCAGTACCTTTCGTTCTTGGCGGCGCGTGACCTGGGTTCGTGGGGGTGGCCGGGTCTCCGGGGGAATGGTCGCGCGCCGCGTCGGGAGGGGCTTGTGGCACGACGTGGATTCACGTTGATCGAGTTGCTCGTCGTGATCGCGATCATCGCGATCCTGATCAGCATCATCCTCCCCAGCATGCAGTCGGCGCGCGAGTCGGCGCGGGCCACGATCTGCCGCACCAACATGAGGCAGATCGGGCTGGCGATGACGGCCTATGCGCAGGCGAACAACGATCAGATCTGGTCGCACCGAGACTGGGCGCGGAGCGGACCGATCAACGTGCCCCACGAGAACCGCACGCAACCCGGCGTGATGTTCCAGTTTCTTGAAACCGGGGCCAAGATCACCGAGTGTCCGACCAACCGGCGGCATTCCTCGACCGGCGCGCGGGTGGAGAAGAACTTCTACCGCGAGAATGCGGAGCTGGACTTCGACTACACGATGGCGACGGGCACGAGCGGCGCTCGCCTCGGCACGCAGATCTACATGGCGCACTCGCGCCCGCGCCCCGGCGACCCCAACTTCATCCGCCTTCCGGATGCGATGCTGCCCGAGATGGTCCGGATGCCCGGGCTCTTCGTGTTTGTCGAGGAGCACAACAAGTACTGGAACGGCGTCGTGACCGACGGGCGCTGGGGCAACTGGGACCAGATCGCCGACCACCACGACCGGGGCGGGCACCTGCTCTACCTCGACGGCAGCGTCGAGAAGTTCAAGCCGATCATGATCCGCAACACCTGGGATTCGCCGAACCCCACCCCCAGCCCCGGCAACCTCGAAGCCAACGACTTCTGGGTCTCAAACCGCTCGTCGCGCGGGTCGTGGTACAGGCTGTATTGGTCGTACGGCAGCGACCAGAACGACGAACGCTACCGGCCCTTCGGGTGGATCAACAAAATCAAGTAGCATTGCCGCCGCGGGGCCGGCGACTCCGCCCGGCGCGGGGGGCACGAAAGCCGCCTGTCGGACTTGAACCGACGACCTGCGGTTTACAAAACCGCTGCTCTACCAACTGAGCTAAGGCGGCAGACCCGGCATCGTAGCGCCGCACTCCTCATCCCGGCGCGCCCGCAGCACGCATCGCCTGTCCGCCTTCGCCGTCCCACCGCCCCCTGCGCGCCACGGCCCCCCGTTCGTTCGGCAGCGGGCGGGGCGTTGCCGCCGGATCACGTCACCGAAGCCACCACGCGAGGAGCCCAGTCAGCGCCGCCAGCGCCACAACGCGCAGCACGCCCCACCCCCCGATAAACATCGCGAGGGCGGCCCCGGAGCAGATCGCCGCGTCGACGGGGTTGAGCGAGCGCAGGCTGGGCAGGGTCATGGTCGCCCCCAGCCCGCGGACTTCGACGTGCCGGGCCCAGAGCACCTGGACGGCGAACCACAGCGCGAGATTGAGGATCACGCCCACCACCGCCGCCGAGACCGCGCCCAGCGCCGCGCGAAGCCACCGTGCCTTGGCCGCAGCCTCCATGAACGGTGCGAAGAGAAAGATCCACAGGAAGCAGGGCACAAACGTCACCCAGGTCACGAGCACCGAGGCCAGCACGCCGGCGAGCAGCGGCGAGGCCATGCCGCCCTCGCGCCACGCCGCCAGGAATCCCACGTGCTGCACGACCTGGATCAGCGGCCCCGGGGTTGACTCGGCCATCGCGAGCCCGTCGAGCATCTCCGGCGCGCTCATCCAGTGCTGGTGCTCCACGGCGTGCTGCGCGATGTACGAGAGCACGGCGTAGGCGCCTCCGAACGTGACCATCGCAGCCTGGCTGAAGAACGAGGCAAGGTCCTGCCACACCGGCGCGCCCCCGGCCAGCGCGATCACCCCGAACGGGAGGGCCCAGAGCGCCCCCCACAGCACCAGCGCCCGCAGCGCGGAGCGCGGCGTGGGGCGTGTGTGCGTGAGCGTGCCGCCGTCGATCAGCACATCCACGAGTCCTGACTCCGGGTGCGGGCCCCCGCCCCCGTGCCCGCGCATCAGCGGGAACCATCCGGGTCGCACTCGGGCGCCGATCACCCCGAGCGTCGCGGCGCCGGCGATGATGATGGGGAAGGGCAGGTGATACGCGAAGATGGCGCAGAACGCACCCAGCGCGAGCAGCACCGGCCCCGGGCCCTTGAGGGCCCGCCGGGCGATGCGCCAGAGCGCGGCGACCACGATGATGAGAATCGCGGGGCGGATGCCCCCCAGCGCCGCGCGCACCGGGCCGGTCTCGGTGCTGGTGACGACCAGGATGCTCAAGGTGAGGATGGAGATGAACCCCGGCAGCACGAAGAGGACGCCCGCGATCACGCCGCCCCAGGTGCGGCGCATGAGCCAGGAGAGATAGGTGATCAACTGCGTCGCTTCCGGGCCCGGCAGAAACATGCAGAAGTTCAGCGCGTGCAGGAAGCGCTCCTGGCCGACCCATCCCTTCTCATCCACCAGGATGCGCTGCATCACCGCGATCTGCCCTGCCGGCCCGCCGAAGCTCAAGGCCGCGACGCGGCACCAGACGCGCAGGCACTCGCCCCACGGTGGCACGCCCGCGCCCTGCGCGCGCCCGGCCGTGTCCCCGCCTCCTTCCGCGGCCGGTTCACCTGCGGGCGGGAGGCCTGGAGCCTTGGTTGGTTCCGGCATGGCCTGAGCGTATGTGCCGAGGGAGGGCGCGGTTTCGGCTACGCTAGGGCATGACTGACCGCCGCACCATGCTGCCCGATGCGAGGGTTTCGCCGCGTTTCGCGGGCGTGTGCACGTTCTGCCGCTACCCGAGGCTGGAGGATGTCCGCCCGGAGCACGCGCCGGTGGACTGGGCGATCTACGGCGTTCCGTTCGATGCGGGCGTGACGTATCGCCCCGGGGCGCGGTTCGGGCCTCGTGCGATCCGGGAGGCTTCGCAATACGTCAAGCGCTACCACGTCGAACACGGGTTCGACCTCTGCGCGCGGCAGAGCCTCGCGGATGCGGGCGATGCCCCGGTCCAGCCGTTCTCGTGCGCGGAGAACGCACGCGTCGTCGCGGAGTTCGCCCGCGGGCTCGGCGACCCCGCGCAGACCCGTCTCTTCGCGGTCGGGGGCGATCATTCCATCGCCCACGCGAACATCCGGGCCACGTGGGAGCGGCGCGGCCGCCCCGCCGGGGGCCTGGCCCTGATCCACTTCGACAGTCACCTTGACACCATCGACGCGACGCTCGGGGAGAAGTGGTCGCACGCCTCACCCTTCCGGCGTGCGATCGAAGACGGGCTCATCGACCCCAAGGCCATGCTCAGCATCGGCATCAAGGGGCCGCTGAACACCGGAGATGACCTCAACTACGCCCGCGAGCAGGGGGTCGAGGTCGTAACCTACGAGCGGCTGCAACGCGAGGGCACGGCCTCGATCGACCGGTTTGTGCAGCGCCTCGGGGCGCGCGAGGCGTACATCACTTTCGACATCGACGTGATCGACCCCGCCTTCGCACCCGGCACCGGCACCCCGTGCCCAGGGGGGCTCACCAGCGCCGAGTCGTTTGCGCTGCTGCGTCGCCTCGCGGGTGTTCGGGTGGCCGGGGGCGATCTCGTCGAGGTGCTCCCCGACCGCGATGTCGCCGGCAACACCGCCCTGCTCGCCGGGCACGTCCTCTTCGAGATCCTGTGCCTGAGCGCGATCGCGTCGACGGGGAGGTGACCTGAACACGCGGCTTGGCCAAGGTGAACACCCCCGGCGTCGAACCCCTCCCCCCCGGCGTACAAAGACACTGGCGTTCGGCCATCTCATGCTCTGGTTCCTCCCCACCGCAGACCTTCGCGCGACCGGCTGGCGTCGTTGGACCGCGAGCAGGGGCTCAGGGAGATCGCGAGCTGCGACGAACTCCTGCCCAAGCACGGCACCATGCACGCTGCGCAGTGCTCGACAACCGGCACCTGATGACTTCCCATTGCGGACTGCCCGGAGGGGGTTTCGGTACCGAGCCCCGACCCGGCTTGAGTGGTCGTTTCGCGCCGGGGAACAGAATCGCCCGGGACTGCCGGGCGAAGCCCGCAGCATTGGAGTGCCGATCGCTCCCGAACAATCTGCTATCCTGTGCCTCGATGCTCGCGCGGGTGAAATCTTCGATTCTTCAGGGGATTGACGCCCTGCCCTGCGAGGTCGAGATCGACCTCGATCCGCGCGGGTTCATCAAGGAGACGATCGTCGGCCTGCCGGATGCCGGGGTGAAGGAATCGCTGGAGCGCGTCCGGGCCGCCCTCACCAACGCCGGGTACACGTTGCCGGCCGGGCGGCTCTTGGTCAACCTCGCGCCGGCCGATGTGCGCAAGGAGGGCCCGGTCTACGACCTCCCCATCGCGATCGGGATGCTCGGCGTGCAGGGCGTGATTGCGGATGTTGAGCCCGGGGCTCCCGGCCTCGACCCGCGCCGGTACCTCTTCGCGGGTGAACTCGCGCTCGATGGGCGTCTGCGCCCGATCAAGGGGGCGATTGCATTGGCGTCGCTGGCGCGCCAGCAGGGAGCGCTGGGCATCGTCCTTCCCGCCGACAACGCCCTCGAAGCGGCGCTGGTGCCGGGCGTCGAGGTGCACGGGGCCTCGACGATCACCGAAGTGGTGGGCCTCATCAAGGGAGAGGTGGAGCCCCGCCCCACCCCCACCCCCGACATTGAGAGCCTGCTCCGTGCCACGGCGCCCGCCGTTGACTTTGAGGATGTGCGCGGGCAGGAGAGCGTCAAGCGCGCCATTGTCGTCGCGGCAGGCGGGGGGCACAACATCCTGATGATCGGCCCCGCCGGCAGCGGCAAGACGATGATGGCCAAGGCGCTGCCCGGTGTGCTGCCGCCCCTGACGCCCGACGAGGCCATTGAGATCACGCGCATCTACTCCGCGGCGGGGGCGCTCCCCCCGGGCGAAGGGTTGATCCGCTCGCGCCCCGTGCGCACGCCCCACCACACGGCCTCGGCCGCGGCGATTGTCGGCGGGGGCATCGTGCCTCGCCCCGGGGAGATCTCCCTGGCGCACAAGGGGGTGCTCTTTCTCGACGAACTCGCCGAGTTTCCGCGATTCGTCCTGGAGACCCTGCGCCAGCCGATGGAAGACCACGTGGTCACCATCTCGCGCGCCAGCGGCACGCTGCGTTTCCCGGCGAGCTTCATGCTCGTGGCGGCGATGAACCCGACGACGAGGGGTGATGTCCGGCCCGGAGAGTTCGGACAGCGCGAGATGGACCGCTACGTGGGGCGGCTCAGCGGACCGCTGCTGGACCGGATCGACATTCACGTGGAGGCCCCCGCCGTTCCCGTCGCCCAGTTGCAGGCCGCCCCGCGCGGTTCGAGCACGGGCTCGATGCGTGAGCAGGCGGCCCGCGCCCGCGACCGCCAGGTGAAGCGCCAGGGCCCGGGTCTGCCCAACGCGCGCCTGAGCGGACGCCAGCTCGACGCGCTGGCTCCCCTCACCGAGGCGGCGCGGACGCTGCTGGCCCAGGCGATGAGCGAACTCGGCCTCTCGGCCCGCGCGTATGACAAGGTGCGGCGCACGGCCCGCACCATCGCGGACCTCGCCGAGGCCGATGCCCTCGACGCGGGGCACGTCGCGGAAGCCGTGAGTTACCGCCTGCTTGATCGAAGGCTGTAGCGCCGCGCGGATCGCGCGAGGCTATCCCACGCACGCGACCGACGCGGCCCGCATGGCCTCGAAGAGCCCCGCGAGTTCGTCATCCGTGTGCGCCGCGGTGACCGACAGGCGGAAGTACCTGGGCGCCGGCCCGCCCGGATACTCAATCAGCGGCACGAGGTACCCGCGCGCGTACACCTCTGCCGCGGCACGCTCCATGATCTCTTCGGTGGCGAGCGTAAAGGCGAACACCGGCGAATGCGGGTGATGCCCGGATGTATCAACCCCGACCTCCGCCAGCCCTTCAGTCACGCGCGCGATGCCCTCGCGCAGGCGGCGGAGGCGCCAGCCCTCGCAGGCGTGGGCATCGAGCGCGGCCCGCGCCGCCACGGCGAGCGCCGGCGGGATCGGCGTCGTGCAGCGGTATGCGGTGCCCGCACGTCGCGCCTTGGCGATGAATGCCCGGGGCCCGATCACGGCGCCCCCGTATGCCCCGAGCCCCTTGGCGAGGGTCGTGGTCAGCACGAGGCGCGGGTCGCGGAGCCCGAAGTGTTCCAGCGTGCCCCGCCCGCGCGGGCCCATGACGCAGAAGCCGTGGCAGTCGTCCACGACCAGCGTTCCGGTCGCGGGCGTCGCCGCGAGGAGTTCAGGGACGGGTGCTACGCCGCCATCGGCCGTGAAGACGCCGTCGGTGAGAATCGCCACCGGGCGGGCCCCCATGTCGCGGGCGAGCGCGCCGGCATGGTCGGCGTCACGGTGCCGGTAGAAGTGAACTTGCAGGCCCGCCCCCACCGCGGCATCGCGCAGGCTGCGGTGGGCGCGTTCGTCGATGAGCGCAACGCGGCAATCCTCCGCGAGCGCCTGGCACATCGCCATGTTCGCGAGGTACCCCTCGGGTGTGAGCAGGGCCGCGTCCATGCCGACGAACTCGCCGAGGCGTTCTTCGAGGCGGTCGTGGGCCGCGGTGTTGCCGGTCGTCTCGCGCGATGCGCCCGCCGAAAGGCCGTAGGTATTGAGCCCGCGCACCACCGCTTCGAGCACGGGTGCGTGGTGCGCCAGCGCGAGGTAGTCGCACCCTCCAAAGGTGATGATCTCGCGCCCGTCGATCGTGCTGGTGGTGGCGCTCCGTGCCGTCGCGTTGATCCTGGGCATGTGAACCCTCAAGTGGCCCCGGGCGTCCTTCCCGGGGTTGTGCGGGCGCGTACAGAACCGGCGAGCCAGTGTATCGGTCCGCGCCCGGTCATTCCTTCCACGAGCGCCAACGCACCGGCGGCACGGTGGCCATCGTGTGCAGCCCCGGCCTCGACGCCCCGAGCGAGGGCAGCGCGTTGAGCGCTATCGCGATCGTCGCTTCGTCCCCGTGAACGCCGCCGGCGAAGGTCATGTCGAGGTTGGGTTCGCCCTCCACCCGAATCCGATCGTGCGGGTCGGTCTGACCGATGGTGGCCACGAAGTCGAGCGTGATGAACGCCTCCGCCGCCTCGTTCATGGCAATGGCCTGCTGACGCACCCCCCGGACATGCCCGGGCCGGATCTCCCCCAGCGCGCAGGTCAGGGATGTCTCGGCGCGCACCGCCTCCAAGGATTCCCGCCACGTCGCGATCCGCAGCCCGAGTGCGTCGGCGATGAGGTGGAGTGACTCCCCAAGACCCACGTGCCGCAGCGTCCCCCGGCGTACCCGGTCGCTGAAGGCCTCGGGCGAGAGTCCGGCCCCGATCTTCTGCTGGAACGGCACACGTCGCGCGGAGGCATCCTGCACCCGGCGCGCGTCGATCCGGTCCACGCGCCGGCAGACGCCCGTCGCAATGATGGGCAGGGCATCCATCAGAAACCCGGGGTTTACCCCCGTGCCGAGCAACCGCCCCCCGTGCTCCCTCGCCAGCGCGTCCAGCTCCACGGCGAGTTCGTGGTGTTGCAGCCACGGGTACACCAGTTCTTCACAGGTGCTCACGATGGGCTTGCCCCGTCGCAGGATGGCTCGAAACGTGTCGGCGCACGCCGCGACGCTTGAGGACGTGGTCACCACCGCCGCGTCGATGTCCTCCCACCCGGTCACGGAATCGAGCGAAGCCAGCACGACGCCCTCGCCGGCGCCGATCACCTCGCGCAACGGCCGCCCCGCGATGCCGGGGTTCACGTCAACCGCCTGCACCACCTGGCCGATGCCGCGATCGAAGACATCCCGTGCGATCCGTGCGCCCAGGGGGCCCAGCCCGACGTGCAGAATGTGCATGTGCCGCTCCCAGTCCCTGCGCGGGATCCGAGCATAGCGATGCGGCGAATCTCCGGTCCGCGGGTGCCCAACAATCGGGGGTGAGCCCGCTTCTGATCCTGGGCCTGCTCAATCCGCTGCCCGCGCCGATCACCGGCAGCGAGCCCGCGGCGGCGCCTGCCATTGAAACTGCCGATCCCGCCAGCCTCCCTCCGGGAAAGGAAGTCGCCGAGGCGACGCGGTTCGACGTCGCCCTCGCCTACCAGCGGCTCGAGGAAGCCTGCGATCGCTTCGGCGCGGGGTCGTGGGACCGCGCCCAGGTCAGCGACATCCTCGATGAGGCGGCGGGCATGTTTCTCGCCGGACGGATCGGCGCCACGGTCAACCTGCTCGATGAGGCCACGAACCTCATCGCGGGAACGTCCCTCCCTGAAGCCTGGCGCCTGGCCGATGGGCGCTCGGTGCGCCCGGAGCGCGCCGTCACCGTCGCCGAGGGCCCTGCTCGCGTTCGGCTCGACCTCGTCAGTCTCACCCCCGACCTGCCCGGCGGCGAACTGGGGTTGTGCCTCCGCACCCGCGAAGGCACCCTCGTTGCGCGCCGGGTCATCGACCTCTCCCAGACCCCCTGCGGCGTTGAGTTCACCGGCCTGCCCCCCGGCGCATATGTCGCCGAATGGGACCCGGGGCAGGGGCCGGCCCGCATCGCCTGCACGTTTGTCGTCTCCGCGGAATCGCTCGACCGGGCCCGCGAGTCTCTCCTCGCGCGCCTCGATGCGATTCCCGGCGCGCCGGAACCGACGCGCGACATCGCGCGGGGCCGGGCCGCGCTGATCACCGACCATCCGCCCGGCCGGTCGTTCGCCGAACTGCGTTTCGATCCGCTGACCCGACTGGCCGAGGTCCGCGCGGAGGTCGGCGCCATCGCCGAGGGCCGTGACCCGTACGCGGCCCGCGCAGGTGATTTCTGGCGCACGGTGGCCACGCGCGCGGGCCCGGTGCCCGTGCGCCTGTACGTGCCGCCCCGCCTCGGCGTAGACCAGCCGAGGTCCGGCCCCGGCCCGCCCCTCGTCATCGCCCTACACGGCGCGGGGGGCGACGAGAACCTCTGGATGGACGGCTACGCCGCGGGCGCGATCCGGCGCCTCGCCGACGAACGCGGATTCATCGTCGCCTCTCCGCTCACCTACCCGTTCCTCGGCGATCCGGGCATCTTCGACGACCTGGTGCGCGAACTCCGGCTGCACTATCCCTTTGATCCCCTGCGCATCCACTTCATCGGACATTCGATGGGGGGCATCGGCGCCTCGCTGCTCGCGCAGCGCAGGGCGGGGGTCATCGCCTCGGCCTGCGCCATCGCGGGGGCTGCGGGCCTCGATGCCGAACGCCCGTGCGCGCCCCTGCTGGTCATCGCCGCGGAGCGCGACCGCATCATGCCGGCGTCACGAATCCGGCGCGCCTGCCGAGGGGCGATCGCGGCGGGCCTCCCCGTCGAACTGCGCGAGAGCGCCGGCCTGGGTCACGCGCTCGTCGCGGCCGTGGAACTCCAAGGCGCGGTGAACTGGCTGCTTGCGCACCCGCGAGACGCCGACGCCCCGGGCGCACCCTAAACTCCCCGGTGCACCATCCCGCGCGGCACATCTTTGAAACCACTCCCGATGCTCTCGCCGCGTGGTGCGACGAACAGGGCTGGCCCGCGTTCCGCGCCGGGCAGATTCTGGAATGGGTCTACCAGAAGGGCGTGGTCGATCCGGGGCTGATGTCCAACCTCGGTCGTCCGCAGCGCGACCTGCTCGCCCGCGCATGGACGTTCGTTTCCGGGCGCGCGATCGCGCACCAGCGCGCCACCGACGACACGACAAAGCTCCTCATCGAGTGGGACGATGCCTCGCCCGCCCCGGGCGCGCTCCCCCTGCTCACCGGCGACCCCACGCGCCAGACCGAGTGCGTGATGATCCCGTCTGACGATCCCACCGGCCCGCGCCGCACCGCGTGCATTTCTTCGCAGGTGGGGTGCCCGGTCGGCTGCCGGTTCTGCGCCTCGGGGCTCTCGGGCCTTGACGGCAACCTCTCGACCGGGCGCATCGTCGAGCAGGTGTGGCGCCTGCGCGACACGATGCGGCGCGCTGAACTGGGCGCGCACCCGCTCGAGGGTGCCCCCCCGCCGGGAGACTTTCCGCGCATCACCCACGTGGTGTTCATGGGCATGGGCGAGCCGCTCTCCAACTTCCGCCCGGTGCTCGGGGCCGTGCGCACGCTCGCGGCGCTCTGGGGCATGGGCATCAGCGCCCGGCGCATCACCATCTCGACCGTGGGCCTGCCCAAGGCCATTGAACGCCTCGCCGCCGAACTCGACCTCCCCGTCACGCTCGCCCTCTCGCTGCACGCCCCCGATGATGAGATCCGGCGACGGCTCATCCCCTGGGCCGAATACACCACCATCGCCGAACTGCTGGCCGCCTGCCGCAAGTGGTTTGAGAAGACCGGGCGCGAGATCACGCTGGAGTACACCCTCCTGCGAGGCGTCAACGATCTCCCCGTGCACGCCGCCAGGCTCGCGGGCCTCGCCCGGCAGCTCCGCGCCAACATCAACCTGATTCGTTATAACGAGGTCCGGGGCCTGCCCTTCGAACGCCCGGACACCGACACCGTCCACGAGTTCCAGCGCATCCTCCGCGCCCGGAACGTCAACGCGCACATCCGCGCCAGCCGCGGGCGCGACATCGCCGCCGCATGCGGCCAACTGCGGCACGAGCACGCCCCGGGAACGGCCGGATGACCACCCCCGACCCGGCGCGGGCCGCCCCACCCCCACCTCCGTCGGCTCACGCCCCCGCGGAGCGTGCGCGCGGCGTGCGCCACGGCGCTCTGGCAACCTCTCGCTGGCTCCTGCCGCTCACGCTGCTGTTCGCCGCATACTTCTTCCACGGGGGCGCGCTGGGCAAGTGGCGCGATGATTACTTCCAGTGCTCCATCGACCCCGCCACGGGTCACGCCCCGCTCGTCACCATGCCCTGGGACATCCGTCCCGAGTTCTGGCGCCCGGTGCACCTCACCATCGTCTACACCCTCGGCTCATGGCTCTGGCAACACGACGCCCTCCGCCATCTCATCACGCTCGGCGCCGCGATGCTCGCGATCATCGCGTGGTATTCACTCTACCGGCGCATCACCCGCTCATCCCTCGCGGCGTCGCTCGGGGCGAGCCTCTTCGCCTTCTACCCGATGGGGTTTGAGGTCGCCTTTTGGCCGGCGGCGATATCCACGGCCCTCGCCCTTGCCCTGCTTGCGTGTATTCTGCGCGTCGCACTCTCGGCGCCCCGCGCGGCGTGCCCGAGGCGCCGCCTCGCCTGGCTCGCGCCCCTCGCGTTCTTCGGCGCGTGCCTCAACGAGCAGCCGATCGCCGGCCTTGCGCCGATCGGTCTCGTGATCCTCGCGGCGCACCCGGCCCCCAAGTCCCGGCGCGCCGTCGCAGACGCCCTCATCGGCACCTTCTGGGCCGGCCTCGGGTGCCTGGCGTACATCATCCCGTTTCTTGCGACGCGCAACCCCGCCAAGCGCGGCGGGCTCGACACGCTTGCCCCTGCACGAGACATTCCCGCGCACTTCGCCGAGGGCGCCCGCGAGTGGTTCGACTTTTCGCTGGGCGCCAAGGCCGTTCGATTTGTCGATGTCGGCTGGACGCAGGCGCTCCCGGTGCTGCGCGCGAACCCCTGGCTCGTCGCTCTGGCGCTGCTGGGCGCACTGCTGTGGCTCGGGGCCTTCGCGTGGCCCACCTACGGGCGACGAACCGGGGCGGGTTCTTCCCCCGAAACCTCGACCGCGCCACCCGTCGCCGCTGGGCCCCTGCTCGCCTTTGCGGCGCTCGCTTCCGCCTGCATGCTCCTGCCCATCGCCATTCTCGCCGACCACGCCGTCGCGCCGCGCATGACCTACCCGGGCGCGGCCATGCTCGGCCTGGCATTGGCGGTCGTCGGCGGCCTGCTGCTGCGCCGTGCGCCGCGCGTGTCTGCGGTCGTCCGGGCGGGAGTGGCATCGCTGGCGCTGGCCCTCGCCGTGGCCGGCGCCGGATCACTCCTGGGCATGCAGCACATCCAGCACAGACGGGCGAAGCGCGAGGAGCGGCTCATCACCGAACTGCGGCGCCTTGCCCCGGACCCGCCCGAAGATGCCGCGTTCGTGCCGCTCGAGATCCAATCGGGGCTCATCTTTACCCGCGATCCGCTCTTCAACGCCCACAATGCCGGGCTCTTCGGCAGGCGCTATTGCGCCCAGCCCTTGCTGCGCCGCGCCTATCGGCGACCCGAACTCCTCGCCGGGGCCCATACCGCGCGGGGCGAGGGCGCCTACGTGCCCCTGCCTTCAGGTTACCTGATCCTCAACGAGATCAAGGGCAGTGCCGGCGGCGCCACGCCCGCCTACGTCACCGCGGCGCGGGTCATCCCCTTCATCGTGGGCCCCGATGGACGCGTGCGCCTCATCTCCCGCTTGTTCGTCGAGCGGGCCGACCACCACGACTTTGTCATGGACTTTCCCCTCGCCGGGCCCCTCGCTGCCGCCGCGGGAGAAGCCCCGGTCACCCTCGCCCGGGGCCCGAGCACTCAACCCCGCGAGCCCAGCCCTGCCGCGCCCACCAAGCCCCTGACCGCGTGGGTGATGGGCCCGGGGGCCTCCGTGATCGGCGCGGGGCTTGCATCTCCAGGCGCGCGGCGCCCGGGGGAGCCCGCGCGCGACGCGATCCACGCCCAGGTGCGGCCCGGCGAAGTCTTCCGGCACCTCGCCGAGGTCCAGATCCCTCCGGCGAACTCGCCGCGCCGGGTGCTCGTTCGCGCCTCCGCGGCGGATCTCCCCTCGGGCGTGATAGTAGAGGTGCGCTGGGTCGTGCCGGAGCGCGGCAACCAGGTGCTCGGCGCCCTGTCGATCACCCCGGGCTTGCTCGCGTCGGAGCCGCGCTGGTTCCCGGTGCGTTTCAACATTGCGCCGGGTGAAACGCCGCTGACCCTGCGCCTCGAAGCCCGCTCCACAGGCGGGCCTGCAGAGGTTTTTGCGACGCCTGGCTTCATTCAGGACCTGGCTCCCGGCACCCCAGTGCCCCCTCCGGCGCCGGGGCTGGACGCCGAGTTTGAACCTGACGCAGCGGACCCTTCCGCACCTTCGCCGGCCGGCGAAACTTCGTCCGCGACTTCACCGAGACCGATTCCATGAAAGCCATAGTGCAGCGCGTGCTCTGCGCCGAGGTCCGAGTGAACGGCGAGGTTCGAGGAGCCATCGGGCGCGGCCTGGTGGCGCTCGTGGGCATCGAACACGACGACAGAGACGCCGACCGGGCCCACCTCGCGGACAAGATCGCGCACTTGCGCATCTTTGAGGACGCCGCGGGCAAAATGAATCTCTCCGTGCTCGACATCGGCGGCGATGTTCTGCTGGTGCCCAACTTCACCGTCGCCGGCAGCACCGCCAAGGGCCGGCGACCGAGTTTCGACGGGGCGATGCGCCCAGAGCAGGCGTCGGGCGAGTTCGATGCGCTCGCATGCGCCCTGCGGGGCTTCAGCCTCCGGGTGCCCACGGGCGTGTTTGGCGCCGAGATGCAAGTCGAACTCGTCAACGACGGGCCGGTAACACTGCTCGTGACCAGCCGTACGAACGGGTGAAACCAGCGTGTCTGGGTTCGGGCCATCACTGAACGCGGCGGAAGTCATCACGATCTGACCGTTGCGTGCATTGGCCGTTGCGTTTTCGGAGGATCATGGCTGACTGCGTCATCCGGATCGCCCGGGATCGGCTCGGATGCCGGTGCGAGACAGCACGACGGCCGACCGCGAGTTCAAGAGGAGGATTCTCGCGGGTTCGTGCGGGATGTGGCCCCGGCCGATCGGAGTTCGGGCAAAGCCCACCGCACTCCCACCCCCTCCCGACTCCCCCGTCGCATGCATCCTCACCGATCTGCCGCATCGAGGCTCTCTGTTACTCCACCCGGCCAGCAAGCGTCGCCGCGCCTCGCGCTGCGTGAAACGCATCCGTCGGTCCGCCGAGGGTCCAGCCCTCCCTCGCGAGCCCCGTGAGCTGGTGCGCCGTCATGGTCCTCACCCGCATCAGCGACGGGCGCAGGGCCATGCCCACCCCGCCCAGCACGCGCACGTGCCGCGGCCGGTAGATCGCATGCACAAGCCGTATGACCCGCACGAGCTCCCGAAGCGCCGGGTCGGCCTCGGGCAGGTCCAGCGCCGGGAGGGGCGATCCGAGCCGCGCCTGCAGGGCGCGGGCGCCCAACACGCTCTCGACGGTGGTTCCGAACCCGGGCTCGCCCGGCAGGTGAAGGTCGGCCTGCCCGATGTGCCCGCTCGACTCACCGCTCACCCGCAGGGGTGCACCGTCATCAAGGACCGCGAGGCCGACGCCCGTGCCGATGACCAGCGCTGCGCAGCGCCCGGCCAACCCGGCGCAGGCGTCTGCTGCGGCGGCCCGGGCATCCGTCAGCACCCGCAGCGGCGCCCGGCCCAGCCCGAGGGGCAGAAGTTCGCCCAGCCGGGCGCCCTCAAGAAACCGCATGTTGTCGGCGCGCTCGACACGCCCGGTCGCGGGCTCCACGACTCCCGGCGCACATATGCCGACCGCGGCACGTTCCCGTTCCACGATTCCATCGAGCGCCTCGGCGATCGCGAGCCGCACTCCCTCGATGCCTGCCTCGCGATACGGCCCGCTCGCTCGCAGCGTCCACGGACCGCCCGCAACCGCCCAGGCAACCTTCACTCGGCTGCCGCCGATGTCCACGCCGAGGCGCAGGCGAGGCTCCTGGAGGGTTTGCTCGATGCTGCCCCGCGGCGTCATGCGCCAAGCATACCGCGGACGCCCGCCGCGCCGGCCACGCGCTCCGGCGTGCCGAACGCATTCGCGCCGATCAACCCTTCACGCCCTTCACGCGCTGCGGGTCGGTGTACTTGGCCACGGCCTGGGTCAGGTCCACCCCGGCGATGTTGGCGAGCGTGCAGAGCCACGCCAGCACATCGGCGAACTCCTCAGGCAGGTTCCGTTTCTGCTTGTCGGTGGGCGCTTTGCCCGGGGCGTTGTCCTGCAGCGCGGTCGAGAGCTCACCCACTTCTTCAATGAACCACATGAAGGTGCCGGGCACGCCCCGGGCGGAGTCCGTCGCGTAGTAGCGGTCACGAATGAGCTGCTGAAACGATGCGAGGGAGATCTGATCCATGCGTGCAGCGTAGAGACCCGTCGGCAGGTCCACCTCAAGCGACCCGTAGAACCCCGGTGGCGCGACGCTCACGTCGGCCGCGGGCCGGGCGCGTGACCGGTCTGTCACGACGCGCCCGGAGTTATCGGGGCGCGGCGCGAAGAAGCAACCGCCTGCGCCGGTTCCCAGTATGGTGTTGGAGGCCCCATACGGGGTGCACCGACAGGGGGACAGCCCCGATTCCGAATCAGGATCGGGGTCGCCTTGCCTTCCCGGAGGATTCCATGAAGCACGGACTGCTGCGTCACGAGGGTTGGTTGCGTCGGGCGGGTCGGGTGGCCGGCACGAACCGGCTGCACCGGGGACTGGTTCTCGTCGTGGCAGGGCTGGCGCTGGGGAGCGCCGTCACCGCCTCGGCGGCCCTTGCAGCGCCACGGGCCTCCTTCGCCGTCGCGGCTGAGCCGGGAGACTGGTCCAACGACCTCTGGCTCGCGGCCAAGAGCGGCGATATTCAGACCTTTGACCGCCTCATGGGGCATGTGCCCGACAGCGAACCCTCGGACGTCGCGGGCGCGATCTCCCACTACCAGGGTCACCTCGCGGCGCGCGATGCCGAACGGCAGACGCAGATCGCCAAGGCACGCAAGGAGATGGACGACATCCTCGCGGGGGCCGACCCGAAGGATGCTGATCTGAGCAAGGCTCTGGTCTCGGCGGTCTCGCTTCACGAGTCGACGGCCCAGCGCGACCGGGCCGCCCTGATGGCTGAACCCGGCATCCAACTGCTGACCTCGGTCGCCGAGCGCCGCGCCCGCGACGCCGAAGGCCGGGGCGATTGGCTGATGGCCAACGAGCTTTTCTATCGCCTTCACCTCCTCTATGAAGAAAGCGGGCGGTTCAAGAAGGATGCCGACCGCCTCAACCAGCGCCTCGCCCTGATCCAGCTCTACGCCCCCGCCCGCCTCTGGCAGATGCGCAACGACCGGCGCGTCGCCGATGGCGAGTCCGCGCTCCCGCCGTACAACGCGGCGGCGGACGACTACCACACCAAGATCGCGGGCAGCTCGAAGCAGATCATCCGCCAGGCGCTCTCGCAGGCTGAGGCGCAGCACGTTGAGAGCGTGCCGCTGCGTGACATGATCCTGGCCGGCCTTGACGCGGTGGAAGTGCTCGCGACCACGCACGACCTTGACGGCGCGTTCCCGGAGATGTCCTCCCCGGCCCACGTCGAGGCGTTCCTGCACGCCCTCGCGACCGAACGCGAGCGCGTGCAGACCCTGAAGTCGCCCGCGACGGTCGCCGATGCGCTCCGCGCGCTGCTCACCCTGGAGCAGACGAGCGACGCGAGCGTTCGCATTCCCTCCGAAGTGCTCATCCACGAGTTCGGCAATGGCGCCGTCAACGCCCTGGACGAGTTCAGCCAGATCATCTGGCCCGATGATGTCCGCCAGTTTGAGCGCCTCACGCAGGGCAACTTCACGGGCGTGGGGATTCACATTCAGATGGATGCCGAGCGCAACATCGAGGTTGTGACGCCCCTTGAGGGCACGCCGGCCCACCGGGCTGGCATCCGCCCGCGCGACCGGATCCGCGCGGTGAACGGAGTTCCCACGCTCGGCATGGGCATCAACCAGGCCGTCGATCTCATCACCGGCCCCGCAGGCACCGAAGTGGTCCTGGGGCTTGACCGCCCCGACACCGAAGCCGACGACACCACCTACTCGCCCGTCGATGTCACCCTCAAGCGCAGCCAGATCCGCGTCCGCACCGTCAAGGGCTGGGAACGCACCGGCGAGGGCGAAGGCGACTGGAACTGGTTCATCGACAGCGAGCGCGGCATCGGGTACGTCCGCCTCATCCAGTTCACCGAGACCACGACCAGCGAACTCCGCAGCGCCGTCAGCCAGATGCGCGACGCGGGGCTCAAGGGCCTGATCCTCGACCTTCGCTTCAATCCCGGCGGGCTCCTCAACGAGGCCGTCAGCGTCTCCGACCTCTTCATTCGCGAAGGCCCCATCGTCTCCACGCAGGACCGCTTCGGCAATGTCGGGGGCATCCGGCGTGCCGCGCAGGGCGCCCCTCTCGGCGACATCCCCGTGGTTGTGCTCATCAACGAGGGCTCTGCCTCCGCGAGCGAGATCGTCTCGGGGGCGATCCAGGATGTCGCGCGCAGGGGCGAACTCGACGCCGTGGTGCTCGGGCACCGCAGTTTCGGCAAGGGCAGCGTGCAGCGGGTCTGGCCGATCCCCGGCGACATCTCCGCGATGAAACTGACCACCGAGTACTACCTGCTGCCCAGCGGTCGCAAGATCCACCGTCGCCCGGGCGACACCATGTGGGGTGTCCAGCCTGATTTCGATGTGGAGATGCTCCCCAGCCAGATCACCCGGGCCCTTGAGATCCGCCAGCAGGCCGACGTCATTCCGCTCGCCGGAGATGCCCCGCAGAACCGGCCCGACCCGCGCCAACTCGTCGATGGCGGCATCGACCTTCAACTGGAATCCGCGCTGCTGCTCCTCCAGGCCCGCACCGAGCCGCCGGCGCTGGTGCAGGGAAGCAAGCCTAACCCCTGACGCCGCGCATCGGAGCGACCCGCGGAGCCCGGCGCGGGCGACCGTGATCAGGTCTCACCCGGAACCGGGGGATACCCGGCCCCGAATCGCCTTCGGGTCTAGAGTTCCGGTCTGCCCGGGCCCGGCCCCGGCATCGTCCGGTGCGCGACGCCCGATAGATCGGTGACCAGGAGTGTTGCATGACGCAGCTTGCCAGCAAAGTCGAATCTTCGAAGGGCTCGCGCCCTCGCCTCAGCGACACTCTGCCCGACAGCACGCTCCTGGGCTGGCTGCATTCCATGCAGCTCATCCGCGAGTTTGAGACCCGGTGCATGCAGGCGTACCAGGGCACGAAGATCGGCGGCTTCTGCCACATCTACTCGGGACAGGAAGCCTGCGCCGTGGGCACGATTGGGTGCACCAACAATGACGATCCGGTCATCCTCGCCTACCGCGACCACGGGCACGCACTCGCCCGCGGCATGAGCCCCCGGGCCTGCATGGCCGAGATGTTCGGCAAGGCCGCGGGGTGCGCCAAGGGCAAGGGCGGGTCGATGCACATGTTCGACAAGCCCAACTCCCTCTACGGCGGGCACGGCATCGTGGGCGCCCAGACCCCACTCGGCGCGGGCCTCGCCTTTGCCACCCGCTACGAGTGGGAAGTCCTCGGCACCGGCACCAAGAAGGTCACCCTCTGCTACCTCGGGGACGGCGCGATCGACCAGGGCGCGTTCCACGAGGCCCTCAACCTCGCCTCGCTGTACAGCCTCCCCGTCATCTACGTCATTGAGAACAACGGCTACTCGATGGGCACCGCCATCCACCGCCACAGCGCCAACAGCAAGCGTCTCACCATGCGAGGAGAGGCGTACGGCATCACGAGCATTGAGATTGACGGTTTCGACATCCGCAACGTATACGACCAGTTCAAGCCGCTCGTGGACGAGTGCCGCGATTCGCAGCGCCCCGCCTTCGTCGATTTCAAGACGTACCGCTACCAGGGGCATTCGATGAGCGACCCCCAGAAGTACCGCACCAAGGAAGAAGTAGACGAATGGAAGCAGCGAGACTCGATCGCGGCCCTCGTCAGCCACCTGCTCCACGATCGGCGCTGCCTCACCGAAGCCCAGTGGAAGGCCATGCAGGACGAGATCGCCGAAGTCGTGCGCGACAGCGTTGAGTTCGCCGAGAATGCCCCCGTGCCCGAGGTCGGCGCCGAGCTCTATTCCGATGTGCTTGTCAACCCCCAGCCCAACATGAGCCCGGCGGGCGAGTACATCCACGGCGCCAAGAACCCGCTCCTCTGACCCCCCGCCGTCGGCGGCCTTCGCGCCGGGAACATCCCGCGCGTGAAACGCGGCGGGACATGCGCCGGGCGGATGCCCTTCCCGCCCGGCCCGGGTGCCCTCCTCCAGCCGCCCCCCACTTCTCCACTTGGTTTGCACACTCGCCGAATCGCTTGGTGCGGGCTATCCTTTGCCCCCCGCGCACGGCGCCTTCGCCGCTCGCGGGCTGTCAGCACCGGAGCTTGCCTTGGGCGACCTCGCTCTCATCCAGCCACCCCGAGCCCGACACGCGGCGATCACGGCCGCGAGCGCGCTCGGCGCGGTCGCCATCGGGGTGGGGCTCACCCTGTTCCTGGGCGGACGTTCGCAGACCGCCGGGCTTGTCGCGGCGGTCCTCGTCGCGGGTTCGATCGTCAGTTTTCTCCCGTGCCTGCTGCGCGTCGGAGAGGGTGCCTCGGTGTGGGGTCTGCTCATTCTCGGTGCGTCCATGTTCCGGGCGTTTCTCACGCTCGGCCTCGGCCTCGGTTTCGCCCTTGAAGGTGAAAGCAAGCCCTTCTGGGTCGGCCTCCTGGCCGGGCTCGGCGTGCTGCTTGTGGTGGAGACCGGCGCGGCGGTCGCCCAGATCGCCCGCATGGAACGCGAACTGTCGGGGCGCGCCAGCGCCCCTGTCCAGGAGCCCCGCGCCTCATGAACCTCCTCTCGCTCATCCTCGCCGCAGGCGATCCTGACCAGCACGTCTTCAATCACCCCTTTTTGAAGACGTCGTCGGGGCTGTGGATCTGGTCGGGCAACATGGGCAACCTGGTTCTTTCCGCCCTCATCCTGATTCTGGGCGGGTTGTGGTTCGCCAAGCAGGTGAAGGTCGGCCCCGAGGCCCAGGGTGTCGATCGGTGGGTCACAAAGAACCGCTTCGCGCACCTGATCGAGGTCATCTGCATCTACCTGCGCGACGAGGTGGTCCGTCCCCTCATCCACGACCGGACGGACAAGCTCATGCCCGTCCTCTGGACCATCTTCTTCTTCATCCTGGTCAACAACCTCCTCGGCCTCGTCCCCATCCTCGACATCGTGCATCTCACGTCCCCCTCGCTCCGAGGTGAAGGGCGGACCTTCCTCGGCGGCACCGCGACCCAGAACATCTGGGTCACCGGCGCCCTCGCGGTCCTCGCGGGCATTCTCTTCAACATCGCCGCGATCCAGCGTCTCGGCGTGTCGGGATACTGCAAGCACCTGACCGCCGGCGCGCCGGTGCTTGTGTGGCCGCTGATCGTGCCCCTGGAGCTCTTCGGACAGGTGCTCATCAAGCCCGTGGCGCTCGCCGTGCGACTCTTCGCGAACATGACCGCGGGGCACATCCTGCTCGCGACGCTCTTCATGTTCGTGGCGCAGGTGTGGGGCAAGGGCATCGAGGTCCAGGGCCCGGTGACGATCATCTCCGTGCTCGGCGCCATCGCCATCCTGCTCCTCGAACTCTTCGTCGCCCTCCTGCAGGCCTTCATCTTCATGTTCCTCACCACCGTGTTCATCTCGTTGATGGATCACCACGACGAGCACCACACCGACCACGAGCATGGCCACGCGCACGGGGAAGGCCATGCCCACGCCCACGCGTGAACACAACCTCCCCGAACGCACAGACGCGGGCCGGCGGACCCCGACCCGAAACGACCTGAAAGGAATGTTCTCCATGACGAGCCTGATGAAGAAGTGCCTCCTCGCCGCGGGCGCCCTCGCCCTCCTGCCCGCCGCGGCCCTCGCCCAGGGCAATACCGGCGCCGGCGCGGCGATCGCGAACAACGTGAAGGGCCTTGCCGCCATCGGCGCCGGCCTCGCCGTCATCGGCGGCGGCTTCGGCATCGGCATGGTCGGCAAGGGCGCGGTGGAGAGCATCGCCCGCCAGCCCGAGGCCGCCGGCAAGATCCAGATCAACATGATTCTGGCCGCCGCCCTCATCGAAGGTGCGACGCTCTTCGCCGTCGTGGTCGGCTTCCTCGCCAAGTGAGTTTCACCCGCGCCGGGTGAAAGCCCGGCGCGCGGCCTTTGACCCGCGCCCCTGCGGGCGCACGGAGCAGTGCATGACCCCGCTCGCCTTCCGTTCTCGCGTCTCGTCGCTGGCCCTGGCCCTTGTCGCGGTCGCGGCCCTCGCCGCCGAAGAGGGGCACGACGCCCACGCGGGCGGCCACGAGACGCTCCAGGCCATTCCCACGGTTGAGCAAGGCGTCATCACGGGCGTCACCGCGGTCGTGGTCTTTCTCCTTGTGCTCACCATCCTGAGCCTCAAGGTGTGGCCCACGATCTCGAAGGCCCTGGATGCCCGCAACCACAAGATCAAGTCTGAGATCGAGGCCGCCGAAATGGCACGCAAGCAGGCCAGGGCCGCCCTCGACGACTACGAGAAATCGCTGGCCCAGGCCCGCGCCGAGGCGCAGCGCATGCTCGACGACACGCGGGCGCAGCAGAACAAGCTCGCCGCCGAACTCAAGGCCCGCAACGAGGCGGAACTCGGCCAGATGCGCGAGCGCGCGATGAAGGACATCGAGGGCGCCAAGCGGGCGGCGCTGAACGAGATTTACGCCGACGCCGCGTCCCTGGCGACCCAGGTCGCCAGCAAGATTCTGGGGCGCGAGGTTTCCGCGGGCGATCAGCAGCGCCTCGTAGAAGAGTCGCTCCGCGAGCTCAAGAGCGTGCAGACGAACTGAACCCGGCGCCTCGCGCAGCCCACTCCGGAAAGCCAGCCCATGCCACTCTCCACCGCCGCGCCCGACGCCCTCGCCGCCATCTACGCCAAGAGCCTCTTCGAGCTCGCGGAAGCCCACGGGGGCCCGCAGGCCGTGGCGCAGTGCCTCGATGAGCTCGAAGCCGTGCTCGAGATCGCCCGGGCCGACGCCCGGTTCAGCGAGTTCCTCTCCAGCCGCGTGCTCCCCCGCGAGAAGCGCGAAGACTCGCTCAAGAAGATTCTGAGCGGGCGTGTAAGCGACCTGACCCTCCGCTTCCTGCTGGTGCTCAACGACAAGGAGCGTCTCGCCAGACTGCCCGCGATCGCCGGCGCATATGACCGCGTCGTCCAGGATCGCTTCGGGCGCGTCGAGGTGGACGTGTTCACCGCGACCCCCGTGTCCGCCGACGAACTCCGATCCATCCGCGACCGCCTCGCCTCCATCCTCGGCAAGGAAATCATCGTTCATCCCTACACCGACCCGGCGATGATCGGGGGCGTGCGCATGCGCATCGGCGACCAGCTCATCGACGGCTCCATCGCCACGCGCCTCCGCAGGATGCGCGACCAGCTCGCCACCGACGGCGCCGTCGCCGTACGCTCCAAGGCGTCACGCATCATCGGCAACTGACCCGCGCCGGGCTCGCACGCCGGGCCCGGCGCGAGGAGAGCCCCATGCCCAAGAAAACCATCGCCGCTGTTGATGTCCGCGGCAAGCGCGTCCTCGTCCGCGTGGACTTCAACGTCCCCCTCGAGAACGGCGCCATCACCGACGACCGGCGCATCGCCGCGGCGCTCCCCACAATCCGCAGCATCATCGACCGGGGTGGTCGGGCGATCATCATCAGCCACCTCGGCCGCCCGGAAGGCACCGGCTACGAGGCGGAGTCATCGCTCAAGCCCTGCGCCCAGCGGCTTTCGGCCCTGCTCGCGCGCGCCGTCGCCTTCCCCTCCACCGACTGCACCGACGACGCGGCGGCCGCCGCCGTGCAGGGCATGAAGGACGGCGACGTGGTGCTGCTGGAGAACCTGCGCCACCACAAGGGCGAAAAGAAGGGCGACGCCGCCTTCGCCGCCAGGCTCGCCGCGTACGCCGACATCTACGTCAACGATGCCTTCGGGGCGTGTCACCGTCCGGACGCGAGCATGGTCGCCCTGCCCAAGGCGCTCGCCGGCAAACCCCGCGTGAGCGGCCTGCTCGTCGAAAAGGAGATTGCCTTCCTCTCCGATGCGCTCGCCAAGCCTGCGGCCCCCTTCGTCGTGGTGCTCGGCGGGGCCAAGGTCAGCGACAAGATCGCCGCCATCGACAACCTGCTGCCCAAGGCCGACGCGGTGCTGGTGGGTGGTGCGATGGCGTACACCTTCCTGAAGGCGATGGGCAAGAAGGTCGGCTCCAGCAAGGTGGAGGACGACCGCATCGCCGACGCCAAGCGCATGATCGACGCGGCGGCACGGTCCAGGCATGACCTTCTCCTGCCGCAGGATCACGTCGTCTCCACATCCTTCAGCGCCTCCGCGGGCGACATCCAGGTGCAGGACGACCAGATCAAGGACGGGTTCATGGGCCTCGACATCGGGCCCCGGACCCAGGTCCAGTTCGCCGTCACGCTCGCCAAGGCCAAGACCATCGTCTGGAACGGGCCGATGGGTGTCTTCGAGTGGGCTCCCTTCGCCGTCGGCACCCGGGCCGTCGCCCGCGCCCTCGCCGATGCGACGGCCTCCGGCGCACGCACGATCGTCGGCGGGGGCGACTCGGCCGCGGCGGTCGAGAAGTTCGGCCTCGCGGACAAGATGTCCCACGTCTCCACCGGCGGCGGGGCCTCGCTCGAAATGCTCGAAGGCAAGCGCTTTGAGTCGGTGGACCTGCTGGACAACGCCTGACGCCCTCACGCGAAAGGCCGCGTGACTCACACCCGCTCCACGTCCCGTTCCGCCCGGCGCCTTGTGCTTCAGGGCGCGGTGCTGCTCGCCCTGTGCGCCGTGGGCATGTTCGCCGGCCTCACCACGCACGGCATCACCTCGTGGCACGAGGCCCAGCGCCTGGTCGTCGCGCGCGAGATGCACAGCGCCCACGAGTGGATCGTCCCGACGATCAACGGGCGCCCGTACCTCGCCAAGCCCCCACTGCTCTACTGGCTCGTCTCGGGCGCGGCGCACGTGACCGGCGGCCCGCCCAACCTGGGGCACCTCCGATTCGTCGTCGCCGGCGCGATCACGGTCTCCGTCTTCGGCCTCTGGTTCTTTGCCCGCAGGCTCTTCGCAGACGCGGGACTCAGCCGCGCGCCGCAGGCGGCCATCTGGGCCGCGGCGATGCTCGCCACCGGCATCCTCGTGGTTCGTTCGGCGCGCGTCGCAGAGATCGATGCCCTCTTTCTGCCCGTCGCGGTCTTCGGCGTCGGGTCGATCGCGCTCGCCTGGCGCACCCACCGCGACCACCGCCGCACCGCGTGGGGCTGGGTGGTCGTCGCGACCCTTGCGGGAATCGCCGGTGCGCTGGCCAAGAGCCTGCCGGGGCTGATTCCCCTCGCGATCGCCGGGTACGGCGCGATCGCGACATGGTCGGCCTGGACCGACGGCCCCCTTGACACGTCGCCCGCGCTTCCCGGCATCCGCCCGAGGCCGCTCCGCGCGGCGCCCGCCTGCCCCGGGGTCTGGGCGAATCGGACCGGCCTCGTCGCCGGGCTCGGGGCCGGGATCGCACTGATCGCGCTCAACCCCTTCAAACCCGCAAGCCTCGCGTCCGCGCTCGTGCTGGGCGTGCTGGTCGGCCCTGCGGCCGCGACGCTCGTTCGCCTTGCGCACCCCGCGCGGCTCGCGGCATTCTTTGCCGCGTGCAGCCGGACTCACCCGATCCTCGTTCTCGGGGCGCCCCTGGCAGCGCTCTGGGGGTGGCAGAGCCTCGCCGCGTCCCGGGTGGGTGAGGCCGTCGCCGCCGACCAGGTCGCCCAGGAACTTGACTCCAACTTCGCCCTCCTGCCGGGCGCAAACCCGCTGAAGATGCTTGAAGCGTCGTCGTACGGCGTGGGGATTGCCTCGGTGCTTTGCGTGCTGGGCGTGGCGCTCGCTGCGCACCGGCATCGACTGGCCCGATGGTCCTGGCCGGCGCTGGATCGACGGCTCGGCTTTCTGCTTCCGCTGCTCGGGTCTGAGCCGGCCCCGGAGACCTGCACCGGCCCGGCGGCGGCGTCGCCCCTGCGTTACCTCGTGTTCTGCTGGACCCTCGGGGGCCTGCTCGTCTTTTCAACGGCGGGCAATGGGCACGGGCGCTACCTCACCCCCTTCTGGCCAGGGTTTGCGCTCGCCGGGGGCTGGTTGCTCGCCCTCGCCGTGGAGCGCCTGCCGCGCGCCGGACGCACGCTCCACGTCATGTTCTGGGCACTAGTCCTTGTGCTCGCGCTCGGCCAGGGCCTCTGGTACGGCTGGGCCCGCGAACGCGCCTTCGGGTTCCGGTCCCCGCGCGCGCTCGCGGCGGAACTCCGCGCACGGCCCGACATCGACCCCGCCCGCATCTGCACGCTCGGCTTTTACCGCGTCGCCATCGATGCCTACCTCGGATGCCCGACGCAGCCCGTCGGCGATGTGGGCCGGCGCGAGGCGCTCATCGGCATCCGGTCATGGACGCTCGCCGAACTCCACGCGCACGCCTGCCACGGCGGCACCTGGACCGTGCTCATCACCGACGATGAAGACGGCGCCGCGACCCTGCCCGGCGAACGCCGCCTGCGCGATGCGGGGTTCATCGTGACGCCGATCGCCCTCGACGCGGCCTTCAACGTCGGAGACAACCACGCCTCGCGCGTCCGCGCTGTGCGGATCACCGCTCCGCGGACGGTCTCGGCGGGCGGTTGAGGCCGAAGCAACCGCCCCCCCCCCCCCAACCCCACGACCCAAAAACGAAACCGGCGGCCTGTTCCTGCCGCCGGTCTTCGCGGTTGGGGGTGTCGCCGGGGAGGGGTGTGCCCCGGGCGACCGGACTACATCATCGGGCCTGGAACAGTCAGCACCGCTTCGCCGCCTTCGCGCAGGAGGGCGAGGGAGCGGTTGGCGGCCTCGGTGAGCACATTGCTGGGAATGTCGCGCGTTTCGAGGCCCGCGCCGGCCTCGAAGGTCGCAATCTCGCGCACCACGTTGCCCGCCTGGTCGATCACGGCGAGGCGGAAACGCTGCCCCGCGCTCGCGCCGAGATTGAGGGCGAACAGCTTGGCGGAGTCCCAGTCCGGGTTGGTGAAGACGCACGCCTGCGCCTCGACAGCGCTGCCCGGGTTGAAGATCACGTGCTGGGTGTTCGCGTCAAAGAGCGTGTCTTCGACGAACCGGGAGCCCATCGTCGCGGTGATCTCATCGATGATCTGGTTGTTCTGGATGCTCCTGCGGAGCTGGGTGTACTCGCTGCGCATCTGGAGGGTCGCGACGCCGAACACGACCGCCGCCGCCATCGCCCCGATAGCCCCGGCACGCCACCAGCGGCTGACGCGCTTCGACGGGCTGAGCCCGAGCGAGGCACGGGCGCCTCCGTTGACAAGGTCATGCGCGATCGCTTCACGCACCGCCTCCAGCACCGCGGCACGCAGCCCGGCGGGCGGCGCGACGTCCGGAAGGACGTGCTGAAGCGAACTGAAACGAGTCTGTTCGCGGCGCACCTGCGCCTGCATCTCGGGCGAAGCAGCCGCGAACGCGTCCTCGAACGCTTCACGCTCCTCCCCGTCGAGCAGCCCGACCGCGTCGAGCACGGCCAGTTCGATAAGTTCCTGCACTGTCATGATGCCGGCTCCTCGTTCACCCTCTCACGAAGCCGGACCAGGGCCCGGCTCAATGCTGACTTGATTGTCCCCAGCGGCGTGTTGAGTTCTTCTCCGATCTGCCGCAAGGTCTGTCCGCCCAAGTACGCCCTCACGATGACGGTGCGTTGAAGTTCGGGAAGCTGGTTCACCCGCTTCATCAGTTTCGCGAATCGCTCTGAATCTTCGACGCCGAGATCCCTCGCGAGATCGGGGCGGTCCGCAGCCTGCGGAGAGTCCTCCAACGTTCCTGCCCGGATGCGCGCCCGGGTCCGCCTCAGCTTGTCCACCAGGTGACGCCTGGAAATCAACATCACCCAGGTCACCAGCGCTGATCGCTTGGGGTCGTAACGTCCCGCAGTTTTCCACAACCGGACAAAAATCTCCTGAACTGCGTCTTCCGCTTCGGCCCGGGTCGGCATCGCCTGGTACGCCAATCGATACACGAGTGACCCGAAGCGGTCGTACAACTCCCCAATGGCCCCATCTTCGTTGGCCGCGATGCGGCTCATCAGGTCGAAATCGATGTCAAACCGATCCTGCTGACCAGCCATGACTCGCCCGCCTGTGGCATCGAAACAGGCCAAGTTTCAACACTTCTGACCATACGCAGCCTGTGGTGTCGAGGTTGCTCAATTGGCCCCAAGACTTGACTGCCTCGGCGAGGACATGCGTCCGGGTTGTTTTATCGGCGAATCCCAGAGTTTATACCGGGTGACCGCTGCACCTTCGCCGGGTACGTTTGCAGTTCGGTTGGTGTTCCACCGAATTTGCACTTTCGTCCAAATTGCGCTTTGCAGGTTCCGAACAGTTCCGGTAGGCTGGAATGGGTTGGGGGCTGCCGGAGTTCTCTGAGGGCGGTGCGCAGTCGCGCCCTTGGGTGTCGGGCTCGCAGACCGCCGCGGGGGAACGACATGGGCCGTCGTTCGGCGCAAAAGCATGCGTTCACGCTCATGGACGTCATCATGTCCATGGCCGTAATCGCCACGCTCATGGCGTTGCTGCTGCCCAGCCTCACCCTCGTGCGCGAAACTTCGCGACGCGTAGCATGCGCATCCAACGTGCGACAGATCGGGCTCGGGCTCGCCATGTACGGCGACGACCACCGCGAAATGCTCCCCCCGAGCGCGCTGCTGGGGGCCCGCGAAGGTCCGGTGTGGGACCAGATGGTTCAGCTTCGCCTCGGCATGGATGAGCGCTGGGAACTGCCCGCAGGCTCGGATGGCTGGGATGGCCTCGGGCGCCTCTACGCTGATGCGTACCTTCCGGCAGGCCGGCTTTTCTATTGCCCCTCCCACAAGGGTGAGCATCCTTACGAGCGCTACCAGTCGCTCTTCAATCCGGCCGCAGCAGTCCCGACTACTGGCTTGGTCTGCAACTATCAGTACCGCGGGATCGGTCCCAACGGCTCGCGGAAGCTGTGGCGCATTGAACCCACGCACTCGGCGCTCGTGTCCGACACCATCCGAGCCGGCGAGGAGTTGAGCCACATGCGCGGCGCGAACGTGCTTCGGGCTGATATTTCGATCTTCTGGTTCTCAGACGGTGACGGCGTACTGAAAGACGAGATTCTCGCCATGGGCGCGCTCGGCGCCGGCGGCAGAGATCGGGCCAACGCCACCGCCGCCGCATGGGAACTCTTCGACGAGTTCAGCTCCCCGGACTCGTCAGGAAACGATCGCGACGATCGGTAACAAACCGATGAGGGCAACACTGCCTCGGCGGCCATACGCCGCCGCGGGTACACTCTTGCCCCGCTGAGGACTTACCCATGACACGATCAGAGTCCGTTGTACGCCGCGCCCGAGTGATCTCAACTCTGGGCGCGGTTGGAGCCATGCTGATGACGACCGCCGCTGATGCTCAACTCACGCCGGAGCGGACCTACTACGGGCGCAACCGCAAAGTGCCGATGACGGTCACGGTTCCTGATGGGTCGGCTGGAGAAGCCACGATCCGCTTGCTCAAGCCTGTGACGGCTGAATCCGTGTTCCAGGCTGCGGCTGCGCCCGGGCGAGTTGATCTCGCCAGCCTTTTCCCGTCGATCTGGACCAACCAGCAGCCAACCCTGCTGTACGCTCAGCTCTTTGTCGGTGATGCGCCGGTCGGCCCGGCCGTGGTGCTTCAACCCCTGACCAGCCCGGTCCTCTTCTTCCCCGACCCCACCGATCCACGCCGTCCTCCGCAGCCGCAGCGCATGGGCACGACGTATTCCGGCCTGCGCACCTATACGGACAAGCAGGTCGTCATCACGACCTCGGCGGGCGAGGTGACGTTCCGGCTTCGCCCGGACGAGGCCCCGAACCACTGCTGGAACTTTCTTTCCCTCGTCGAAGGCGGATATTACGACGACACGATCTTCCACCGGATTATCGGCGAGCGCGGCGAACGCAAGGCGTTTGTCATCCAAGGGGGCGACCCTACCGGCACCGGCACCGGCGGACCGGGGTATTTCGTTGACCTTGAACCGAGCCGCCTCAAGCACGACTTCGGCGTGCTGTCGATGGCCCGCTCCGGCGATCCCAACACCGGGGGCAGCCAGTTCTTCGTCTGCCTGAGCCGCGAGGGCACGAGCTTCCTGGACGGCAGCTACACGGCCTTCGGCGAGGCCGTTGCCGGGGCAGACGCCATCCGCGCGCTCGGCGCATCGCCCACCGGCCCCGGAGATCGCCCCGTCGATCCGCCCCGGATTCTGACCGCCAAGGCCATCGACGCTCCGCCGTATGGCACCGGACCCAAGAGCCTGGCCGAGCAGGCTGCGGCGCCGCAGGGGCGCTAGAAGGCCGTTGAAAAACCCACCCCTGGCGCAACCGGATTCACACCATCGGCGAACAGTACGGCATGAGAGGACGCATCAGCCGCCAGAGCAACCTGTTCGTGAAGATCAACCTTGAGGACCTGGTCCCCAAGGACCACCCGCTGCGGCCCATCAAGCGGATGGCCGACGAGGCCCTGGCGGCGATGAGCCGGACGTTCACCGCGGCGTACGCGCCGGCGGAGAAGGGCGGGCGTCCGAGCATCCCGCCCGAGCGGTTGCTCAAGGCCCTCATCCTCATGAGTCTGTACACGGTGCGGAGCGAACGAGCCCTGTGCGAGCGGATCACCTTCGACATGCTCTTCCGCTGGTTCCTGGACATGACGCCCGACGAGGCGTGCTTCGACCACAGCGACTTCACGAACTTCCGCGAGCGGCTGGACGCGCTGGACATCACCCGCAAGTTCAGCGATCGCGTCGTGATGATGGCGATGGAGGCCGGCCTGGTCAGCCAGGACCACTTCTCCATCGACGGCTCGCTGATCCAGAGCCACGCCTCGCTCAAGAGCCTCAAGCACATCGAGGAGATCAAGCGGGCCGCGGAGGAGCGGAAGCCGAAGCGCCGGAACGACGACGACGACGACGACGCGTCCACGCCCCCGCGGCCGGACTCCAACGCGTGGGTGGACTTCAAGGGCCAGAAGCGGTCCAACTCCACGCACCGCTCGACCACCGACCCCCAGGCGCGGCTGTACACCAAGAGCTCCGGGCAGGCGGCGCTCCTGCACCACTCGATGCACGTGCTCATGGAGAACCGCCACGGCCTGGGCGTGGACATCCGCGTCGGCGCGGCCGACGGATATGCAGAACGGAAGTGCTGCCTGAAGATGCTGGACCGGGTGAAACGGAAGCTGGGGCTGGAGCCGACGACGCTGGGGGCCGACAAGGGGTACGACAGCGCGGACTTCCTGGTGGCGCTGGAACAGCGCGGCATCGAGCCGCACGTGGCGTGCAAGAGCGTCAAGGAGATCGATGTGCCCCGCGAGAACGACGCCGGGGCGTGGGCACGCTGGGACAACCAGCAGCGGGCCGGCGACGCGGGCTACGTCATCAGCCAGCGCAAACGCAAACTCGACGAGGAGGTCTTCGGGTGGCTCAAGGTCGTGGGCGGCCTGAAGAAGGTGCGGCTGGTGGGCCGCCGCGCGATCCAGCACCTGGCCTACATCGGCCTCTCGACCCTGAATCTGATCCGGCTGAGCAGGCTGCTGCCGACATAACCCGGCGACATAACACGGTGGCGGCCGCCGCCGGCCCGACCCGCCGCGATCGCGGGATGCAACCCGTTCCAACTTGCAATCGCCCCCCGCCAATCAAGCGGCTTCCGCCGCGTGGAGGTGGTAGTTCAACGGCCTGCTAGAAGGCCGGCGAAGGCGAGGCCCGGGGCGCTGCCGCACCTGCGCGGCAGGCTGTGGAATCGTCTTCGGCACGGGGGCGGAAGCACCCGCAGGTCGGGCGCTCAGTGGGTCGCAGGCGGCGTCGAGGGATCGGCGGGGGTCTGCGAGGGGGCCTCGGTGGGGGTGCCCGCTTCCGCAGGGGGTGGAACAGCCGGATCGACCGGCGTGCTGGGCGAGCCATCCGCCAAGCGCTCGCGCATGAGCCGGGCCCGCGAAAGCAGTTCGCTCTCGACGGTCTGTGGCGCCTGACTGGATTCGATCGTGGGCGCCATGGAAAAGTGCCAATCGATCTCGACTTGCTTGCGCCCGGGAACCGCGAGGGCGACAAGGTCAAGCCCAGGAAACTCCCAGATCGGGGCTTTGGCATTGCGAACCTCGTGCAACGGCTCGTAGCCATCGAGCTCGAGTCGTACGTCGTACGCCCCGTAGAACTTGAACGCCGCCGATGCCGGCGTTCGACCGATCTCGACATCATTCAGCCAGGCACGGGCGCCCGGGGGATCACTGGTGATCGTAATGCGGCGCTGCGCTGTGCAGCCGGTCGCGAGGACAATGGCGAGGGCCAGGGGCGGCAGCGTTCGGGCGTTCACGCGGGGAGGATATCGGGATCGAGGCCCGGTTGCCGGGCGAGGCCTGGAGGGGCCGGCGAAGCCGAGCGGCTGGAAGGGGACTTTCCGGCAAGTTGAGAGGCTTGGGCCCCCATCCGCAACAGGGACGCGGAAGCGAGCGAATCGAACGAAGTCCCGAGGGCGGCAGCGGCCCGGGGCGTGGGGATCCGAGGCAGTCACGTGTCTTTGCATCAGCCAAGACACAGGGAGGAAACCATGAACCTGACTCGTGGCGTGGTGTCGGCGGCGGTCCTGGCCGCGTGCGCGGGGAGCGCGTTCGGCGACGGCGTGAGCGACGGAGCACTGAGCGATCTGATGTCCGCGTATCCGCAGGCACGGATTCATCTCGATGCGGGCGTGGTTTCCATGGTGTACGGTGCCCCGATGAGCGCCGGAGAGTCTCCCGCGGAGGCGGCGACGTCGTGGATGCGCGACTTCTCCGGCGTGTTCGGGGATCCCGAGCTCACATTGAACGCGACGCGGCAGATCCGCGATGGAAAGTTCACGGCGTTCGACTACCGGCAGCAGGTCAAGGGCGTGCCGGTGGAGTACGGCATGCTCAAGGTGGTGGTGCGCAACGCCTCCGGTGAGGCCGTGGACCGGGTGGTGTTTGCGTCGGGCAACGTGGCCCGCGTGCCGGCGGGGTTCAGTGTCGAACCGACCGTGACGCCCGAGGCGGCTGTGGCGATGGTCGGAGGCCTGCCCGAGTACACCGACCTACCCGAGTTCGGCGAGCCGACGCTCGCGGTGTGGTTCGGAGACGGCGCGTGGGGGGCCCCGGCCCTGGCGTGGAAGTTCGTGGGCGAGTACGCGGGCCCGGCGGGCGCGCGGCGCTTCACGTTCTTTGTCGATGCGCAGAGCGGCGACCTGCTCCGGGCCCGGAGCGAGATTTACTACGACATCGCGGGCGCGGTCAACGGAAAGGCCACGCCGGGCATCCTGCCCGACTCCGCGTCCAATCCGGCGGTGAGTTGGGGCGTTCCTGAGGTGCGAGTCGGCGCTTCGCCCGCCGGAGTGAACGCGTTCAGCGCGCGCGACGGGCTTTTCACGCTCGTGTTCGGGGGCGGGGCGGCGCAGATCGTCAGCAGTTCGCTCGCCAACGGGCGCTGGAGCTCGATCACGACGGCGGAGGGCTCGGTGCTCACGGCGTCGCAGTCCGGCGTCGTCGCGCCCGGGCCGGCGAGCCTGCTCTTCAACCCCACGCCGTCGGAGTTCCCGACGTCGCAGGTCAATGCCTTCATCCAGACCAACCTCATCCACAACTACATCGATGACCGGGCGGACTTTCCCGAGATCGACATCGCGCTTCAGACCAACACCAACTACACCACGGCGGGCGGCATCACGGGGTGCAACGCCTTCTTCACGGTGACGGGCGGCACGCCGAGCATCAACTTCTTCCGCGCGCTCGACGGGTGCGTGAACACGTCGTATGCCTCCGTGGTCGCCCACGAGTACGGCCATTTCATCGTCAGCAGCCTCGGGCTCGCGCAGGGCGGTTTCGGCGAAGGCTTCGGCGACAGCGTGGCCATGCTCCTCCACGACAACAACCGCGTGGGGCCGGATTTCTTCGGCCCGGGCACCAACATCCGCCTTCCTGTCGCGGCCAATCAGCAGTATCCGTGCTCCTCGGGCGCGGTGCACACCTGCGGGCAGATCCTGGGCGGCACCTGGTACGAAATCCGCAACGGCTTCGTCGCGCAGTACGGCGCGGGCCCGGGCCTCGCCCAGGCGCAGCAGCTCCAGGTTGACTGGGCGATGATCACCAACGGCGGCACCGGCAGCAACGCGCTCAACTCCGCGCACCCGGGCACCGCCATTGAAGTGCTGACGATGGACGATGACGACGGCATCCTCGCCAACGGCACGCCCAACTACGACATCATCTGCGGCGCGTTCAACAACCACGCGATCGATTGTCCTCCCGTCCAGCGCATGATCTTCGAGTATCCCGACGGCGTCCCCGCGCTGGTCACGCCGGGTCAGAACGAATCCTTCGCGGTGCGGATCCTGCCCAACGGCCAGACCCCGATCCCGGCGACCGCCCGCATCGACTTTTCGGTGAACGGCGGGCCTGTGCAGCAAGGCACGGTGCAACACATGGGCGGCAACGACTACACCGCGACGATCCCGGCGCAGGACTGCTCGGCGGGCATCGAGTTTTACCTCAGCGTGTCAAGTTCTCAGTCCACGGTGGTGAGCCCGGAGACTGCGCCCGGCGTCGGCTTCGAAGCGATCGCCGCGACCAGTCTCGTGGGTGTCTTCGCCGATGACGGCGAGACCAACCCGGGCTGGACCGTGACGAACTCGGGGACCCTCACCGACGGCCCGTGGGACCGGGGCGTGCCCGTGAACTGCTCACGGGGCGACCCCGCCGCGGACTTCGACGGATCGGGGCAGTGCTGGCTCACCGACAACTCCGCGGCGAGCGGCTGCAACTCGGACGTGGACGGCGGAACGACCACCCTGCTCTCGCCGGTCTTCGACTGCTCCTCAGGCGAGGCGTTCATCTCGTACGCACGCTGGTATTCGAACAACTTCGGTGCATCGCCCAACGAGGACACCTTCGTCGTCGGGATCTCCAACAACAACGGCGCGACGTGGACCACGCTGGAGAACGTGGGGCCCACCGGCAGCGAAACGGGCGGCGGATGGGTGTACAAGACGTTCAAGGTCAGCCAGTTCGTCGCGCCCACCAGCCAGGTACGCATTCGCTTCCAGGCGAGCGATCTCATCAACGGTTCGGTGGTCGAAGCGGGCGTTGACGCCGTGAGCGTCGATATCGCCGAGTGCGCCGCGGCGTGCCCGGCGGACCTGTCCACGTCGAGCGACCCCAACGATCCGGGGTACGGTGTGCCGGACGGGAATGCGGACAGCGCTGACTTCTTCTACTACCTCGACCAGTTCGTGGGCGGCAACGCCGCCGTCGCCGATCTGACCGGGTCGAGCGATCCGAACAGCCCCGCGTACGGCGTGCCCGACGGCATGCTGGACGCCGCAGACTTTTTCTACTTCCTCGACCTGTTCGTGCAAGGCTGCCCCTGAGCGCCGACATCGTTGAGTACGGGTGAGTGCGGCGGCCCCGTCGGGGCCGCCGTTCTTTTGAGCCGGCGCCGGCTCCGAATCTCACCCCACCACTGCAGGGAGCATGCCATGTCAAGGCGAACGTTGGCGGCGGTGTCAATTGCTGCGACTGCGGGTATCGCCCAGGCGCACATCGAACGGTTCTGGGCGCCGATGAACGGTGCGAGCGAGTCCCCGCCGAACGCGTCTCCCGGAGTCGGTTGGGCCTACATCGTGGTGGACCTCGACCTCGCGACGATGAGGGTGCGGGCCACGTTTGACGGCCTGAACGGCACCACAGCCGCCGCGCACGTGCACGGCCTGACCGCCGCACCCTTCACGGGGCTCGCGGGGGTCATGTCCACGGCCCCTTCGTTTCCGGGCTTCCCTGGAGGCGTCACCGGGGGGGACTACGACCGCCTCTTCGACATGACCTCGGCCGGCACCTACAACCCGGCATTTGTCACCGCGCAGGGTGGCATCGCCAATGCGATGAATGCGTACATCGACGGCCTGCGGACCGGTAGAACCTACTTCAACATCCACACGTCCGCATTCGGCGGAGGCGAAATCCGCGGCTTTCTCCGCCCGGCGTGCGCCGCAGACCTGACGGGCAGCAGCGACCCGAACCACGTGCAGTACGGCTTCCCGGATGGCGCGGCCGATGCTTCAGACTTCTTCTACTACCTCGATCAGTTCGCCGGCAGCAACACCGCCGAGGCGGACCTCAGCGGCAGTTCCGATCCGAACGACCCTGCGTACGGCGTGCCCGACGGGGTCATCGACGCGGCAGACTTTTTCTGCTTCCTCGACCTCTTCGCGGCCGGTTGCCCATAGGTGTGAACCTGAGCGCCCGCGCCTGGCAGGCAGCGCGCCGGATGATCCATGCGCTCCGCGGCGGTGCCGGTCCGGCATCGTCGCGGCTTCTTTGAGGGGCGCAGCACGCGCCGGATGCCCGTTCATCACCCGGAAACCAGTTCCATCGTGGCCTTCTGCTCGATCACCTGTTTCGATCGGGCCGGAGTGCCATCCGGAGACATGAGGGTTGCGTCGATCTCAAAGCGGGTTTCCATCGTCGAGGCGCGCAGGAGGCCGAGGTCAGGGTCGAACTCGCTCGTGCCCTTCACCGAGGCTTCTTTGAACGTGATCTTGAAGAGCTGGCCGAGGGATGCCGCGAGTTCCGGATTGGCTTCAAAGACGAACGAGCCGCGGGTCTGGATGCGCGTGGCCCCGGTGCGCGTGTGGGTGGCGTTCTGACGGACCGTGCCGAAGGGCCCGATCGGCTGCTCAACGTCAATCATCCACGACTCGCCGCGCTTCGGTGCGCGCCCGGGCAGGATCGCGAAGGATTGCTCGATCTGGCGCCGATAGTCCTCGTCGGAGCCCGCGGCGAGCGAGCCGAGCGCCGCGCCGAGGCCGCCGTCGCCGAGCAGCGTCTGGGAGAGAACTTGTCCCATGATGTCCGCGTATCCCTCAACCTTCGTGACCCTCCCTTCGGGCGTGACGATGAAGGTGAACGACTTTCCGACGAGGACGGAGAAGGGGCGGATGAGCGGGTCATCTTCGTCCTTGCGTGTGCCGTCCCGGCCGGGCTTGCGCGCGGAGTCGTAGTCCCGCTTTCCCTGTTCGCTGTGGTCAACCTTGACGCGGACTTCGTCGAACGTGCGCCGGATGGTCGCGTCGCCCCGGGGCGAGACTTCTTCGACGGCGTCGGTGTACACGAACTCGCGGTCCCATCGGGCCTCGAAGGGATTCGCCCCTTCGTTCGTCTGGGTCATGCGCTCGCGGACCTTGTAGGTCATCTCGCGCTTCTGATCGAAGCGCCAGGCCAGGACGATGTCCTTGCCGCGCTGACCCATTGCGGGCGACGCGCCCCCCCACGCCAGGATGGCGGCAAGCAGTAGACCTCGGAGCAGCGCGGCGTGCATGGCGAACCCCCGTGCGAAGTGCATGGTACGTTGGACGCGGGAGTTGGCGGGCGGTTCCGGGGATCATCGAAGGCGGTCCAGGCCGTTGAAACACCCAATCGCTGACGGGAGCCGTGGGCTGATGCCGTTCCGGCGGCTTGCCGAGGGTGATCGGCGGCGCGGGCAGGGGGTGACGCCCGGGGCCGGGTGTGGTATCGTGTGCGGAGGGAGCCATGCATGCCAGCCGCGCAAGGAGCAATCGAACGCCGGGTCCATTTCTTGCGCGCCGACCTGGTCACCCAGGGGCGCCGGGTGCAGTCGCTCGTGGAGTCGTCGCTGGCGGTGCTGGCGTCGATGGATGAAGCCGGGGCGCAGCGTGTCGCCTCGATGGACGATTCCATCGACGAGGTTGACGTGGCGATCGAGCGCACCGCCGTGGCCATTCTGACCGAGGCGGCGGGCGAGAGCGTCAAGGTCGAGGCGACACTCATCCGTGAAGTGCTCACCATCGTGAAGGTGAACAACGAACTGGAACGCATCGCCGACCTCGGGTGCAGCATGGCGTCGCGGGGGGGGGCGCTCCGGAAGTTCAACGAAGCGATTCCGCCGGCGCTGATGGTCATGGGCAACAGCGTTGTCGGCATCCTGCGCGACGTCGATACGGCCCTGGAGCGGCGAGACGCGGCCCTGGCAAAGATCGCGCTGCGCAGCGAGGACACCGTGGAGATCTTTCGTGATGCCATGCTGAAGGAGTCGGCCCGTCAGATCGGGGCCGGGCGGATGAGCCCCGATTTCGGCTTCAGCATCGCGTCGATCTCGTCCGAGCTTGTTGCGATCGCGGACCACTGCACGAACATCGCTGAGCAGGTGATTTACGCGGCTACGGGTGCGATCGTGCGCCACATGCAGACGGGGTGGATCGAGGTTGACCAGAGTCGCCGCGCCCCGTGAACCGGCGGCGCCCCGCCGCGTATCGGGTGGGATCGTGCCGATCGATGATGACATCGCCTACGTGGCGCTGGGGTCCAACCTGGGTGACCGGGCCGGGCACCTGCGCGGCGCGCTGGGAGCGCTCGATGCTTCGCGGGGCATCCGCGTGCGGCGGTGCAGCCCGGCGCTCGAGACCGACCCGGTCGGCCCCCCGGGCCAGGGCCGGTACCTCAACGCGGTGGCAGAGTTGCGGGTGTCGTCAGCGCCCGCGGCGTTGCTCCGGCGCCTGCTGGAGATCGAGATGGAGCACGGGCGTGACCGAGCCTCCGGCGTGCGGTGGGGGGCGCGCACTCTGGATCTCGACCTGCTGGTTCACGGAGAGCGCGTGATCGACGAGCCGGGCCTGGTGCTGCCCCACCCGCGCCTTGCCGAGCGGCTGTTCGTTCTCGAACCGTGGGAGATGATCGCCCCCGACCTGGTGGTGCCCGGGCTGGAGAAGACCGTTCAATCACTGGCCCGAGCCCTGCGGGAGGGCTCCGATGCGCGCCGCGGAGAGTCGCGCGCGAGCAGCAGGGGGGCTACATGATCGCGCGGGCGTTCATGGCGTGTGTGCTCGGCGCGTCGGCCTGCACCCAGGCGGCCGGTTCCGGCCTGCACGGCGCAATGTTCTGCCTGCCACCGCGGTCGCTCGCGGTGGTTTCGGAGTACTTCCGTGAACACCCGGGGGCGTTGATGCGTGCGGCGCGGTCGCTGGCGCGGTCGCGCCCGGTGCAGGAGTCATTGGTATTCACGCTGACCGGGGCGCGCGGGGAGGAGCGGCAGGCGGGATTGTTGCGACTCGACCCTCGGAGCCCCGACGGAGTCGTGTTGCGGCTCGATCTCGGGGATCTGTCGGTCTCCGTCCGGGAGATCGATGGACCGTCAGGTGAGCCCCGGACCGAACTTGTCGGCGTGAGGGGCTTTGACCCCGGGCGGTACGTGAAGCAGGAGGCTGCGGGGGAGGCGACGCTCGCGGTTTTTCAGAAGCTCGTGCCGCCCGTGCCGGTGCCGGTCCTGGCGCTCGCGCTCGGCGATGACCGGGACTGGGACCAGTTGCTGCCTTTGGGCGAGCCCGTCGAGTGGATCGCGGCCGCGCCCGAGGGCGCGATGTGGCGCGTGCTCGGGGTGAGCACGGGCGGCGGCGCGGTGGCAACGCCGATCTCGGTTTGGCTGGACGGGGGCACACTCGCCGTCCGCCGGGTGGAATCGGCATGGGATTCTCCCCGTGGCGAGCTCCGCGTGCGCGTGGATGCGGTGCCGATCCCGGCGATGCCGACGAAGAACTGGGTCGTAGACATCTCAGGCCGGGTTGAGGTCGGTCGATGGACAGACCTGAAAGCCCCGCCCGCCAGGATCGTCGAAGACGGGGTGTTTCCCGGGTCGCTTCTCAACGAGCGCGATGGACGGACATGGTCGGCATTTGAGGTTCAACAAGGCGAACCACCGGAGCGGCGGTACACGTTGGTGGTCTTATACCTGCCGGGGGGCGGAGTGACGGGCGCGGCGGATCTGGTCCAGGCCGGGGTGCTCGCGAGGACCGCCCTGGAAGGGGATTTTGCCCGGCGCCTGAGCGCGGGCGATGTGCCTGCGCCAGTGCGGCTGCGGGTTCGCCCTGCGCCCTGTTTTTCCTCGGAGGTGTTCACGGCCGAGGCGCTGGCGGATGAGACGGCGCGCTGGCGAGGTGAAGCGGGGGCAGATCCGATTCTCTTCTCGCTCGCGCCCGACGCGACGCTCCACGCGGCCGCGCCCGGGGCGAACGTGGTGGGCGTCCTCCTGGGTGCGGACATGCGGGTGCTGGGCGTGTATGCGCCAGCCGGAGATCACGACGGCGTGATCGACGCGATCGCGTCACGCATCCGGCGCAATGCGTGGCCGGGGTGGTCCCCCTGACCCGCCGAGGGCGCGGGGGCCTACGCTTGGCTCCCCGACAGGAGCCACGCCGTGCACGAATCGCCGCTCCACGCGTTTCACCTCAAGCACAACGCCCAGATGGTGCCCTTCGCGGGCTGGACGATGCCGATCCGGTACGCGGGCATCGTGGAGGAGCACAAGCAGGTGCGGTCCTCGGGCGGGATCTTCGACGTGTCGCACATGGGGCGGGTCAAGGTCTCCGGCCGGCACGCGCGCCGACTTCTTGAGCGCCTGTGCTCGCGCCGCGTGCATGACATGCAGCCCGGGCAGTGCCGCTATTCGCTCATGTGCAACGATCGGGGGGGCGTGCGTGACGACGTGATCGTGTATCGGCACGACGACGACGAGTTTACCGTCGTGGTGAACGGCGCCAACCGCGAGAAGATGCTCGGGCATTTCGAGCAGGTGCGCGCCGCCGGCGATCTCTCGGTCAAGATCGACGACACGACGATGAAGACGGCGATGGTCGCCATCCAGGGCCCGAAGGTCATGGGGTTCGTGGGCAAGTTCTCGACCGAGATTCCCACGCTGAAACGCTACCGATTCACCGTCAAGAACCTGGTGGTCGCCAAGCTCACGGTCAGCCGCACCGGGTACACGGGGGAGGACGGCATCGAAGTGATCCTTCCGGCGGGCATGGTGGACATGGCGCTCAAGCTGATTCTCAAGGACGTGGACATGGACGCCCCCGACGCCCTGGTGAAGCCCGCGGGCCTGGGCTCGCGCGACTCGCTGCGACTCGAAGCGGGCATGCCCCTCTACGGGCACGAACTGGGCGAGGAGATCAACGCGCTGTCGTGCGGCGTGGACTTCGCAATCTCGCTTGATAAGGACACGGGCGAGTTTGCCGAGACGTTCATCGGCATGGAGGCGCTCAAGAAGGTGCAGGAGAACGGCGGGCCGAGGGTCAGGCTCGTGGGGCTGGCCTTTGAGGGTCGGCGTACGCCGCGCCAGGACATGCCGGTGAAGTCGGGCGAGCGCGAGGTGGGCAAGGTCACGAGCGGGTGCCTGAGCCCCACGCTGGACAGGCCGATCGCCATGGCGCTCGTGAACGCCGATGTGGCGGCGCCGGGCACCAGGCTGCAGGTCGATGCGGGGCGCGCGGTGCTCGAAGGTGAGGTTGTGTCGCTCCCGTTCTACAAGGCGCCCAAGGGCTGAGATCAGCCGGTCTTGGACATCGCGACCACCGCGGCCCCCGCGACGGCGATGGCCGCGCCGAGCCACGCACGCGGCGAGACTCTCTCCTTGAAGATCAGCACGACCGCGGGCAGGATAAAGACCGGCGCCAGCGAAAGCATCGTCTGCGCAATGCTCATCGGGGCGTGCGCGAGCGCAAAGAGCGAGCACCAGACGCCGAGGAATGGCCCCGTGGCAGCGCCGAGCGAGGCGAGGAGCACGCCGCGCCCGTGTTCACCGGGTTTCTGAAGGGATCGTCGAAGGCCGCGCCGGAGGTCTCGGGCGGAGCGCCAGGCGACAAACGGCAGGAGCGTGATGACGGCGAAGAAGATGCGGAGCAGGGTCGCGTGCTGGGGGGGCAGAGCGCTGATCCCGGCGGCCTCGTCAGCACGCATTGCCTCTTTGCTCAGCGCGAATCCGGCAACCTGCAGGAAGGCGGCGACGATGGCGAAGGCGAGCCCCCAGCGCCATGCGGCGCTTCCGGTGGGCGCGTGCGGCGATGAAGTCGCAGTGCGCTCCAGCACGCTCCAGGCGACTCCTCCGACCACCATGCACACGCCCAGGGCAAGCCGCCAGGAGAGACCCTCGCTGAAGAAGATCATGGCCAGCAGGACGCCGAAGACTGGTTCGAGTGTGCCGACGAGCAGCGTCAGGCGCGGCCCGAGGCGCAGAAACGCCAGCAGGCGGCACTGGTCGCAGATGGACAGCCCCACGAACCCGGAGAACGCCAAGAGAGCCGTTTGCCGGGGCGCTGCCTGGGGGAGCAACCTCCCGCTCAAGATCCAGAAGGCGATCAGGTGCAGCGTGAGGGCGACCAGCAATCGAAGCAGGTTCGTGCGCGTGGCCCCGAGCCTGCGCGTCGCGGCTGCGAACAGCAGGGATGTCGCCACCCATAGGGCCGATGCGCCCAGTCCGGCAGCGATGCCCTGCTGTGTCTCTGTCAGCACCCGAACCTTGCTCCGTTCCCCGGGGCGAGGAGCGTAGCGGGCGCCCGGAGGTCAGGCGGCTCGGGAGAGATCGACCTCTCGCTTGCCTTCCTCGCTCGGACTGTTGGCCTTGATGTAGGCCTGGAGCGAGGGGATGTCGTTGGGCAGGTCGTGGGGGTTATCGCCGATTTCCGAGGCCCGCATCTGGGCGATGTACTTGAGCCGCAGCGTGTGGACACGAAGTTTCAGTTCGTGCACGGCGGTGCCGTTGCGAATCGCGGAAGCGATGGTGCCGAGGAAGGCCAGCACGCCGGCTCCTGCCGCGAGGGCGATCCACCACCACCAGAACCCGAAGTCTGCCATGCGGATGGCATCGACGGGCACGCCCGAGCGCTTGAGGCCCGTTATCATGTTGTTCGTGAGTTCACGGTACTTATCAGACCGAGGCTGGCGCATCGTCGCACGTATTCTGGCCGCGGCGCTCTGCCTGATCGCTCTGCCTGCGCGGGCGCAGCAGGGTGTGCAGCTCGCGGTGGAGTGTTTCGGCTTGGGCAACGCGTGGCGGCCCGGGAGCTGGGCGCCTGTTCGCGTCAGGGTGGATGACCCGTCGCCGACGCCGCGTGAGCTCGTGATCGCCATGACCGCGTGGGACCCCGACGGCGACAAACCCGAAAGCCTGCAGGTGATCGCGTCCGGCGGCGGCTCACGCGAGGTATGGCTTTACGCCCGCCTGCCCGCCGACCGGGGGAACTGGACCACGCGGATCTCTGCCTATCGGGCCGCGCCCACGGACGATCCCGACGAGCCGGTGCGCGCCGGGCGGCTCGAGGCCGAGGTGCTGTTCTCGCCCGCCACCAGCGCCACGCCCACCGGAATCCCCCAGGCCATGCTCGCGGAGGACGGGTTCATTGCCGTCGTGGGCCGGCGCCCGATCGGGCTGGACCAGTATCGAAGTGCCCTCGCGAGCTCATCGGCCCCCGAGTTGACGTGGTCGGTGCTCGGGCATGAGCGCACCAAGGTGGTGTGGCAGCTGCGCCCCCAGGATATTCCCGACCGTTGGATGGGGCTCTCCTGCCTGAGCACGCTCGTGTGGGCAGGCGAAGACCCTGGCGCCCTCGGCACGGAGCGTCCAAGGGCCATCGCCGAGTGGGTGCGGCGCGGCGGGCACCTCGTGATCGTCGTCCCGGAGTCGGCCCAGGGGTGGACCAACCCCCGCTCAAACCCGTTGTACGACCTGCTCCCCAAGGTTGCGATCACGCGGCGAACTGACGCGGTGGATGTGACGCCCCTCCTGCCGCTCTTGACGGGAACGGAGAAGACCGACCGGGAAACCCGCGTCGTGGTGCACGACCTGCCCTCGATCGCTGCGGCGGAGCCGTGGGAAGCGATGCCGATTCTCGCGGACCCCTCGGGCGCCGTGCTCGTCTCGAGACGGCTGGTCGGGCAGGGGATGGTCACGCTGGTCGGCATCAACCTGATGGATGCTCGCGTGGCGACGCTGGTGCGGGCCGAGTATTTCTGGAACCGTGTGCTCGGGCGGCGCGGCGACTACAAAGACCCCGGAGAGTTCGCCGGCCTGAGAGGCGTGGGGAACTGGAACCTGCACAACCGGCGCGCATTCTGGATTGACCAGGACCTTCCCGAGCTTGTCGTCAAGCAAGGGCGCTCGGCGGTGGGGCTCTTTGCGGGCGTGGTGGTGTTCGCCGCGTACTGGCTCGTCGCGGCGCCTCTCTCGTACGCGGTGCTCGGGCGGATGCGGATGCGGCATCATGCGTGGCTGGCCTTCGTCGCGAGCGCGGCCGCATTCACGGTGCTCGCGTGGACGAGCGCTGCGGCCATCCGCCCCAAGCGCCCCGAGGCGACGCATCTCACATACATCGACCACGTCTTCGGGCAGGGGGTGCAGCGCACTCGCTCCTGGGCGAGCATTCTTCTCCCCTGGTACGGCAGTGCGCGCGTGGGGGTGCGCGGCGAAGAGGACTTCCACAACGTCATCGCGCCCTGGGAGTCGCGCACCGCCCCCCCGGGGCGCAGTTTTCCCGACGCGCGGGCCTATGCCTTCGATGCCGGATCGCCCTCGGCCTTGAGCGTCCCGGCGCGGGCGACCGTCAAGCAGTTCACGGCATTCTGGGCCGGCCCCCCGCTGGACGGCTGGGGGATGCCCCGCCCGGTGCTCGGCAAGGGAGAGACGGGCGTGCCGGCACTCGGGCTCGGCGCCGGCGACAAGCCCTCGGGCGTGCTGCGGCACAACTTGCCCGCGACGCTGGAGGGTGTGGTCGTGATCGTGTGTTCTGGCCAGCGGCCCATTTCGGCAGACTCGGCGCCGCGTGCCTCCCCCTCGTTCGCGTCGGCGTACAGCCTGCCCGACTGGGCGCCCGGCGAAGACCTTGACCTTGCGAAGCTCTCCGATGGCTCTTCGGCCCCGGTTTTTACTGAGTACCTGAGCCGGGTGATCCCGCCGCCTCGCGGTCTGCGCGGGCTCACGCTCGATGAAGATCGCCTGACGGGCGACATGACGCAGCGGTTGTACGCGCTCGGGTTCTTCTCGCTGCTCGATCCGCCCCTGTTCGACGCCTCCGGCAGCGATCGCGCGCTCATGCGTCGCTGGGACGTGCACGACTTGGACCTGTCGCGGTGGCTGACGCAGCCGTGCATCATCGTGCTGGGCACGCTGGAGGGGGCGCCCGGCTCGCCGTCGCCGACTCCATTCACGCTCGGCCCGTCCGAGTCGCCGCGCCCGGTGGTGACGCGCGGGCGCACGATCGTGCGATGGATCTACCCGTTGCCGCCCCGTCCGCCCGAGTGGGCGGCAGCAGCGCCGGGCAGGCCGTGAGGCGCGGTCCGGTGGTTCCGATTCACCCCCCTCGAGAAGGCCGCATGACAACGATGATCCAGACAACGAATCTCACCAAGCGCTACGGCGAGCTCGTGGCGCTGAACAATCTCAACCTGGCCATTGAGCAGGGCGATTGCTTCGGCTTCATCGGCCCCAACGGTGCGGGCAAGACGACCACCATCAAGATTCTGGCGACGCTGCTCAAGCCCACCAGCGGGCAGGCCCAGATTGACGGCCTGACGATCGGGTATCAGAACCGCAAGATCCGGCCGCTCATCGGGTACGTCCCCGACTTCATGGGCGCGTACGAGGACATGGTGGTGACGGAGTACCTGGAGTTCTTCGCCGCAACGTACGGCATCCACGGGAGCGCCCGGCGCAAGGTGGTGGGTGACGTGCTGGAGCTCACCGACCTCGGCTACAAGGCCACGGCGGAGGTCAACAGTCTCTCGCGGGGGATGCAGCAGCGCCTTTCAATCGCCCGCGTGCTCCTGCACGACCCGAAGGTGCTGCTCATGGACGAGCCCGCGAGCGGCCTCGACCCCCGCGCGCGGATTGAAATCCGCGAACTGCTCAAGGAACTCAAGCGGATGGGCAAGACCATCCTCATCTCCAGCCACATCTTGCCCGAGCTTGCGGAGATCTGCAACGTGGTGGGCATCATCGAGCGCGGCCAACTCCTGTTTTCCGGCTCCGTCGCGCAGGCCCTCCGCAAGGCCCGGGTGGGACACACCTTGCATGTCGCGGTCGAGGCCCGGTCTGCCGACGCGGCGGCCCTGTTGCAGAAAGTGCCCGGCGTCGTCAAGCTCCAGCTCGTTGAAGAGACCACCATCGCCGGTCTCGGCCGCCCGACCATGCACATCACCTACGAGGATGCCCCCGGGCGCAGCCACGCCGATCTGCCGAGCGTGCTCATCAACAACGGCTTCAGGGTGCTCAAGTTTGACGAAGAGCCCGTCAACCTCGAGACCGCTTTCATGCGGCTGACGAAGGGGCTGGTGCAATAGTGGGGCCGCAGGGGTCAGGTGTGACTTGGCACGCCTGACGATGAAGGAGGCTTAAGTGCCAGACGATCGAAGCCATCGCCCGGAAGCTGCGAGTCGATTACCGCTCTCCAAACTCGCAGTCCCTCGTCAGCCCGGGCAAGGGTAGCGGCGCAAAGCGGATGATGAGTTCATCACGCTGCTCGCGTTCGCACGCGGCGGGTTGGCAGGCATGATCTCCATCCTCGCGTCGCTCTGGTTTGCCCGTGCATTCGGAGTGGCCGACTCACTCTGGACCGCCACGATCGTTGCATCGCTTGCGTGCGTCGTCGTGGCCCTCGGGGGCCGCCCGCCCGGTCCACGGGCACACCGTCACGGCCCGATGCTGACCCGTTCTCCGGGCTTCAGGTCGAGCGCCCTGCGTGCGGCTTCTCCGGGTAGCCGCACGAACATCGGAAGCGGCTCAGGGAGTTCGGCGGATCGGCGCGTGATCGTCGCCTCATTCAGGCGTCCGTCGTGCCAGGAGATGTCGATCTCGAACCCCCCCCGCGCCATCAACCCCCGCACCGAACCGTCCTGCCACGCACGCGGCAGCGCAGGCAGCAGGCTGATCGTCGGACCTTCTCCCGGCGCTTCGGCGTGGCTCTGAAGCAGCATCTCCGCGATGGCGGCGGTGAGCCCGAAGTTGCTGTCGATCTGGAAGGGCGGGTGCCCGCCGAAGAGATTCGGGTAGGTGCCGCCTCCGTTCCGGTAGTTGAACTCCGCGTCGGCGATCGGGCGGAGTGCATCGCGAACGAGTTTTTCGGCGCGGTCACCATCACCGAGCCGCGCCCACTGGCACGCCTTCCATGCCATGCTCCAGCCGGTGCTCCGGTCGCCCCGCGCTTCGAGTGTGGCCCGCGCCGCCGCCGCGAGCGCCGGCGTGCCGAAGCGCGTGATCTCGTTCCCCGGGTGCAGGCCGTACAGGTGCGAGATGTGCCGGTGGGTGGGTTCCGGCTCCTGGTAGGGCTCAAGCCACTCCTGCAGCCGACCGTCCGGCCCGGTCACGGTGGGGGCCAGGCGGTCCCGCGTGCGTTCCAGTTCCGCCGCGAAGTCACGATCCACGCCGAGAATCGCCGCCGCCCGGGCCGTGTTCCCGAAGAGCTCGCGGAGCAACTGCTGATCGACCGTGGGTCCGAGACAGGTGTGCGCCACCTGCCCATCGGGCATGCGAAAAGAGTTCTCCGGCGAGTTGGACGGCCCGGTCACGCGCAGGCCCGAACCTGGAAGTTCGACGAGCACCGAACTGTAGAACGCGCTGGCTCCGCGCAGGGTTGGGTAGACCCTACGCAGGTACGCGCGGTCGCCGGAGTAGAGATAGTGGTCCCAAAGGTGGCTGCACAGCCATGCGCCCCCCGTCATTGTTGAGCCCCACGACGCCTGCTCCCCGGGCGCGGTGAACCCCCAGACATTCGTGACCACATGCACGACCCATCCCGGCGCGTTGTAGTACGCGCGGGCGGTGCGCTCCCCGGGTCGGACGAGGCTCTCAATCAGGCTCGCAAGCGGCGCATGGCATTCACTCAGCGCCGCGACATCGACCGGCCAGTAGTTCATCTGCGCGTTGATGTTCGCGTGATAGTCCCCGTTCCAGGGGGTCTGCAGCTCCTCCGCCCACAGCCCCTGGAGGTTGGCGGGCAGCCCCCCCGCGCGCGATGAGCTCAGCAGCAGGTACCGACCGAACCGGAACACCAGGGCCGCCAGCGCGGGGTCCGGCGCTCCCGCCGCCTGCGCCAGCAGTCGCGACTGCGCCGACCCCGCAGGCGGCGTGCCCAGGTCGAGCCGCACCCGGCCTTCGATGGCCTGATAGTCCGCTCGGTGTCGGCCCAGCAGTTGCTCCCAGCCGAGGGCCGCTGCGCCTTCCAGGTCCGCACGCACACGATCTCGGTACGCCCCCCCGGCATGGTCCCCCGCGATCGGGCCCGCGTAGTCAGTCCGCGCGGCGATGAGAATCACCGCCTCGCTCGTCCCCGCCATTGCGAGCGACTGTTCCGTCGGCGTGACGGCTCCCGGGGAGGTCAGGATCCGTACCCGCGCCTCAAATGCCGTTCCCCTTCCGCCGGCGCCGTCGTTCAGCGCGCCCTCCATGACGAGGTCGGTCCCGTCGAGGCGCACCGCGGCGCGCTCGGGCCGGCTGAGCACCACGCGAAAGCGCAGCCCGCCAGGGTCGTCGGTCGCGACGCGGCACGCGATGACGCGATCCGGAAACGAGGCAATGACCTGCCGCGTCCACACGTGCCCATCCGCGCCGAACTGCGTGACCGCCTGGCCCTGCGCCAGGTCGAGCCAACGTTCGTAGTGGTCCGCCGCCAGCCCCGTCGAATCGCGAGGCGGGACATCCGGCACCAGCGACAGCGTTCCCAGCACCTGATAGCACCCGAACGGGCCGTCCTTTCCTTGCCCGAGCGAGCTGCCCGGCCCGTCACAGGTGAAGGTCTCGTTGACCAGGCGTTCTGCATCGGCGTTGCGGCCCGCGAGCAGCAGATCGACGATCTCCCCGCGCTTCCTCCATGCGCCTTCGCGGTTCTGGTCCAGCGTCCGCCCCGACCACATCGACTGCTCGTTGAGCACGATCCGCGTCGCGAATGTGCCTCCGAAATCCATGGCCCCGAGCCGTCCGTTGCCGAGCGGGCAACTCTCCGTGAATCGGGTCGCCGGACGATCAAAGAACACCGCGTCGCGCGCCGCCGGCGCCGGGAGCGGCGGCGAGCCGGCAAGCATGATCAGGACAAGCAGCACCTGGAGCAACCTTCCCCCCCAATCTGCGCCTCGGCCGCATCCCCGGCCGGTGCGCGCCCGCTCAACCTTCATCCGCGATCGTGCCGTCGTCGTTCACGCCGCGGTCGATCATGGCTTCGTACGCCCTCCAGCCCGCCAGCTGCGTCGGAGTGAGGGTTGCCGCGCGGCCTGTGCGGAGGTGGTGTTCCACGGCGCGCAGCCAGTGCCGCGTATCGCGGGCCAGGCTCACGCCGTCATTGACGACGATGCCCGTGACGGTCTGACGCTGGTGCGTGCGCCGGAGGTGAAGCGTCTTGCGCCAGTGGATCTCGTAACCGAAGTCGATCAGCGCATCGCGCGTGATGCCGATGATCGAGTTCAAGATCGACGCGTCGTCCTCGTCCATCGAGAAGGTCATGTCGTCCGCGTAGCGCGTGTACCGGGCGCCGACCGAGTCCGCCAGGGCGTGCAGGCTCGCATCCAGCCGATAGTTCACCAGGTTGGCCAGGCGAGGGCTGGTGGGCGCGCCCTGCGGCAGGCCGCCGCGCAGCGTTGTCAGTTCAGTCAGGCGGGCCGCGCTCGCCTCGTCCCATCCGAAGCGCCGGTAGAACCCGAGCACGCGCTCGGCGCGAGTCGCCCCGAAGAAGTTCCGGATATCCATCTTGACGATGACCGCGGAATCCACGTGCACCGACGCGTTGGTCACCACCGAACGCCCCCGCTCAAAGCCGTGTGCCGCGCCGTGAGACGGGATTCCCCCGAGCACCCGGCGCAGAATGGCCCTCTGCACGCGCGCGGTGGATTCATCAGGAGCATCAATGCGCCGCGGTCTGCCGTTGCGCTTGGTGATCGTGAACGTGCGGTACCCGGGCTCGACCGTGAGCGGATCGATGCCCGGTCCGGCGCATCGGCGCGCGAGTTCGTCCAGGCCGAACCGGGCCGCGCCGATCCCCGCATCACGCCCGTCGCGGTGGGGGGCCCGGGAACGCCGCAACGGGCTTCGGCGTGCCGCGCCCGCGGCATCTTCCACGCCCCCGGGCACGCCGCCGGCGGCGTTCGACCGCGCGGCCGGACTCTCGAACGCCGCGAACGGGTCAGGCGGGGCAAGCTTTTTCTTGAGCCATCGAAACAAGCCCATGCGCGCAGTATGAGCCCGAGGGCTCCGCTATGCAACCATCGAGCTCACCCGGGCTGGACAGCAGCGTGCTAGAGTCGAAACCGCACGAAAAACGGGCGCAATTCGCGCCCGTTTCACCCTGCCTGCTGTGCGACAGCAGCGTGCTGCCATCAAGGACACCATGCGGGTCCGGCCGGCGAAACACCGGTCTTACGCCCTGCATTCCGGGCGCCACCAGGGTGCCCGGATTCTGCCACAATCTTCGCGGGTGTGCAAGCGCGGGCCACCGCCCCCGGATCATTCGCCGATCGTGCCCGCGCGCTCATCGTGGTCGAGCAACCACTCCAGCAGCCCCGCGCACGCCGGCTCGAGCAACTCAAAAACTCGCTCAAAGTCGCGCGCCGTGCCCGTGTACGGGTCCGGAACTTCGACCACCCCCGAGGGTCCGAACGACAGCATGAGCCGGATGCGTTCCGGTGCGGCCCCCGCGCGCGTCAGCCCTTCGACATTGGCCCGGTCCATCGCGATCAGCCAGTCAAACGCATCAAAGTCATCCGGGGGACGGATCTGTCGCGCCACGCTCAGCACCTCGACACCCCGCGCGGCCCCGACCGCGATTGATCGCGGGTCGGCCCGCTCGCCCTCGTGCCACCGGCCGAGGCCCGCAGAATCGACCCGGAACCGGCCCTCCACGCCGCGGGCCCGGGCCTGGTGCACGAAGATCGCCTCCGCCAACGGGCTTCGGCAGATGTTCCCAAGGCACACGAACAGCACGCTCACCGGCCGCGTCACGGGCAGACCTCCTCGACGCGCCCTGCGTCCCGTGGTGGGCCTCCCGGTGCGCCGGGCCGGGCGCACGGCAGCCCGAGCTCCGCGGCACGCGCCTCGGGCGCGGCGCGAATCGGCCGGTCCCCCGGCCGGAACCCCGCCCTCCAGAGCGGCACGATCTGATCGACGATCGCGCTCGGCGTCATCGCGCTGACCGCGATCGCCCCCGGTGCAGCCTCGACCACCTGCGGCAGCGCGAGCACCGGCGAGCCCTGCACCAGGCCCGCGCGCGCGAGCAGCACGCAGGACCCGACCCCGGCCCCCTCCCCGCCGTCCGGCGCTTTGTTCATCCCGGGGTCTCCCGTCACCACCAGCACGTCGCACGCGGGCATCAACTCGGTGAGGGGGCCATCCACCACGATCATCCCCACGCCCATGCGCGCCTTCGCCATCATCCGGCGCGCCGGGCTCACGGTGCGGGAGAGGCTCGATGCCAGCGCCGTCGCCGGGATGCCGATGAGCCTCAGCATGTCGACCGCCCAGATGAGCACGCGCGGATCGGCGTGTCCGGGACGGTCGGACAGGACCGCAACGACCAGTTCATGATCTTCAATCTCGAGCGCCGTGCGAATGTCCTCGCGCGAGCGGGCCTGCGCAGGCAGGGGCCACACGCCCGCGCCGCGGCCTTCCGCCCCCGGGCCCGCATCGCCTGGCGAGGCGGTCTGGTCCGCCGCGTCACCCGGTCTCGCCCGCACGGCCTTGGGCCCTGTCTCGATCGCACGGCGGACCAGGGCCAGCCGCAGGTCGTGCGTTCTCGCCCCCTGGCACGCGAGCCCCGCGTCCACGCTCCACGCGAGGGTGACATCCGGCTTCGCCCGGCGCGCCGCGAAACGCTCGACCGCGGACGCGGCATGCAGAGGCCGGCCGCGCACCGGCGTGATCCGGTCCGTCGTGTCGATGCCCATCGCCAGCAGATGATCCTCGTCGTTCTGCGTGCCCAGGGCCAGCACCTCGTGGTGCAGCGCCGGGGTCTGGGCGATCAGGGTCCGCAGCCACAGGCACGCCGCGTCGCTGCCCGAGGGTGAGAGCGTGGAACCCGGTTCAATCACGTGCAGAATGCGGGGCCTGCGTCCCTCCGCGCCGGGGTTCATCGCAGGCGGCTCTCGGTCACGAGGTGCTCGTGGAAGACCTGCGCGAGCCCCACGCCCAGTTCGCGGGCGAGCGTTTCTTCGGCCTTGAGCGCCTCCGACCGGTCGGTGGGCAGTGTGCCTTGCTGCTGGAACATCGTCACCTTCACGCTCTTGCCGCTGGGCTCTTCGGGCCAGATTCGGGCCCCGCTGGCAAGGTCCAGCACCTTGATGCGCAGGATGCCCGACGGCAGGTAACTGACCCCGTCCGGCGAGAGCGCGAACGCGTCAACCGTGACCCACACGATGACCTGGGCCCCCGCGATCTCGCGCCCGATCTCCACGATGGACAAGGGCTTGTCGAAGCGTTCCTGGTTCGCCGCCACCGTCGCCCCGCGTGACGACAGCAGCAGTCCGGGCTCGAACCCCCCCTCGTCGAGCAGCGTTCGCTCCGCGCTCTCCGCGATCACCGGGCCCAGGCTCTTCCGGGGCAGGCCGTTGGCGCGATCATCAAGAAAGATGACCGTGGCGCGCGTGCCGTCCAGGGCGTGCATCGCAGGCACTTTCGGTGGGCCCTTCACGAGCAGGTACGCCGCCCCCACGTAGTTGCACGCGGGCATCGCCGCGGCAATCACGCCCGCAGCCAGGAGTCCGAACAGCAGGCGGGGAAGGCGAGTGGGGGCGGTCGCGACGGGCATCGGGTGCTCCGGGTCGTCAGTGAAAGAACTCGCGGTCAATACTTCGTCCCGGGCGGTTCAGAATGGTCAAAGAGCAGCCACGCGGAACGCTGGCCCAGCCTCCGGGCCAGTTCGCTCGCGACCACGCTCCCGCTCATGCTGTCCGAGGAGACGCCCGACTGGTCGGGAAACCCGACGCGAACCGTGCGCTGAAACGTGAACTCCTCCGGCGCCGGCCCGTCGCACTCCACAACCCCCACGCTGCACGAGGCGACGCCGTTCCACAGGTACCGGTTGCCCGGCTCGCGCAGCCGGAAATCTGAGACCTCGACGATGATGAGGCGCTCGACGCCCCCGAGCTCATACGCCACCTGCTCGCGCAGGCGGACCGGCCAGCCCGGGTTCTTGCCCTGGTACAGCGCGATGTCCGCCGGCATGACCATGCCCGACGCCCCGGCGCCGTTCTCCGGGTCGGCCAGCGTCTCGGAGACCCGCGACGCCAGCTCAAGCGCAAGCCCGGGGAACTCTGAGAGAATGCTCCGGTCAATCGAGACCAGCACCGCGAAGCTCTTGCCTCCCATCCCCGCGTACTCGCCGTGGACAAACTTCGGGCTGTTCTCTTCGATCGCCTTGCCCACCACGGCCCCGATCGCCGGAATGATGCACCCCTGCATCGCGCCCAGCATCGCCAGCAGCGCGAACACCCCCGCCACGTTTGTGGCGCGTCCTGAACGCAGGCCGAGCTGGATGAAGCGGCGTCGCATGGGGTTCACCCGCAACAGTATGGACGCCCCGCCCCCCGGGAAGTTCACGCGGGCCACGTCGCGATCTTGTACCCCCAGGCCGCCGTCAGCAGGCCCACGGCCGCCCACACCGAGCGCGGGCGCAGCAGCCCCGCGAACAGGAGATACACCCGCGACCCGGTCGCCGCGACCCAGCCCCCGAGCCAGGCGGTCGTCGCGCACGCGAGCGCCACCACCGCCCCGAAAGGCTGCGCGGCGATCGCTTTTCCGAAGTTCCCCCTCGCGGCGTGTGAGACCGCCGTGGTCATCCCGCATGTCGGGCACGGAATGCCCATCGTTTGGGGCCAGGCGCACGCCAGCAGGCCCAGTTGCCGGTGGGTGCCGTGCCCCTCCGGCGCCGGCACGAGTATCGCCCCGGTCGTCAGCACCGCCAGGCTCAGCGCCGCCAGGCATCCGGCGAGCACACGGGCCCGCACCGGCGCCGCCGCCGGAGAGACGTCCGCGCGCTGGGCAGGGTGGTCGGCATCGGTCATGACGCAACGCTCGGCTCGCCGCGAGGGCCCGGCTTCGCAGGGCCTCAAATCAGGGTGACTGGATTCGAACCAGCGACCTTGTGGACCCAAACCACACGCTCTACCAAGCTGAGCTACACCCTGGGCGTTCGAGTGTACGCACTGTGGACCGCGCCTCGATATGCTCCCCGGTGCGCCAGCGCCAGCGCCCGCACCCGCATCACCGCGATCGCGGCCTCAACTGCGGGCGGGGCCTCGTGCGGGGATGGCTCATCGCCGAAGCGAGACGCCCCGGCCGCGCCTCGCCCCCGTGCATCGTCGATCCCGCGCGATAGCACGCTCACCGGCCTCCCCTCCGCGGTCCGATAGAGTTGTGGCCCGAGCACACCTTATGCACATCCGCACCCAGCCCATCGCGCCGATCACCACGTCCTCCGATCAGGCCATCCTGTTCACCGTCGAACTCGGCAAGGCCCTGCACGTCTGCGGCACCCCGGCCCACCGCATCGAAGAAGCCATGACCCAGGCCGCAGAGCAACTCGGCCTCGAGGTCCAGGTCTTCACGACGCCCACCTCCATCTTCGCCGGCTTCGGTCCCCTTCACCGACAGGACGTTCGCCTCCTTCGCGTCGAACCCGGCGATGCCAACCTCGAACGCCTCTGGCGCGTGGACGATGTCGCCAGCCGCGTGACCGCGAGGCGACTGGCCCCCGCGCAGGCCTTCCTCGAACTCGAAGGCATCCTCAAGGCCCCGTGCAGATACCCCACGCCCCTCGTGGTGCTCGCCTTCGGTCTCTCCTCGATGGTCGCCGCACGTTTCTTCGGGGGCGGCATGACCGAGATTGGCGCCGCCGGCATCATCGGCGTGCTGGTGGGGGCGCTCGGCGCGATCGCCGGGCGGTTTCAGCACATGATGCGCCTGGTTGACTTCGGCTCGGGCGTGCTCGCGGCCGCGCTGGCGCTTGTGCTCGCCCGCCTCATGCCCCCCTTGTCCACCTACACCGCGACCGTCGCGGGGCTCATCGTGCTCATGCCCGGGCTCACCCTCACCCTGGCCATGAACGAACTGGCCACCAAGCACCTCGTCAGCGGCACGTCCCGGCTGATGTACGCGCTCACCATCCTCTTCAGCGTCGGCTTCGGCTTCGCGCTCGGGCGACAGGTCGAGCAGGTTCTGCCCGACCCGCGCCTGGCCTCCGCCCCCCTCCCCGCCTGGACTGAACTCGTCGCCCTCTGCATGGCCCCCATCGCGTACGTTGTGCTCTTTCAGGCGCGCCTGCGCGACGCCGGCGTGATCGCCGCAGCGGTCTTCGTGGCCTTTCTCGGTGCACGCCTCGGTGCCCAGGGGCTCGGGCCGCAGGTCGGCGCGTGCGTGGGCGCGTTCCTTGTCGGCTCGGGGGCCAACCTTCACTCCCGGTGGAAGGACCAGCCCGCCGCCATCGCCATCCTGCCCGGATTGCTCGTCCTCGTCCCCGGTTCGGTCGGGTTCAAGAGCCTCGACGCGCTCCTCGGCGCCGACGTGCAGTCCGGCATCTCCACCGCGTTTCAGATGGTCATGGTCGCCGCCGCGATCGTCGCCGGGTTGCTGGTCGCCAACGTCGCCGTTCCCCCGAAGAAAGCGACATAGCGATTCCCGCATGAAGATTCCCGGACGTGCCCTCCTCGAAACTCGCTTCTCCGTGCTCCCATGCGTCCGGGCGCGGCGTACGATGCCATCGGCGGGTTCGATTGGAACCCGGGCCGGGCGCGGGGCGCCGGCGTACCGAGACCCACCATGACCACATTGGCGCTGCTTCCGAACATCGGGCATCAAGAACTGCTCATCCTCCTCGTCATCGCCCTCATCCTCTTCGGGCGCAGGCTCCCCGAAGTCGGCCGAAGCCTCGGAAAGGGAATCGTCGAGTTCAAGAAGGGCATCAAGGGCATCGAAGACGACATCGAGGATGAGTCGGACAAGAAAGTCCGCAAGCCCGCGGCCCGGGCCCCCATCACCGACGGCGGCGCCGATCCCCGCGTTGCTTCGACCCCGCAGACCTCCGACTCCGCCCCCCAGGACTGACCCGGGCTCAGCGCTTGGCGGGCTCACGGGCCTGCTGCGGCTCGCGCGGCAGGATCAGGCTGAACATCGAGCCGCGCCCGACATCGCTCACAAGTTGAATCTCACCCCCCAGAAGCGCCGCCAGGTCTTTGCATATCGCCAGCCCGAGCCCGCTTCCCTGGTGCCCGCGGGTGTGCCCCCCCTCCACCTGGTAGAACTTCTCAAAGATCCGCGCGTGGTGCTCCGGGGCGATTCCCGGCCCGGTGTCGATGACGCTGACGCGGACCGAGTCCCGCTCCCCATCGCCCCGCGCCGGCAGAGACTCCGCCCGGATCGTGATGCGCTCGCGCCGCCCCGTGCGGTCTGAGGGCTCGATGAACTTCACCGAGTTTGACAAGAAGTTGAAGATGATCTGCTGAAACCGCTGGGCGTCCGTGCGCAGCGGGGGCAGGTCCGGGGCGGCCTCGACCACCACGTCCGCCCCTTTCTCCGAGGCCTGCGGGTGAATCAGCGCCGCCAGGGTCTCCAGCGTCTCGCGGACATTGAGGGCCTCCAGCCGCAGGTCCACTCTCCCCGCCTCGATCTTGGCGAGCGAAAGCAGCGTCTCGATCAGCGCCAGCAGGTCCTTACCCGCGCGGTTGATGTTGCTGATGTAGCGGTTGCGACGGGCGAGGTCGGCCGATTCACCCTTGGCCAGCCGGTCATTCTCCACGATCTCCAGCAGCAGTTCCGTGAACCCGATGATCGAGTTCATCGGGGTGCGCAGCTCGTGGCTGACATTGGCCAGGAACTCGGCCTTGAGCTTGTTCGCCTCGTACAGCGCCGAGTTCGCCGCCGAAAGCTCATCCACCTTGACGTTGAGCGCCCGGTAGTTTGCCCGCTGCTGCTCCTCCGCCGCCTGAAGCGACTCCAGCATCTGGTTGAAGGTGAGGGCCAGTTCCTCGAACTCGTCCCCCGTGCGGATGTCCGACCGGATCGCGAGATCGTCCGCCCGCACCTTCTCCGCCGTCTCCTTCAGAGACCGCACCGGCCCGAGCACTACCTTGTGCGTCACGAAGTAGAACACCGCCAGCGCGAGCACGAGCACGACCACGCCCGCGCTCAACAGGTAGACCGTGTTCACGATCAGCAGCACCGCCGTGTCGTCGCTGCGCCGCTCCAGCTCGATCACCCCTTCAAGCACCGGCGTTCCGCCCTCGGGCGGCACCGCCCGCGCCGCGCGCAGGTACCGGTACACCCGGGTCGCCCCGTCCCAGCGCGACAGCATGTCCTCCGTCGCTCGGGGGTCACCCTCAAACCGGCGCAGCACCGAGCCCAGGGCCCGGTCCGTCGCCGCGAGCGTGCGCGCCTCGGGCGTCGGAAGCCACCTGGCCCGGATCCCGGCGTAGTCCACCACCCCCCGGGCATCCGGGGCCGGCGACCGCCCCTCCTGGCGCGCCTGCGCATCGAGCTGCTGCCACACGTTCACCAGCCGGCGCGCAATCTCGGCCTGGCGCTCCGAGACCAGCGTGTTCATCCGCAGCCCCGGAGCGACCAGCGCCGCCCCCACGATGAGCACCACCGCCCCGCCGAAGAGCAGGAGACACTTGTTCGCCAGCGACAGCCCCCGCACCCATCCGGCGGGAGAAAACCGGGCCATGGGGCCGATGGTAGGGGGCGGCCCGGCGCCCGCGCGCCGCCGTTTGGCGCAGCGCCCGGGCGCATATCCTCCATCCGTGCCCGCCGGACGCATCTATCTCGAAACCTTCGGCTGCCAGATGAACGAGCTCGACTCGCAGCTCGTTCAAGGGGCGCTGAGCGCCCGGGGCTACTCCTTCACCCCCGATTCCGACGCCGCCGACGTCATTCTCTACAACACCTGCTCGGTACGCGAGCAGGCCGAGCAGAAGGTCTGGTCGCGGCTTGGTGAGCTGAAGCGGGCCAAGGACGCGCGCCCCGCGCTGGTGGTGGGGGTGCTCGGCTGCCTCGCCGAGCGGGACGGCGCCGACCTCATCCGGCGCATGCCCGTCGTCGACATCCTCTGCGGCCCGGGCGAACTCGACAAGCTCCCCGCCCTCCTCGACAACGCCGTGCGGACCCGCGCGGCACTCCCCCCGGACTCCGCCCGGGCCTCGGCGCGCCAGGTCGCCTTGCAGGGCAGCGCCTCGCGGCGCAGCGCCACGCTTGCCGCCGCCGCGGACGACCTTGAAATGCTCGACCTGTCGCGCGCCATCAGCCCCACCGACCATTCGGGCAGCGCGTACGTGCGGATCACGCGAGGGTGCAACAAGTTCTGCACCTACTGCGTGGTGCCTTTCACCCGCGGGGCCGAGGTCCACCGCCCGCCCGAGCACATCATCGACGAGTGCCGCCGCCTCGCCGACGCCGGCGTGCTCGAGGTGACGCTCCTCGGCCAGACCGTCAACCACTACCGCTTCGAGCACGACCATGCCACCGCCGTCGCCGGGGTCACGCAGCCGCAGAAGGGCCGCGCCTACAAGGGCAGCCACCACCGCGATGCCCTCGAAGGCGAGCGCGTCACCACCTTCGCCGGCCTCCTCCGCCGCATCCACGATGAAGTCCCCTCGATCCGGCGCCTCCGCTTCGTCACCAGTTACCCGCGTGACTTCGGCAACGATGTGCTCGAGGTCATCCGCGACTCGCCCCGCATCTGCCGCTACCTCCACGTCCCCGTGCAGACCGGCAGCGACCGCATGCTCCGCGCCATGAACCGCGGTTACACCCTCGCCGAGTACGAGGAGTTCCTCGCGCGGGCCCGCGCGTATCTCGACGCACCCGGGCGGCCCCTCATGCTCTCCACCGATGTCATCACCGGCTTCCCCGGCGAAACCGACGACGACCACGACGCGACCATGGGCCTGCTGCGCCGCGCGCGCTTCAAGAACTGCTTCATCTTCAAGTACTCGCCCCGGCCCGGCACCGTCGCCTTTGACCGCCTCCCCGACGATGTCCCGGGCGAGGTGAAGCGCCGCCGAAACAGCGAACTGCTCGCCCTGCAGGAGAGCATCAGCGATGAGGTGAGCCGCGCCCAGGTGGGGCTCACCTTTGATGTGATGGTGGAGGGCGTCAGCCGGAAGGCGCTCCGCGAGTCCGGGCTTACCCACGGCGAGATCCGGCGCGCCGCCGGCGCTGTGGCCCTCACCGTTGCGGGCCGCACTGTCGCCGAATCCGAAGCGCACGATCACGCCTGCGCGGGCGAGCACGGGTGCGACGCGCGGTCGCACGTGCTGGCGCCGGCCCCCGAGGGCCCCGTCCAGCTCTCGGGCCGCACCGACGGCGACCAGATCGTGTTCTTCGACGCCCCCGCGGGCGTGGACGCCGCTCGCCTCATCGGGCGCATCCTCCGCGTCCGCGTCGAGCGTGCCCATCGCCTCGGTCTGCACGGCGTCATCACCGGCAACTGACGCCTCGATCTCGACGCGCGACTACCCCACGCCGACGTGGTGCCGAATCTCCGGCCTGGCGCTGCCTTCCGCGGGCCAGTCCACGCCCACTACATCCACGCGCACGCCCTTCTCCTGCCAGGCGTTCGCGCGCCGCACCGCCTCTGCAGCACGGCGCAGCCGCCGGATCGTGTCAGGCCCGGCCTGCACCTCCGGCGCCGCAGCAGCCCCCGCGCTGCGTGATTTGACCTCCACCATCACCAGCACCCGCCGGTCGGGCGAGAGGGCGATCACGTCCACTTCTCCCGCGGCGGTCTCTGCGTTGCGGGCCAGCACCTTGTACCCCGCCCTGCGGAGCATCCGGCAGGCGAGCCGCTCCGCCCGCGCGCCAAGGCGGTTCCGGTCCCCCTCGCGCCTCCCCTTGCTCGGCCCCAGCGCAAGGCGGCGCAGGCGCCGCAGCGCGAAGGCCGCACGCCCCCGTGATCGTCCCGGCACGTCACGCCCCCGGCGGGGGCAGGGGAGGAAGGTATCGCTCCGCCGCGATCTGCAGCAGCCGGCGCGTCATGTCCGACACGTCGGAGAAACTCCCTCGCTCCCGCAGCCGCGTGATGTACTCTTCGAGCTCAATGTCGCGCTGCTGGTCAAACCGCTCCCGCTGGATCAGCAACTGCGCGTCATACAGGGGTGTGCTCACCCGCTCCACCGAGGCCAGCATCACCCAGCTCACGAACCCGTCAGCCCGGATCGGGCCCGCCCACGCCCCCGGCGACAGCGTCACCGCCGCGGCATTCAGCGCTTCGCTCACAAAGAACTTGCCGCCCGAAAAGTCCCCCTCGAACTGCCGTTCGTACACCCCGCCCTTGTCCGGCTGATACCCGTTGGCCGGCAGCGCGGCGAGGTCGCGAAAGCTCGTCCCCGCCGCCAGTTCCGATTCGATGAAGGCGATGTCGTCCGCCCGGGTGTCGCGCACGCGGATCCACACGAACCGGGCCGTCGGGGCCGGGTTGAACTCGCCGTACCGGCGCTCAAACTCCTGTTGAATCTCGCGCCACGAAATGTGCACGCGGGACTGCACGCGCTTGTGCAACTGGTACCGGATGAGTTCGCGATCGCCCTGCCGCCGCACGTACGCATCCATGTCCATGCCCGTCTCGTCGCGCAGGGTCCGCTCAGCCTCCGCCGCCGAACCGCCGCCCCCCTTGCGCACACGCTCCTGGCGGAGCGAGTCCAGCATGTTGCGGATGCCGACCTCACGCTGCGCCTCGGGCAGCGACGCAATCGCCTCGGCGCGAAGCAGTTCTTCCTGGATCTGGTCGTTGAGCTTGCGCGCGATCTCGCGCTCGGTGTCTTCCAGCCATCGCTCTCGCGGCTTGGTCCGGGCCTCAGCCCGCAGGCGGTCCTCCATGTCCGCGAAGAACTTCGACGCATACACCGCGCGCCCGTTGATGTCCCCGACCTTCGCGTCCACCAGCACCGGCGCATCGTCGGCAGGCGCCGTCGGTCCAGGCTCTTCCCGCGTCGCCTCCGAGAGCGAGATCACGCGCGGCGGCCCGCCCCCCCCCGGCGCCTCCGGCCCCGGGATCGGTGCCGGCGACAGCACCGCCGCCCCCTGCGCATCCGACGAGGCGAACTCGCTCGCGTGCAGCACGCGCGTGCCCGGGGCCCCGGCGCCGCACCCGTTCAGCAGCAGGCCCGCGACCGCCCCCGCCGACACCATCATCGTTCGCGTGCCGGCCCGGCTTCGTGTCAAGTGCCTCATGCGCGGGCATGATACCCGGACCCATGCCCGTGCGCCCGCTACCCGCCCCGGGCGCTGCGAATCGCCTTCATCACCTGCGCCGGCGTGTAGGCGTTGCTCTTCCACGGCTCCGAGGTGCCCGGGCCGAACACCGCCAGCATCGGGATTCCCGTCTCGCCGAGATCCTTGAGCGCCTGCCATCCCGGCGCAGACTCGCTGGTCAGGTCGGCCTCGAGGGCCACGACATCCCCGGCGAGCATCGCCTCACGCACTTCCGGTCGATCCAGCACCTGGGCCTTAAGCGTCTGGCAGTTCAGGCACCACACCGCCGTGAAGTCGAGCACCACGACCTTCCCCGCCGCGCGCGCCTCCTCAAACGCCGCCGGGGTGAACTCGTGCCACAGCGCCGCGTCCAGTCGCGCCTGGCGCGTCCGCCCCTGGGCCCACGCAACCGACCCCCAGGCCAGAAGCGCCCCCAGCCCGACGAACGCGATCCGCCGCACCGGCTTCTTCGTGATCTTCAGCGTGCGGATGCTCAGCCACGCGCCCCCGATCACCACGAAGAACGCCACGGCCCACCAGATGAGCGCCTTGTTTACGTGGGGCGACTCCTTGCCCAGGGCCGTGAGCCCGGCCCCGATGAAGTACGCCGCCGCCGCGAGCATGAGAAAGCCGAGAAACTGCTTCACGAGTTCGCTCGCCGGGCCGGTGCGCGGAATCTTCTTCACCAGCGCCGGCCACATCGAGAGCACCAGGTACGGGAGCGCCATGCCCACGCCGATCGACGTGAATACCACGACCGTCATGATCCGGGGCTGCCCCGCGATCGCGCCCAGCAAAGCCCCCGCGACAAACCCGAAGCACGGGAGCCCCAGCACGCCTGTCATCACCCCGAACAGGAACGACCCCGTCGCCGTGTCCGCCTTCGGGTTCACCATGTACACCGACTGCGGCAGGTTGATGACAAACAGCCCCATCAGCCCCAGCGCCATCACCCCGATCAGCAGCCCCATCCCCAGCGTGAACCACCAGATGCCGAAGAGCGCCGACGGGTCGCCGAAGCTCTGCCACGCGATGACCGGAATGCTGATCCCCACCCAGAAGGCCACCACGCCCAGCGCCATGACGCTGCCCAGGAAAAGCGTCCGCTCTCGCGAGCCCGCGTGCTTGCTGATCGTCATCACCTTGATCGGGATCACCGGGAGCACGCACGGCGTGAGATTCAGCACCAGCCCTCCGACGCCCCCGAGCAGCGCCACCGCCGCCAGGGCGACGAACCCGCCCCCCTCGGGCACCGGGATGAACCCGAGGAACATGCGCCCGCCGGTCGACACTCCGTCATCCGCCTCTCCGCCAACCTGCGCAGTCGGTGGGCTCGGGTCATCGCCCGTGCTCTCAGGTGCCGGCGGCGCCCCCGTCGCGAACATCGTGGAGTCAACCCCCGTCGCCCCCACCGCGTCGCCCGGTCCGATGTCAAACTCCAACTCAATCGTCACGCGCTCAGGCGGCAGGCACACCGACTCGTCGCACGCCTGAAAACGAACCGTGACCGGCACCTTGACCCGCCCTGCGGGCGCATCGGCGCCCACCGCGAGCGTCACCATCATCACCTCACGCCCGTGATACGCCCGGAGCTGCCCCGGGCGACCGTTCGGCGTGCGCACCGTCACCATCGAACCCTCGGGGAACCGAACCTCCGACGAGGCGAGCCAGGGGGCGGCATCCCGTCCGGGCAGGGTCAGCGTGGTCGGCACCGGCACCAGCCCGCGAAACTCCGGGGGCACTTCGGGGTCCGCAGGCCAGGTGTGAAACCCGTTGAGATGAGTCAACTCCACCGCGATCCTCTGCGTCGAACCCGGCGCAACCCGGGAAAACTCGACCGAAGCCCGGGCCTTGACCTGCTGCTTGCCGCCCTCACCAGTCACGACCGGCGGAGCGATCGCGTATGCCCCGAGGTCGAGCCCGTTGAAGAGCGTCCCGGTACCCGCGACGACATCCACCTTCGCCGTGACCGTGACGTCTTCGGGAGCCTCGCAGCCGCGCTCGTCGCACGCCTGGTAGCCCACCACCGCGGAAAACTCGAACCGCCCCAAGGGGGCATCCGCGCGGATCCGGGCGACCACGATCACCACCGCCCGCTCATGGAACGAAAGAATGTCCACCGTGCCCCCGGTCGGCGAACTCACCGGAACCGGGGATGGTTTGGGCCAGATGACTTCCTCAATCGAAGCCACCGCGGCAGGGAGCGGCGTCGGAATCTCCACCGTGGTCGCGATGGGAGAAAGCCCCCTGAACTCGGGGGGTACAACCGGCTCGTTCGGCCAAGTGTGAAACCCGGGAGCGTGATCGAGCGTGATCGCAAAGGCGACCACATCGCCCCGCTCCACTTGGCCGCGCTGGGGGATCATCGCGACCGAAACCGCCGGAATCTCCTCGCCCATCGGGTCGTCAGGCTGGGCAGCCATCGGAAACACCGCGCCGAGCAGCGCAAGCAGGATCACCCAGGCGGCGGACGCGGTTCGTGGCATGGTTGATGGTGTACCTGATCCCGGGGGCAAGTGTTCCCCGTCGCCGCGGATCAAGACGGCGCGGGGGATGGTCCGATAGTTGACCGACGCAGCGGTCGAGCGAGGGTACCCCGTGGCGGACGTTCTGGACCAATCCGAAGTTGACAAGCTGCTCGCCGGGGCGATGACCGGCCCCGAACCCGTCTCCAACGCTCAGCCGACGGTCTTTAGCAGGCACAGGCGCGACGTGGCCCAGGTCGAGGTCCGCCCGTACGACTTCCGGCGTCCCGAGCGGGTGAGCAAGGACCAGATGCGGGCTCTTCAGACGCTCCACGAAACCTTCGCCCGCAACTTCGGCGCTTCGCTCTCCGGGTTCCTGCGCACCATCGTTGAAGTCCGCGTGGCGACCTGCGAGCAGATGACCTACGCCGAGTTCACGTCATCGCTGCCCAACCCCACGAGTTTCAATCTGATCGCCGCCGACGGGCTCGACGGCCAGATGTGCCTCGAGGTCAGCCCGCTCATCGTCTACCGGATCATCGACCGTCTGCTCGGCGGTTCAAGCCAGGAAATCTTCATCCCACAGCGTCCCATGACGCAGATCGAATCGCGCCTCATCGGCAACGTGACCACGCGGGGCCTTGCCGCGCTCGCCGAAGCCTGGGAGGCGGTCAAGAAACTCAGTTTCAGGATCACCGCCAGCGAGAGCAACCCGCAGCTCGTACAGATCGTCCCGCCCAACGAGGTGGTGGTGGTGGTGGGGTGCGAAGTCAAGATGGGCAACCGCGCGGGCACGCTCAACCTGTGCATCCCCTACAACGTCATCGAGCCGGTGATGGAACGGCTCAGTTCGCAGAGCTGGTTCAGTGCCTCCAAGAACGCCCGATCTGATGCGACGCAGAAGCAGATCGTCGAACGTCTCTCCTCCGCCGGGCTGGAGCTCACCGGGCTGCTCGCCAGGACCACGATCACTGTCGAAGACCTCGCCAACCTCGCCCCGGGCGACCTCATCGTCACCGACCGGCGCGCCGCCGAGCCCGTCATCTGCTGCGTCGCGGGCGAGCCGAAGCTCTTGGCCCAGCTTGGGCGCCACCGGAACCTGCGGGCGCTGAAGGTGGTCAGGCCCTTGAACGACGAAGACCGGCTCACGCTGGGGTAGGTACACGCCCACATTCAGTTCGAAGGCGCCCGCGGGCGACCCGTACGTCAAGCAGGCTGTTGAAGAATCTCCCCGAACACGCGCCGAATCGCGCAACCGCCGCGGTTGGTGGTGCGAAGATGGCGGCATGAGAGGACGCATCACCGGCCAGTCGAACCTGTTCGTGAGGATCGAGCC
>JADLCM010000017.1 GCA_020847175.1 Phycisphaerales bacterium
CAACCCATCCATCATCGCGTCCAGCAGCCCACGCCCCGCGTTCGTCCGTTCCGACATGACGAGCCTCCGTGCTTGCCCACGCACTCTACTCGATCACGCGAAATGCTGGGTTGTTCAGAGATCCCTACGGATAATCGTGTATGCTTGATCGGCAATGATGCCGCCTCCGGGGCTCAGATGATCTCGTTGACCATCGAATATGCGCTGCGTGCCCTCGCCCACCTGGCGTCGCTGCCCCCGGACGCCGGAATGAACAGCGAGTCGATTGCCCGGGTGACGGGCGTGCCCAAGGGCTACCTCTCCAAGATCATGCGCGATCTCGTGCTGGCGCGCCTCGTCAACTCGCAGCGCGGCCCCAACGGCGGGTTCACGATCTCCAGGGCGCCCGGGGAGATTTCGGTGCTGGAAGTCGTGAATGCGGTGGACCCAATCAAGCGGATCACGAAGTGCCCGCTTGACCGACCGGACCATGCCAACCTCTGCCCCCTGCACCGGCGACTGGACGATGCCATTGCGCTCATCGAGGCCCGGTTCGCCGAGACCACGGTCGCCGAATTGCTCGATGCGCCGGGTGAGTCCAGTTCCGGGGCAAGCCCGTTTCTTCCTGCGCCGTGCGCCGAGAAGAACGGCTCGTGCGGCGACTGCCCGGGGCCCGGTCGCGCCGGGCCGGACGGCCCAACAGCGAAACAGTCGTGAGGCGATGCGGCGCGGGGTCAGCCTGCGCGTTCGATGGCCATGGCGATGCCCTGGCCCACCCCTACGCACATGGTGCACAGAGCCCGGCGCACGCCGGTGCGAGCGAGCTGGTGGGCGCCGGTGCCGACGAGGCGGGTGCCGCTCATGCCCAAGGGGTGCCCCAAGGCGATTGCGCCGCCGAGGGGGTTGAGGCGGGGGTCAGCCGGGCTGAGGTCGAGCCCGCGCGCGCAGGCGATGGCCTGGGCCGCGAAGGCTTCGTTGAGCTCGATGACTTCGAAATCGCGCAGGGCCAGGCCGAGGCGTGCCAGCAGGCGCTGGGTCGCGGGGATCGGCCCCAGGCCCATCACGCGCGGCTCGACGCCGGCGCTGGCCGCGCCGAGGACCCGCGCGAGGGGCGTGAGCCCGTGCGAGATCAGCGCGGCTTCTGAGGCGAGGAGCACCGCCGCGGCGCCGTCATTCACGCCTGACGCGTTGCCGGCGGTGATGGTTCCCTGCGGCGTCGTGATGGGCTTGAGCGACGCGAGTTTCTCGATCGTGGTCGGGCGGGGGTGCTCGTCGTGGCGGACAGACACGGATGGGTCCTGGCGCGACGGCACGGGGATGATTTCGCGGGCGAGGTGTCCTTCGGCGATGGCGCGTGCGGCGCGGGCCTGGCTCTGCGCGGCGAAGGCGTCCTGTTCGGCGCGGGTGATGCCGCATTGCCGCGCGACGATCTCCGCGGTCTCGGGCATGGCATCGGTGCCGTGGCGTTCGTGCATGCGCGGGTTGATGAACCGCCAGCCGATCGTGGTGTCGAAGACCCGCGCATCGCGCGAGTACGCCTCACTCGCCTTGGGCATGACCCACGGGGCGCGCGACATGCTTTCCACGCCGCCGGCGATGACGAGGTGGGCCTCACCCGCGGCGATCAGGCGGGCGCCCTGGGCGATGGCCTCCATGCCCGAGCCGCAGAGGCGGTTGACCGTGACGCCCGGCACCGCCGCCGGAAGCCCGGCGAGGAGCAGCGCCATGCGCGCGACGTTGCGGTTGTCTTCGCCCGCCTGGTTGGCGCACCCCAGGATCACCTCGTCGAGCGCACCCCAGTCGAGTCGCGGGTGCCGGTCCATGAGCGCCCGGATGGGCAGCGCGGCCAGGTCGTCGGCGCGAATGTGGGCGAGCGCGCCGCCGTACCGCCCGATCGGGGTGCGTGCGGCCTCGACGATGAACGCGGGGTGTCCGATCATGTGCCCGCCGCGGGCGCGGCCTCCAGGTGCGGCGCGGCGGCGTGGAGGCCCTGCTCGATGATGTTCACGATGATCTCGATCTCGGGTTCACCCATCGGTGTGCAGAGCATGCCGGCGCCCGTGTCCACCAGCAGCACGCCGTGATCGAGGGCGAAGGCAACCAGCGCATCGAGCGCGGCCTTCTCCGACGCGGCGGGATAGGCCTCGCGGTAGTTCTGCGGCGGGCGCGCCTTGAAGTGGACCCGGAAGATGGACCCCGCGCCCGTGACGCAGGCCGGGATTCCCGCGCGGGCGATGACGCCGGCGATGCGGCGGCGCGCGAGATCGCCCAGCGCGTTCAGGCGGGCGACGGCGGGGCGGTCGAAGAGCGACATGGCCGTCAACCCTGCGGTCATGGTGATGGGGTTGGCCGAGAAGGTGCCGGAGTGAGGCAGGCGCGTGGGCGAGGTGAGCGGATTGAAGACATCCATCACGTCGGCGCGGCCCGCAACAGCGCCCACCGGGAAGCCGCCCCCGATGATCTTGCCCATCGCGGTCAGGTCCGGGCGGGCGGGGTACCACTCCTGCGCGCCGCCGAACCCGCTTCGGAAGGTGATGACCTCGTCGAACACGAGCAGGCTGGCGTGCTTCCGGCACCAGTCGGCGAGCGCCTGCACGAACGCCGGGTGCGCGGGCTCGAGGCCGACGCGATGCGGCATCGGGTCGAGAAGCACGCAGGCGAGGTCCGCGCCGTGCTCGTCGAGCAGGGCCAGGGCGCCCGCGGGGTTGTTGAAGGGCAGCACGATGACGTCGTCGAGCACGGAGCGCGGCGTCCCCCGGCACACCGGCACGCTCGCGGGGCGCTCCGGCGTGCCCCAGTTCGCGGGCGCGGCGGTCTGGCTCACTTCGGCGAAGTCATACACCCCGTGGTACGCCCCTTCGACCTTCGCCACGCGGGGCCTGCCGGTGAAGGCCCGCGCGGCCTTGAGCGCCACCATCACCGCCTCGGACCCGGAGTTGACGAAGCGGATGCGTTCGAACGAGGGCGCGCGGGCCACCATGGCTTCGGCGAAGGCGACCTCGGCCTCGGTGCAGAGCGCGAAGGCGGAGCCGAGCGCGAGTTGGCGCGAGACGGCCTCGACGATCGCCGGGTGCGCGTGCCCGTGGATGAGCGAGCCCATGTTGCCGGTGGCATCAAGCCGGCGCACACCCTCGATGTCGGTCACCCAGCACCCTTCACCTCGCGCCGCGTACACGGGCACAGGCTTTCGGAGCGCAGAGTTCCGGCTGACGCCCCCGGGCAGGACGCGCTGGGCGCGTTCGTAGAGGGCGCGGGTTCGTTCAGACGCCATGATCGCTCCAGTCAAGTATGGGTGCGCCGGTGCGCTCGCGGACGTGGTCGAAGGTGAGCCCGGGGGCGATCCGGCGGGCCGCGAAACCCTGCGGCGTGATGTCCACCACCGCGAGGTTGGAGTAGACGCGGCTGACGACGCCGAGGCCGGTCAGGGGATAGGTGCAGCGGTTCACGAGCTTGGGCTGGCCGGTCTTGGTGACATGCTCGGTCATCACGAGCACGCGCTTCACGCCCGCGACGAGGTCCATCGCCCCGCCGACCGCCGGGATCGCGTCATCATCGCCCGTGGACCAGTTGGCGAGGTCGCCGCCGGGGGCGACCTGCATGGCCCCGAGCACGCACACGTCGATGTGTCCGCCCCGGATCATCGCGAAGGAGTCGGCGTGGTGGAAGTATGCGGCGCCCGGGATCGCGGTCACCGGCTTCTTGCCGGCGTTGATGAGTTCCGGGTCTTCGTGGGCCGGATCAGGGGGAGGGCCGACCCCGAGCAGCCCGTTTTCTGTGTGAAAGAGCAGCTCGCGCCCCGGGGGGACAAACCGGGCGACAAGCTCCGGGATGCCGATGCCGAGATTGACGCAGGCGCCGTCCTCGATGTCGAGGGCGACAAGACGGGCCATTTCTTCGCGTGACCAGCCTTCCGGGGCTGCGGGGGTGGGTGGGCGGATCACGGGTATGCCGCTCCTTCGCGCACAAGGCGCGACTCGTGGGCAGGCGCGGGCACGTGGACGACGCGGGAGACGAAGAGCCCGGGCGTCACGACGGCTTCGGGATCGATGGCGCCGGCGTCGACGATGTGCCGCACCTGGACGATGGCGCACCGGGCGGCCATGCACATCAGAGGCCCGAAGTTCCGGGCGGTCTTGGAGAAGGTGAGGTTGCCGTAGCGGTCGGCGCGCTCGGCCCGCACCAGGGCCACGTCGGCGGTGAGCGCGAGTTCGAGCAGATATTCGCGCTCGCCGAAGCGGCGCGATTCCTTGCCCTGGGCGAGGCGGGTGCCCGCGGCGGCGGGGGTGTAGAACGCCGGAATGCCGGCGCCGCCGGCCCGGATGCGTTCGGCGAGGGTGCCCTGCGGCACGAGTTCGAGGTCGATGCGGCCCGCGCGGTAGAGTTCCGGGAAGACCGTGGAGTTCGCGCTGCGCGGGTAGGAACAGACCACCTTGGCGGCGCGCCCGGCGGCGATCAGCGCCGCGAGCCCCACCCTGCCCGAGCCCGTGTTGTTGCTGATGACGGTGAGCCCGCGGGCGCCCTGGTCGATCAGGGCGTGGATGAGCTCGATCGGGCTGCCGGCCTCGCCGAAGCCACCGATCATCACCGAGGCGCCGTCGCGCACGTCGCGCACGGCCTCCTCCACCGAAGTGATGCGCTTGTCGATCATGCGCGGCGTTGCTCGATGGGGCGGCCTTCAAGCGTCACCCGCAGGCTTTCCTCGATGTCGTGCAGTTCGCTCTCGAAGAAGAACGTACCCCCATCGAGCGGCACGAGGCGGTCCACCCGTGTCTCGGTCTCGTCGTAGACCGCGAGGAAGACCATGTCCATCCAGCGCATGTCGCGGGCTTCGTTGAACTTGAGCGCCAGCGCTTTGCGCCCGCCTACGCGGGCCTCGCCCAGCAGCGAGATCTTGCCTGCGCTCGTGGTCATCGTGATGTACCGCGAGGGGCGGTTGAGCGAGCTGAGCGAACGGAAGACGAGGTTCGAGATCTTCTCGATGTCCGCCAGCGGCGCCGCGAAGTAGTGGTGTTCGCCGGTCGGGCGGGCGCAGTACATCGAGTGAAACCGCACGCCGAGGGTCGCCAGGATGTTCGCGAGGTCGATCCAGTTCTGTGCCGATCGCTCGATGTCGGTCTTCCCGTGCTCATCCTGAAAGAGGCTGATGTGGTTCATGATCGGGCTCTGGCTGCGCACCGTCACGCCCCGGCTCTGGAGACGCCGGATCGCCGCGATGGTGCCGGGGTTGAGCAGTTCACGGGGCGTCGAGAAGTGCGACATCCACGAGACCTGCACCCCGTTGCGGCGCATCCAGTCGAAGAGCTCGAGCGTGCGGGCGTACGCGGGGGCCAGGAGCAGTTCGGGCTGGTACGTCAGCGCCCGGGAGGCGATGCGCACCGTCCGGATGTGCAGGAGGGCCGGGTCTTCGACCAGCGCCGTGACGTACTGGCGCAGGCGATCGGCGGACATGTACCCGGCGTCGCCCCCGGTGATGAGCAGGTCGGTGACCTCCGGGTGCCCGCGAAGATATTCATGAACCTGCGCCACGTCGTGCTGGATGAACATGTCGTCATCCTGGCGGAGCTGCGCGTGCCGGAAGCAGTAGGTGCAGAAGGCGAAGCAGTCCTGCGTGGTCTTGTCGAAGACCAGCGCGACCTGCGGATACTTGTGCTGGCTGCCCTCCAGCACGTCGATCCCGCCGCTCTCACGCTCGATCCACGGCTTGTTCAGGAGCTGGCACCCGTCGTGCGGGGCGGTTTCACGCTTGTACCCGTCCGCGATCGCGGTGCGCACCTCCGGGCTTGAGGCCGCGGCGTACTGGGCGACGATCTCGGGGCGCATCATGCCGGGCTGGGGGAAGACCATCTGGTAGAGCGAGTCGCGCTGGTAGCGTGACCAGTTGATCGCGTTGAGCACGTGGGCCGTCGCCTTGAAGCGGTACACCTCGATGAAGAGCTCGCGTTCCGTCAGCGCGTCAAGGTGGATGCCGCGGGAGGCGAGGATCGACACGATCTCGCGGAAGCCCTGGAGCCCCTCGTAAGTGGCCCGGTGCGTGAAGAGGAAGGGCTCGGTCTCCAGAAGCCCGCTTACCTGCGGGTATTGCAGGTGCAGGCGCGCGAGCAGACCGGGAGGGAGCAGCCCTTCTTCCAGGATCACGCGCTGCATTTCGGGGGAGTACCCGTGGCGTGTCATCATCGCCTGGATGTCCGGCGCCCCGACGCGCGCGTGGACCGGGGCTCCGGCCGAGCCGGTGGGAACGAGAGACTGGTTGACCATGGATGCTCCTTGGGAGTCGGCTCAATACAGGATAAGTGTATCATCAACTACTGTTTCGGCGACTTTCCGACTCTACATTCGTGTGAATAGCCGAACAAAATGCTATCAACGTACCAAACTTGACTCTATTCTGGAATCTAGGCACCATTCGAGCGATTATTGATCGTTTTATCTGTATTCGAAATCCGGAGGTGACGCGATGTCCCGCAGGTCATGGGCCGAGCCGTTCAAGATCAAAATGGTTGAGCCGCTTCAGATGACCACGCCCGAGGAGCGGGAGCGGGCCATCGCGGAGGCGGGGTACAACACGTTCCTGCTTCGGTCGCGCGACGTGTACATCGACCTGCTGACCGATTCGGGCACGAGCGCCATGAGCGACCGCCAGTGGGCGGGCATGATGCTCGGGGACGAGGCCTACGCGGGGAGCGAGAACTACTACCACCTCGAAGAGGTCGTGCGGCGCTACTACGGCTACCGGCACGTGGTGCCCACGCACCAGGGGCGCGGGGCCGAGCACATGCTCAGCCGGATGCTGATCAAACCCGGCGATGTGGTGCCCGGGAACATGTACTTCACCACCACGCGGGCGCACCAGGAGCTGGCGGGGGGCCGGTTCGCGGACGTGATCTGCGACGCCGCGCACGATGCGTCGAGCGAGGCGCCGTTCAAGGGCAATGTCGACCTGGAGAAGTTTGAGCGTCTGGTGGCGAAGGTCGGGGCTGCGCGCATTCCGTATTTCTGCCTCCAGTGCTGTGTCAACATGGCGGGCGGCCAGCCCGTGAGCCTCGGGAACATCGAGGCGGTGAGCGCCGCGTGCCGGCGTCACGGGATCCGCCTCATGCTGGACGCGACGCGCGCGGTCGAGAACGCGTGGTTCATCCAGCAGCGTGAGCCCGGCTACGCCTCGTGGAGCATCGCCGACATCCTCCTGCGCATCTGTTCGTTCACGGACGGGTGCACCAACTCGGCGAAGAAGGACTGCCTGGTGAACATCGGCGGGTTCCTGTGCCTCAATGATGATGCGCTGGCCGAGGAGGCGCGCAACCTCGTCGTGCTCTTCGAGGGTCTTCACACCTACGGCGGCCTTGCCGGACGCGATCTGGAAGCGATGGCGATCGGGATCACCGAGAGCGTGCGCCAGGAGCACATCCACGCCCGCGTCGGCCAGGTGGAGTACCTGGGCGACCTGCTCACGCGTGCGGGCGTGCCCATCGTGAGGCCCGTCGGGGGTCACGGCATCTTCATCAACGCGGCGGAGTTTCTCGATCACATGCCCCGGGAGGAGTTTCCGGCGCAGGCGCTCGCGGCGGCGCTCTACATCGACTCGGGGGTGCGGGCGATGGAGCGGGGGGCGGTCTCCGCGGGGCGCGACGCCGACACCGGCAAAAACATCTATCCTTCGCTCGAACTGGTCCGCCTGACCATCCCGCGGCGGGTGTACACGCAGGCGCACATGGATGTGACCGCAGAATCGGTGATCTCGCTCTTTGAGAATCGGTCGCGCGTCTCCGGCCTGCGCATGACGTTCGAGCCGAAGTACCTGCGGTTCTTCCAGGCCCGCTTTGAGCCGGTTCACCCGAGCGGGCGGGTGCTTGACCGCGCCGGGGCCGGGCGATGAACGGGCCCGGGCGCCAGCCGGGCCGGCGCGCGGTGCGGCACCAGGTTGTGATTCGCGCAGCGATCGCCGTCGCCGGGTTCGCGGCTTACGCCGGGGCGGTGTGGCTGAGCCCGATGGGGACGCGGGTCGGGGCGCCCCCGGAGGGCGTGCGCGCCTGGCGCGCCGCCGGGTGCCAGTCGTGCCATGCGCTCTTCGGGCTCGGCGGGCACCTGGGGCCGGACCTCACCTTCGTGGTGACGCGCCGTCCGGAAGGATTCGTCGACGTGATGATGCGCAGCCCGCCCGAGGGCATGCCGTCATTCGCCGGGCTGAGCGATGCCGAGCGCGCGGCCATCGTGGACTATCTCCGCGCCGTTGACGCGGCGGCACGAGAGGCGCCGAAGTCGTGGTTCACCGGGGGAGGGTCCGGGCGATGAGCGCGGACGCTCCGGGCATCCCTTCGCCGCGCCTCAGCCGGGCATCGATGCCTCCGGGCACGACCCTTGTGGCGGCGAGCCTGCTGTGGACGCTCGGGACGGGCCTGGTGCTCGGTGTGAAGTCGGTGCGTCCCGGCCTGGCCATGCACCTCCTGCCCTGGGAACGAGTGCTGCCCGCCCACACCCTGGGCGTCATGGTGCTGCTCATGGCGGGGGTGGGGGCGCTGCTGGAGCGGGTCATCGAAGGTGGCGCTCAAGGCTGGGTGCGGCTGCGCCGGCTGATGCTCGGCGGTCTCGCGGTCTTCTTCGTCGCCGGGGCGGGCGCGGTGGTCGCCGGGCACGCGAGCGGGCTGGAATACATCACCTGGCCGCTGGCGCTTTCGGTGATGCCCGGGGCGTTTCTCGTGGTCGCCGCGTGCAGCGTCTGGTTCGCCCTCGACCATCTCTGTTCGCGCTCGCCCGAGGGCGCGTGGCTCCTGCTCATGGGCCTGGTGCTTGCTGTGCTCGGGCTTGCCCATCGGCTGGCTGGGGCCGGCGTGCCGGGTCCCACGCGGGCCCTCACGATCGAGTGGCACGCGCTGGACACCATCTTTGCCGGCCTCAACACGTCGCTGTACGGGCTGGGCATTCTGCTGTCATCGCGGCCCGGCGGGGGTCGGCGCCTGCGTTCGCCGCGCCTGTACGCGCTGGCGGTCGTGGCGCTGCTCTCCACGTTCGGACACCACCACTACGCATCGGGACAGCCCGAGGTGCTCAAGTGGACCGCCTTCGGCGCGAGCATGTTGGGCATCGTGTCGTTCCTGCGTCACCTGGCGATGACGCGGAAGGGGGCCAAAGCCGACCGGGACGACGCCGCCCGGTTCATGCGCCTCGCCGGAGTGTGGACCGCGTTCGCGGTGGGGAGCGGCGTGCTCTTCGCCGTGCCGCCCCTGAACCGGCTCGTGCACGGCACGCACGCCATCGTGGCGCACTCCATGGGTTCGGTCATCGGCGTCAACGTGTTCCTGATCCTCTCGGGGCTGCTGGCGGGCTTGCCCGAGCGACGCCTGACGCGGG
>JADLCM010000018.1 GCA_020847175.1 Phycisphaerales bacterium
ACAACCCATCCATCATCGCGTCCAGCAGCCCACGCCCCGCGTTCGTCCGTTCCGACATGACGAGCCTCCGTGCTTGCCCACGCACTCTACTCGATCACGCGAAATGCTGGGTTGTTCAGAGATCCCTCTGGTGAAACACCTATCACTCCTGTTCAGATTCCAGGATGCAGTTCGGAGTTTACCGACTCATCCTCCCGCGCGTCGTCGGGTAGATGGAGCCGAGCCACTGGCATCGCATCAGTGTAGCATCGAATCACCTCCCAAACGGGGATCCCGCCCGGGCTCGGGTGAGCCATCTCATGAGTCAAGGCCCCACTCCCTCTCCCTCATCGCCTTCACCACTTGCACCGGCGCAATGTGATCGAGGTAGCGGATGGTGGTCAGGATGGACCGGTGGCCGAGTTGCTTGCTGATGATGCCGATGTCGACGCCCTCGGCGCGGACTTGGGCCGCGTGGGTGTGCCGCAGGCCGTGGGCGTGCACGCGGCGGTCGAGGCTCGCCTTCGCGGCGAGGCGCTTCATGAGGCGGCGGACGACGGCATCGGAGAGCCGGCCGCCCTCGCGGGTGCAGATGAGCGGGGCGGAGGAAGGAAGTGGCAAGCCGCGGGCGCGGACTTCAGGGATTGGTGCAGCGGGCTCATGGGGAGAGTTCGATGGTGCAGACCACGGGGAGCCTCCCGCAGCGCGGGCAGGGGAGGGTCGGGGGCGGCGGGGAGCCCACGACCGGCACGACGACCGTGATGCGTCCCGCGCAGTCGCACGCACCACTCGTGCGCGCCCATGTCGGCGATGCGATACGCCCGGGCCTGCGCGGGCGTGAGCTTCCCGTACGTGCTCGACGGCGATGAGCGCCACCTCAACATCCGCGCGTTCTCGCAGAACATGAGGCGGGAAGCGTACCAGCGGCAGAAGGGCATCTGCCCCAAGTGCACCAAGAAGAACCAGAAGAAACTGGAACTCGACGAGATGGAAGCCGACCACATCACGCCCTGGCACGAGGGCGGCAGAACCGATGCGAAGAACTGCCAGATGCTGTGCAAGGACTGCAACCGGAGGAAGGCGGGCAAGTAGCCGGCGGAAGCCCGACCTGTCGGCGGGCGGAGCGGGCGAATTGTGCCGGGCGGGGAGCGGGCGCGGAAGGGGATGTTCGAGTCACGGTCGTTTCGGAACGCCCCAAAGGGGTGATGGGGCGTAGCCACGAGTGAAGCCCGCGCTTCGCGGGCGCAACCCGTGGAAGGGTGCGTTTCTTCCGTGACCTGCCTTGGAGGGGCAGAGGAATCGCGGATGAACGGCCCGCGTTTGCTTCAGGGCTCAGGGCAGGCACCCGGCGACGAACTGGTCGAGGTAATAGAAGAGGTCCGCCGCGTCGATTGTGCCGTCCGGGTCGCCGTAGTCCGGCGCGTTGGGGTCAGACGACCCGGTGAGGTCGGCTTGGGAGTCGCCCGAGGTGAGCAGGTCGAGGTAATAGAAAAAGTCCTGGGCGTCGATCTGCCCGTCGGGCAATCCGTAGCCCGCGCTGTTCGGATCACTCGTGGTGGTCAAGTCCGCCGGGCAGGGCGGCAACTGCACAACTTCAAGATCATCCCAGTAGATCGTCCCCGACTGTTCGGTCGAAGGGTCGAAGGGCTCGGGCAGAAAGCGCAGGGGCAGCACGCTCACGCTCGTCGGGAAGGGGGGCCACGGTCCGCCCCACAACTGGTGGTAATAGTCGAAATCCGCCTGCGAGACCATGAACTCAAATCGGCGCCATTGTCCGTCGGTGTGCCCGGTGATGCTCAAGTCCTCGAACGCGAGATAGATCGAGAAGTTCGGGGGGGTGCGCCGGAACTCGAGTTTCAGCCCGGCCAGCACGTTGAGCAGCGGGTCATTCGCCGGGATTGCGTAGTACCCCCGGACAACAAGCGGCCCCGCGCCGTACTCGTACGGCGGGTCGAAGAGCTGGCCCTGGTCGCCGAACGTGTTTGTCGTCCACCCGGCGAAGCGCTGCCCGGGGAGCGTGGGAAGGTCGATCGAGCGCCGCCCGGAGCGGATAAGGGGCGGGTTGAAGGGATCATCGCCGATCTCGCGCCAACGCGGGCCCAGCGCCGGCATCTCGGCCCACCCGAGCGGGAACTCGACAAAGATCGGGTCTGCTTCCTCGAAGCCCGGGTTGGTCAGCAGGTTGGCGGGTGGGTCGGCGCACACCACGCTTGCGCACAGCCCGAGCGCTACCGCGAAACCCGGATCGAAATGTCTGGTGAACTTCACCGGCGCGATCCCCCGATGTGGCCCTCGAAGCGCCCCCGAGTAATCCATTGTCGCCCGCCGGGTGGGGTCCGGTCAAGGGAGATTCTGCATCCACCAGAAGTCACCAAACCCCGGTAGAACCCCGGGGCTTGGCGCGAAGTCAGCAGGAATCAATTGGATTACGACCGGCTCCGGCGCCGTGAGGCAAAGAGCCCGGCGCCCGCGAGCAGCGCGATCGGGCCCGGCCCGGGAACGACATCGAGGAACATGTCGTCGATGCCCACATACACCCGATCGTCACCCGGGATCGGGTTTGCGGTGGTGTACGCCTTGACGATGAGCCACGGGTTCGCGGCGGAGTTGGTCGGCGCGGTGAAGGTCGCGCTCTGGGGCGTCCACGTGCCGCTGGAGGCCATCGGGAAGGAGGCGAGCAGACTCACCGGCGAGGCGGGCCCGGTGCCGATGTAGAACTGGAAACTCCCGGTGTTCGAGTATCAGGGCCACTGGCTCGCCAAGCGACGCGACACCGCCGCCTGGTTCATCTGGTGGTGCGTCCCCGGCACGCGGCGTGTCGAACGCCGTTCCTCGGGCACTGCAGATCTTGAGGAGGCTAAGCGGCGTCTGATTGCGTTTGCTGAATCGAGGCAAACCCCGCCCCGTTCACCTGTGATCGCCCCGACGCCCGGGCCGATGCCGAACCCGACAAGCCCATTTCAGGGCCCGTCTGGAATCCTCCCCGCGTGCGGCGTCGAGGTCCTGCAGGTGCTTCGCTCCTACAAGGATCGACTGGAGGGCCGGCCAAGCCATGACACGGCGAAATACGCGATCCAAGCGTGGACCGAGTTCCTGAGTCTCTCGGGATTCCGCTACGTCCACGAAATGACGCTGACTGCTCAGGAGCGTTTCATCCATTGGCGCCGCCCATCCCGTCTCACGGGGCTCCCCAACTCCAACGGCACCATCAACCGCGATCTTGAAGTGCTCCGGGCCGCGTTCTACGACGCCTGGCGGAGAGGAGAGATCGCGGCCTTCCCGCATGTACGCCTGTTGCCGAAGCCCGCCCCGCGGGATCGGTTCCTCACCGAGTCCGAGGTTCAACGGCTTCTCGACGAGTGTGCCGATGTCGAGCTACAACATCGTGGGAATCGCGTACAACCTCCCGGAAAGCGAGCTGCTTTCTCCTGCACCGCGAGAGCTGGTGATTCTCGAAGCCTGCATCGGCTACTGCGAGCGTCTGGCGACGGACGCAGCGCTGCGGGCGCTAGCCAAGGTCCCTGATGGCAGCCGGACGGTGTTTGGCTCTGGTCAAGGGGCGACCCTACAGCAGCTCGACGCGCTCACGAAGGAACTGACCACGCTGCGGTATGACATCCTGACTGAGAATGCCCGCTCATTTCGTCGCTTGGCAGAGGCCCGAGTCGAGCATCCCTTCGGGAGCGGTGCTTCCTGGTGACGCGGTGTGGCACCCGGTGCTCGCTGGGGCGTCGCCACTGAAAGTGGCGTTTTGCGCGCCAAATGCGCGCCAGCGTTGGCGGATCGGGGGCGGCGATAGCCGCTAAGTCATTGGAATCATTGGTCGGAGTGATAGGATTTGAACCTACGACCCCTACGTCCCGAACACGATTCGGATACGCCCCTGAGCCCCCAGGGAACACCTCAAAGCACACACATGCCGCAGGAAGCCGCCAGAGTCGCACTTTTCGTAGGCGCGTTGGCAACGGCGAAAGGCGCTTCCGACACAGCGAATCTGCTCGTTCCGCGCGCCAACTGCGCGCCATGCACTGTCTAGACGAGCGACATGAGCCCAGGGTATGGCGGAGCGATCTCTACCCTTCAGTTCAGACGGTGCACTCGGCTCCTTCCGTCCGCGCTCGCTGCGCTTGAAAGCCATCGACCTACTCATTGGACCCACGGGGCCGTGCCGCGGCCCGTCGAGACTCTCATAGTTGCTGGATCAGGTTTCGGGGGCAGGCCAGTTCCTCCGGCCGCCGAACCCCGGGATCATTACCGTGCTTGTGCAGCTTTCTGGAGGGGCAATGGCTTTCCGGACCGTTGTGCGGCGAGCCCTGCCCGCTCATCGCATATGGCGCCGTATCCTCCCGGCATGAGCGATGGGCCGCTTCGCGGGGCCGCTCGCTCACCACGGGAGAGTCGCCATGACGGACGTGAAGCGACGCAATCACTATGTGCCTCGGTTTCTCCTGAACCGCTTTGCTTCCCAGTCAAAAGGTGTCAAACGCTTCATTTGGCAGTTCACAAGAGAGAGACCGCCTAGCCGTCGCATACAGCAGTGACTGTATGGAGACCGTGCGGAGCAGTCGACGCCGTCGATCCGCCTCCATGCAGATCAGGCAAACGGAAGTGGTTGTGGCTGCGTTAGACGGTAGCATTCCCGTACCTCTTGATTAGGGTTGAGTAGGGCGCGGGCCTTACGGCATGCCGAGAGTCACGCGCTGTGCCAGCTTGGCACAGTCCGATGGCGAAAGCAACGTGCTAGTAACTCGACCCTTTACGGGGTGATGGACATGCCGCCAATACCGACCACGCCGGATCACACGAGACGTAGGGGATGCACTTCTCGGCCTGTTCCCCCGCAACCCAGCGGAAGGTCGGGAGCCGGTACTGCCGTGGATCGTCGAAAGCGAGATAGGGCAGTTGGCAGGAGAGCAGCGTCATCGGCTCGTCCATTGTGCTGAAGGTGTGCACGACGCCACGCGTGAACACGAAAACGTCCCGCTCCCTTGCCGGGATGCTTCGCACGTCGCTGCCGTCGAACCGATCCGCCATCTGATGGCTGACGTGAAAGAAGCCCCGCCCTCTGTCCACGATGATGAAGCGGTCGGAGTGCTCATGAACGTGCATCGGCAAGTCGGTCGCCCCGTCGCTCCACCGGAGCTTGGCCAGAGCCCCCTCCGCCCCGCCCCTCACGATGCGGCTGGCATCCCAAGCCGCCCCGGCGACCCGGAGGCTGTCCTCGAACGGGGAGGCGAGTTCGATCGGGTGGTCCCGCTCCAACCTCGCGATCAGGTCGCGGAAGTGGATCCCGCGGCCGGTCCCCCGCAGGCGGCCCACCGCCGCCGTCGGCCCGGTGGACTGGGCACGCAGCCGGTCCACCGTCGTGCGAGCCATGCCGAGAATCCCCGCGAGCACGTCGGCCCCCGTCGCGGCGGCCGGGTTCGGCAGGTCGAGTCGGATTCCGTCGATGGTCAGAGTCTTGGCCAGCATGGGTGCCCTCCCATTGTGACGACTTGTATGTAGACGAGTTGTACGCAGCCTGCGACTGTGCGTCCAGTGAAACGCAGCCGGTTCGCCAAGGACTTCGGAGAGCGGGTGCGAGAGCTTCGCACCGCTCGCGGCGTGTCCCAGGAACAACTGGGCTTCGATGCCGGTCTGCACCGAACGGCGGTCTCGTTCATCGAGCGAGCACAGCGGTCGGCGACGCTGGAGACGATTGAGAAACTCGCCCGTGCCTTGGGGGTCGAGCCCTCCGAGTTGATGCCCAAGTTGAGGCGGTGACGCTCCCGGCTTGCGTCCAGATTGCCGCGGGGCTGTGCATCCCTATTCCTCGTCGGGGCAGGCATTGGCTGGCTCCGCATGGCCGAGAAGTCTTGTCCCCTGACTGGGGACACGGGCAGCAAACTCTAGCTTGTCCCCGTGGCAGGGACAACACCTCGGCGACAACCTCCGCGAACGCCCAACCCGGTCCACCGCCCGGAGTACCAGGCTTTTCTGCGCGTGCTGCAAAGGGTCCGCGAGGAGTCTGGCCTCACGATTCGGGACTTGGCGGAGCGCATGGGCAAGCCCCGTACCTGGGTCCACAAATGCGATACGGGGCAGAGGCGGATGGATGTGCCGGAATTCATGGTCTGGTGCGAGGCGTGCGGCGTGGACTTCGTCAAGGTGGCGAAGTGGCTGCGTAAGTCGTGATGCTGATGTCCGCAGACGACCATTGGAGCATCGGAAACGGGTCTTTGCGCCTGCCGCTCGGTTGTGCTATGGACAGGAATGCACCCGCGCCCCGTCAGCCGCCCGCCCGGCAACCGCCTTTCCGTTCCGCCCGCCGATCGAACGCTAATCCTGCTGGAGGAATACCGCCAGGTATATGCCCTCGCGATAGCAAGGCTCAATGCCCTCGATCAACGTCTTCCGATCACGCTCGGCGTGCTCACCGCCATGCTCGGCAGCATCGGCGCCCTTCCCGAAGAGGTTCGGGTCGTCCTGCTCACTGCGTTGCCGCTCACTCTCGTCTGGGTCGTTCGGACCACGATCAATCACGCCCGGTCCCTTGAGGACGCCCTCCGCCGCATTGAAGAGATCGAACGGCTCGTCGCGATCCGCACGGGCGAGAAGCTGCTCGCGTTCCAATCCTCGCACCCGAGCCGCGGCCGAAGCGTCGGCGGTCGAACTGGAATCGAGACGATTGAAGCGGCCCTCGCGGCCTCAGCCATTCTGCAAGGCGGCTGCCTGTATCTCAGCCAGGCAATGACTACCGGCCCCGACCCGTGGCAGTCGCTATTCCCAGGTTTTGTGGTTGCCCTTGCGGCGTCGCAGCTGTGGATGCGATGGAGGATTAGGAAGTATCGGTATGAGCCACGCTGATTGCACTGGTCTGACTGGAAGGGATGGTAACAGGTGTTCACTCCATGACCACCTCAATCGCGAGACTGCTCGCGGCCCATTCGGGAGCCCAGGGAGCAATCCTTCGCCCGACGCGATGTCACCTCGAGCACGGCGTGTGCTCGTGACGCGACAGCGATCTCTCTCACTGCTACACGCAGCCACGCGAGAAGGCGTCAAGAAAGAAGAAAAAGTCGGACGCATCAATGAACCCGTCGGGCACGCCGTACGAATCTGCGTTCGGATCCGCACTGCCAGACAGATCGGCGTCAGTTTCTGACCCAAGCGCAAACTGGTCGAGGAAATAGAAAAAGTCAGCAGCGTCCACGATTCCGTCGGGGATCCCGTAGAAGGGGCTGAGAGGATCTGCACTGCCAGTGAGGTCTGGCGTGCATCGACCAAGGACGGGCAATCCCGTCACGATCCAGCCAGTCGTCAAAGTGGAGCCGGGAGCTTGCCCACTCCCCGTAATCGCCGATCCATCGGAAGAAATGTCAGATGCGTAGGTAAGCTTCCATCCAGCCACATCTAGCCCAAGCGTCGTTAGCAACTCATCAAGGCGTACCAGACCAAGGGCCTCGCTCCACACGACCGCAACGCGATCCTCACCGTCTGTCGCACCTTCCCCAACGATCAAATCGCCGCCGGTCGTTGTAGAGTAACCCAGCGTTCGGCCATCACCCCAGTCAGGTGGCGTCTCGATGATGCGAAGGCCTTCAGGTGTTGAGTAAGTGATGAACCGGTAGCTTGGAGCGACTGATCCGAACCCGACGATGGTGGATCCGTCGAAGCTAATTGAGTTCCCGATGATTAGTCCGCCACGCGGCATTCCTCCAAGGTCGGCGGGTGGCGCCCCTTGAGTCCACCGGGCGATTGACCCGGCAACCGTGTTCTGGCACCACCCAATCGTGATTTCTCCGTCCGGCGTCGTGTCGAACGCCCCGCAGCCAGTCGTACCCGCAGGCGGGTCGAGACGAACCATGCCGTCAGTTTCCGTCCAACGAAACGCTACGGAAGGACTGTGGAACTCGTCGGTTCCCACGACGATTCTGCCGTCCGCGCTTGTCGCGACCGCGCACGAGCTTGACGCCCCGCCTGGGATCAGACCAAGGTCCACCATTCCACTGGCCTGGGTCCATCTGAACGCTCGTATCGCAGAGAATTCCATCGTCGTGCTTTGCCCGACCACAACGGAACCGTCTCGGTTCACGCCACGGGCGTAGGCGCGGAGCCCTCCCGGCAGCGTGCCCAAGTCGATGGAGCCGCTCCCGGCGGTCCAAAGGAACGCGTGCGCCGTCGAGCCCAAGCTGCTCAGGCCCACAACCGCCCTGCCATTGGCACTGAGCGAAGAAACTTCGCACTCTTCGAACCCGGGCAAAGGAGCAATCTCGTTAAAGGTCGGCTCGGCGTGTGCGGCTTGGACTAAGTGAACCACAGCCGTCCCGCTGAGAAGTACCTGGACAGCTCGCATGCAGTGTCCCATAGGACGGTCTCCTCTCTTGGCGAGGCGCCGGGCTGGGGCCACTCTCACGAGCGTTCTGGACAGATCTCGCCGCCTCTGTCCTGAACACGATTTGCTGCCATGTTCATTTGAGTACGCCTCGACGATATTCGCGGTTGCACTCGTACTCCCGAGCGGCTTTGCGGGACTTCGTGAGCCGGCGGTCGGCAATGGGTGAGTGCGAGGCGACTGGTCTCTCGGACTCGGACCGGTCGCGAGAATTGTCTTCGCATAGGAATGCACCGACACCCGGATTGCGGGCATTCTCACTGGCCGCTCTCACGCTCCCTCCTCGCCCACTCTCGCCACTGCTCATCGGGACCGCGCATCACGAGTTCATCGAGGAGTTCGCGGGTGCGGGGATCGCGGTTGCCGGTGCGGACGAGGGCGCGGGCGAGGCCCTGAAGCGCGGGGAGGTGCCCGGGACGGACCTCAAGGGCGGCTTCGTAGGAGGCGATGGCATCGCTGAGGCGGCCCCCCGCTTCGAGGGTGAGGGCGAGGTTGACGCGTGGGTCAGGGTGGCCGGGCATGAGCCGGCGTGCCCACTCGAACTCAGCCGCGGCTTCGTAGAAGCGTTCCTGATTCAGGTAGAGCACGCCGAGATTGTTGTGCGCCGGTCCGTGGTAGAGGTCACAGCCCAGGGCCTCGCGCAACAGGGATTCGGCCTTTGCGGGGTCGGTGTCGAGGATCTCGGCGGCCCGGGCATTGAGGTCATCGGCTCTGCGGGGGTCACGCGTTGCGGGCTCGATCGTCGAGTAGGGGCTGGAGACGGGTCCGCCGGGAGAGCCGGTGCAGCCGGCAAGAATCGCGGCCGACAGAGTCATCAATGTCCAGTTGTGCGCGTGTCTCATGGGCGTGCTCCAACGCGGGAGAGCGCCTGGGCGCCCAGGGTGAGGCGGAGGGGCCGGTCTGCGCCGGGATCGCCCCGGCGGTTCGACATCTGGACGAGTTCGATTCGGTCGATAGTCCACTCCGGAGCGCGCTCCGCGAGGGAAGCAAGGAACCCGCCGACCTGGGGGAGGGTGAGTCCTTCAAGGATCAGGCCCAGTCGCCGCTTCTGGACGCCGCCTTCGAGGGTGATGGGTTCCTGGGGATCGAGGGATTGCACGTGCTCGGGGCCGGTGCCGGCCGCCCGCAGGCACTCGACGATGCGTTCGGCCACCAGGCTTTCGGGAAGGAGGGGGACGAGCGCGGCTTCGGACCTGAGTTGCTGATGCACATGCACGGCACTGCGCCAACGCGCCAGGTCGCGTTCCGCGGTGGAGACTTCGCGTGCCGCTCGGTTGAACCGCAGGGCGGACCAGGTCGCGGCTGCGATCCCGGTCGCCAGCAGGGCGATGGAGGCGGTTCGGAACATCCGGCTCATGGCCTGCCCTCCTTGCGAAGGGTGACGACGGCCCGGGCGGCGTCGCCTACTCCGGAGAACCTGGGTTCGAGTCTCCGCCAGCCCTCGGGGGCTTCGAT